>NZ_CP077092.1:2186250-2498571 GCF_014268585.2 Pseudomonas iranensis
ATGATTAGACATAAGCGGTCACCCGGGTCTCGATGTGCGGTGTTTGCAGTTCGATGAAGTATTTGCGCAGCAGGTTCTGCGCGCTGAGCAGGCGATATTCCTTGCTGGCGCGGAAGTCCGAGAGCGGTGTGAAGTCTTCGGCCAGCGCGGCGCAGGCGCTTTCGATCACGGCACTGTTGAACGGTGCATCTCGCAGCACGGCTTCGCAGTGCGCAGCGCGTTTCGGAATCGCCGCCATGCCGCCGAAGGCCACGCGCGCGTCGCTGATCACGCCATTTTCCACGCGCAGATTGAAGGCAGCGCAGACGGCGGAGATGTCGTCGTCCAGGCGCTTTGACACTTTATAGGCACGGAACAACTGCTCGGCGCTGGCGCGCGGGACGATGATTTTTTCGATGAACTCGCTTTCCTGGCGCGCGGTGACGCGGTAGTCGATGAAGTAATCTTCCAGGTTCAAGGTGCGGCGGGTTTCGCCTTTGCACAGCACGATCTGCGCGCCGAGGGCGATCAGCAGCGGTGGCGAGTCACCGATCGGCGAAGCGTTGCCGATGTTGCCGCCGAGGGTGCCTTGATTGCGGATCTGCAACGAGGCGAAGCGGTGCAGCAGTTCGCCGAAGTCCGGGTACTCGGCATTCAACGCCTCGTAGCAGTCGGAGAGGGCGGTGGCGGCGCCGATTTCGATGCGGTCATCGAAGGTTTCGATGCGCTTCATTTCGGCGACGTTGCCGACGTAGATCATCACCGGCAGAGTGCGGTGGAACTGCGTGACTTCCAGCGCCAGATCGGTGCCGCCGGCGAGCAGCCGCGCTTGTGGATAAGCGTCGTAGAGATCGGCCAGGTCAGCGACGGTCAGCGGCACCAGGCAGCGCTTGTCGCCGCTGTTGAGTTCGCCGATATCGGTCGGCGCGATGGCCTTGAGGCGGGCAATGGTTTCGGCTTCACGGGCGTCGAACTGATCCGCTGGCTTGCCGCAGCAGGATTGTTTGGCAGCGGCGAGAATAGGGCGGTAGCCGGTACAGCGGCAGAGGTTGCCGGCCAGCGCTTCGTGAGCCTTGGCCTGATCCGGCGCGTCGCTGTTCTTTTGCAGGGCGAACAACGACATGACGAAACCGGGGGTGCAGAAGCCGCACTGCGAACCGTGGCACTCGACCATGGCTTTCTGCACGCTGTGCAGTTCGCCCTTGTGCTTGAGGTCTTCAACGCTGATCAGTTGCTTGCCGTGTAATGACGAAACAAAGGTCAGGCACGAGTTGAGGCTGCGATAGCGAATATGCTCACGCCCGCTGTCATCGGTCTGCAACTCGCCAACCACCACGGTGCAGGCGCCGCAGTCGCCACTGGCGCAACCTTCTTTGGTGCCGGGCTTGCCTACGTGTTCACGCAGGTAATTGAGCACAGTCAGATTCGGGTCCAGGGCGTGCTCGCTACGGAGTTCCTGGTTAAGTAAAAACTGGATCACGGAAGGCCTCGCAGACTCATTATTGTTGTTAACCGACGTGAACCGAATTTAGCAGGTCTGACTTTTCGGTCAATGGTTTTCTGACTTAAGGGTCAGGAAAATCCGTTTCGTCGATCAACAGCGTGTCTATTCAGTATTGACCTTCATCGGTCACTGCGCTTTTTTGCGGGATTCGTGCCAAAAACCGCTGAGTGGGCACTCCGCCATGACCGCGCATTTGCGCTACACTGCGCCGCTTGTGCAGATCGATAGAGTTTGAAGGACAACCATGACGTTCAAGGCGCCGGACAGCCTCGCCGAGCAAATCGCTCACCACCTCGCCGAACGCATCATTCGTGGCGAAATGAAGCCGGGAGAGCGCATCCAGGAACAGAAGGTCACGCTGGCGCTCAACGTCAGCCGCGGTTCGGTCCGCGAAGCCTTGCTGATCCTCGAGCGCCGTCACCTGATCGCGATCCTGCCGCGTCGTGGCGCCCACGTTACCGAGCTGACGCCGCACAAGGTGCAGAGCCTGTGCACGCTGATGAGCGAGTTGTACATCCTGCTTGGCAATTCGGTGGCCAATGGCTGGCAAGTGCAGTCGGACATGGCGCCGTTCGTGCAGATCCAGCAGCGCCTGACCGCCAATTACGAACGCGGCGATATCCGCAGCTTCGTCGATGACAGCTTCGCGGTGATGCGCGCCGCCTATCCGTTTGCCAACAATCCGTACCTGCAAGAAACCGTCGAGAACCTCCAGCCGGCGATGAGTCGCGCGTATTTCCTCGCCCTCGAACAGCGCAAGGCGGAAATGAGCGAATTCCTCGAACTGTTCGAACGCTTGCTCGCCGCCGTACTCGCCCGTGATTTGCCGCAGATCCGCATCGTGCTCACGGCGTATGCCCAGCGCAGCTGCGATCTGGTGGTGTCTGCGCTGACGGTTGCCTGAGCGTGCGGCTGAAGTGCATCAAACTGGCGGGGTTCAAATCCTTCGTCGACCCGACCACGGTGAACTTCCCCAGTAACATGGCGGCGGTCGTCGGGCCGAACGGTTGCGGCAAGTCGAACATCATCGACGCCGTGCGCTGGGTGATGGGCGAAAGTTCGGCGAAGAACCTCCGTGGCGAGTCGATGACCGATGTCATCTTCAACGGCTCGACCAGCCGCAAACCGGTGAGCCAGGCGAGCATCGAACTGGTGTTCGACAACTCCGACGGCACGCTGCTCGGCGAATACGCCGCCTACGCGGAGATTTCCATCCGCCGCAAAGTTACCCGCGACAGCCAGACCACTTATTACCTCAACGGCACCAAATGCCGTCGGCGCGACATCACCGATATCTTCCTCGGCACCGGCCTCGGCCCGCGCAGCTACTCGATCATCGAACAGGGGATGATCTCCAAGCTGATCGAATCCAAGCCGGAAGACCTGCGCAATTTCATCGAAGAAGCGGCGGGCATCTCCAAGTACAAGGAGCGTCGCCGTGAGACTGAAAACCGCATCCGCCGTACCCACGAGAACCTCGCCCGCCTGACCGACCTGCGCGAAGAGCTGGAACGTCAGCTCGAACGTCTGCATCGTCAGGCCGAGGCGGCGAAAAAGTATCAGGAACTCAAGGCCGAAGAGCGTCAGCTCAAGGCGCAACTGTCGGCGCTGCGCTGGCAGGATCTTAACGAGCAGGTTGGCCAGCGCGAGTCGATCATCGGCAATCAGGAAGTCAGTTTCGAAGCGCTGGTCGCTGAACAGCGTAATGCTGATGCGGCCATCGAACGCCTGCGCGACGGTCACCACGACCTGTCCGAGCGCTTCAATCTGGTGCAGGGACGCTTCTATTCGGTCGGCGGCGACATCGCCCGGGTCGAGCAGAGCATTCAGCATGGCCAGCAGCGGTTACGCCAGTTGCAGGACGATCTGAAAGAAGCCGAGCGCGCGCGTCTGGAAACCGAATCGCACCTTGGCCACGACCGCACGTTGCTGCTGACCCTCGGCGAAGAGCTGGACATGCTCACCCCCGAGCAGGAAGTCACCAGCGCCGCCGCCGAGGAAGCCGCTGCGGCCCTCGAAGAAGCCGAAACCACTATGCACGGCTGGCAGGAGCAGTGGGATGCTTTCAACCTGACCGCTGCCGAACCGCGGCGTCAGGCTGAAGTCCAGCAATCGCGAATCCAGCAGCTGGAAAGCAGCATGGAGCGTCTGGCCGACCGGCAGAAACGTCTCGCTGAAGAGCGCGCGTTGCTGTCCGCCGGCCCGGAAGACGCGGCGATCATGGCGCTCAACGAGCAGCTCGCCGAGTCCGAAGCGACCCTCGAAGATTTGCAGACCAGCGAAGAAGCGCAAGTCGAAAAGCTTGAACAACTGCGTCAGGAATTACAGCAGGCGTTGACTGCGCAGCAGCAGGCGCAGGGCGATCTGCAGCGACTCAACGGTCGTTTGGCGTCGCTGGAAGCCTTGCAGCAAGCCGCGCTCGATCCGGGCACCGGCACCGCTGAATGGTTGAAGGAACACAATCTCGCCGAGCGTCCGCGTCTGGCCGAAGGCCTGAAGGTCGAGGCCGGTTGGGAGCTGGCGGTGGAAACCGTGCTCGGTGCCGATCTGCAAGCGGTGCTGGTCGACGATTTCAGCGGTTTTGATTTATCCGGCTTCACTCAAGGCGATCTGCGCCTGCTCAGCCCGGCCAGCGATGGCGTGCGGGTGGCCGGCAGTCTGCTGGACAAAGTCGAGGCGCAGATCGATCTGTCGCCGTGGCTTGGTCAGGTCAAACCGGTCGACAGCCTTGAACAGGCGCTGGCCTTGCGCGGCCAGTTGAGCTCTGGGCAAAGTCTGATCAGCCGCGACGGCTATTGGGTCGGTCGGCACTTCTTGCGTGTACGTCGCGCCAGCGAAGCGGAAAGCGGCATGCTCGCCCGTGGCCAGGAAATCGAAGACCTGCAACTGGAGCGTGAAGAGCGTGAAGCCACGGTCGAGGCCATGGAGACCCGCCTGCAAACCCTGCGCGCGCAACAGCGCCAGCAGGAAAACGGCCGCGAACATCTGCGCCGCTTGCTGCAGGACGAAGCGCGCCAGCAAGGCGAACTGAAAGCACAATTGTCCGCCGGCAAGGCCAAGGCCGAGCAACTGACATTGCGCCGCACCCGTCTCGATGAAGAACTGGTCGAACTCGCCGAACAGCGCGAGCTTGAGCACGAACAGGTCGGCGAAGCGCGCATGAATTTGCAGGAAGCGCTGGACGCCATGGCGCTCGACACCGAGCAGCGCGAGTTGCTGCTGGCCCAGCGCGACAGCCTGCGCGAACGCCTCGATCGCGTGCGTCAGGAAGCGCGGCAGCACAAGGATCACGCCCATCAATTGGCCGTGCGCCTCGGCTCGTTGCGCGCCCAGCATGACTCCACGCGCCAGGCGCTGGAGCGTCTGGAGATGCAGGCCGAGCGCCTCACGGAAAAGCGCGAACAGTTGAGTCTGAATCTGGAGGAGGGTGAGGCGCCGCTGGAAGAGCTGCGTCTGAAACTCGAAGAGTTGCTCGACAAGCGCATGACCGTCGATGAAGAGCTCAAGACCGCGCAGATCGCCCTGGAAGACGCCGATCGTGAATTGCGCGACGCGGAAAAACGCCGCACCCAGGCCGAGCAGCAATCGCAGTTGATTCGCGGCCAGCTCGAACAGCAACGCATGGAATGGCAGGCGCTGACCGTACGGCGCAAGGCTTTGCAGGATCAATTGCTCGAAGATGGCTACGATCTCAACGGCGTGCTCGCCACATTGACCGCACAAGCCAGTGAACGCGAAGCCGAAGAAGAACTCGAACGCATCAACGCGCGGATTCAGCGCCTGGGTGCGATCAACCTCGCGGCCATCGATGAATACACGCAACAATCGGAGCGTAAACGTTATCTGGATGCGCAGGACGCCGATCTGGTCGAAGCCCTGGAGACCCTGGAAAACGTCATCCGCAAGATCGATAAGGAAACCCGCAACCGTTTCAAAGATACCTTTGATCAGATCAACGGTGGTTTGCAGGCACTTTTCCCGAAAGTTTTCGGTGGCGGGCGCGCGTATTTGGAACTGACGGGCGAAGATCTACTCGATACAGGGGTGACGATCATGGCGCAGCCGCCCGGGAAGAAGAACAGCACCATCCATTTGCTCTCCGGCGGCGAAAAAGCCCTGACTGCACTGGCCCTGGTTTTTGCCATCTTCAAGTTGAACCCGGCGCCGTTCTGCATGCTCGATGAGGTTGACGCGCCACTGGATGACGCTAACGTTGGACGCTACGCACGCCTGGTCAAAGAGATGTCGCAGACCGTGCAGTTCATTTACATCACCCACAACAAGATCGCCATGGAAATGGCCGAGCAGTTGATGGGTGTGACGATGCATGAACCGGGCTGTTCGCGACTGGTGGCGGTGGATGTCGAGGAGGCGATGGCGATGGTGGATGCCTGAGTCGGTGTGGTGTCGGAATAGTTTTGGAGGTCTGTAGGACTTTTTACTGACACCGGCTGAATGGCCAATCGACATATTCGCGCAAGCCAAATGAGACAGACGGTGTAAAGTTGTCTTTGGTCGTGCTAGTTTAATGTCAATTTTTCGTATACGTGGGCAAAACGCCTGTCAGAACATAGAGTTGGCGCCACGTTTTAAAGCGGTTTACGCAGTGTAAACCCCTTATTTTTCAGCATTTTTTATAGAGGCACGGGATTACATGGAAATCGGTCTGCGCGAGTGGCTGATCGTCATCGGCATCATTGTGATAGCCGGTATTCTTTTCGATGGCTGGCGCCGTATGCGCGGCGGCAAGGGAAAGCTGAAATTCCGTCTCGACCGGAGCCTGTCCAATCTGCCGGACGAGGACACCAGCGCCGAGCTGTTGGGCCCGGCCCGCGTCCTGGATACGCACAAAGAGCCGCAATTGGACGAGCACGATCTGCCGTCGGTGAGCATGCCCAACCGCGAAGCCCGCGAGCCGCGTGAATCCGGTTCGAAACGTGGCAAGCGCGGCAGCAACGGCCCGGCGCAGGGCGACTTGAACCTCGACCTCGATCTGGACGGCGGTCCGAGCTTCAGCAGCCGCGATGACGATTTCGCCGAAGACAGCAAGCCGGCAGCGGCCGTGGCGGAAAAAGATCAGCCGCAAGCCGAGGAAGTCCTGGTGATCAGCGTGATCTGCCGCGACCCGGCCGGCTTCAAAGGCCCGGCGCTGCTGCAGAACATTCTCGAAAGCGGCCTGCGTTTCGGCGAGATGGACATTTTCCACCGCCACGAAAGCATGGCCGGCAACGGCGAAGTACTGTTCTCCATGGCCAATGCGGTCAAGCCGGGCATCTTTGATCTGGACGACATCGACCACTTCAGCACTCCAGCGGTGAGCTTCTTCCTCGGTCTGCCAGGCCCGCGTCATCCAAAGCAGGCTTTCGACGTGATGGTCGCGGCAGCCCGCAAGCTGTCCCAGGAACTGAACGGCGAGCTGAAAGACGACCAGCGCAGCGTACTGACCGCGCAGACGATTGAGCACTACCGTCAGCGCATCGTCGAATTCGAACGCCGTGCCCTGACCCAGAAGCGCTAAGGCCAAATCAAAAGATCGCAGCCTTCGGCAGCTCCTACAGAGGATCGCGATACTGTAGGAGCTGACGAGTGCAACGAGGCTGCGATCTTCTGGCACCGCCGCCGATAATGGAATAAAACTGGAGCAGCCTCGGCTGCTCTTTTGCTTTATGAGAGAACACCCATGACCGCCGCCAAAACCCGCATTCTAGAGCTGCGCGCTGAGCTGGACCAGCACAACTACCGCTACCACGTTCTCGACGAGCCGAGCATTCCCGATGCCGAGTACGATCGCTTGTTTCACGAGCTCAAGGCACTGGAAGCGGCCAACCCGGAACTGATCACCAGCGATTCGCCGACCCAGCGCGTCGGCAGCATGGCGTTGACCGCGTTCACTCAGGTGCGTCACGAAATTCCGATGCTCAGCCTCGGCAACGCCTTTGAAGAATCCGACATGCGCGAGTTCGATCGCCGCGTCACTGAAGGCCTCGACGTGCCGGCCGGCGATCTGTTTGGTGGCGGCGCGGCGGTGGAATACAGCTGCGAGCCGAAGCTCGATGGCCTGGCGGTCAGCTTGCTGTATCAGGATGGTCTGCTGGTGCGCGGCGCCACCCGGGGCGATGGCACCACCGGCGAAGATATCAGCGTCAACGTGCGCACCGTGCGCAATATTCCGCTGAAGCTGCACGGCGAAGGCTGGCCGGCGACGCTGGAAGTGCGCGGTGAAGTGTTCATGTCCAAGGCCGGTTTCGAGCGCCTCAATGCTTCGCAACTGGAAATCGGCGGCAAGACCTTCGCCAACCCGCGCAACGCGGCAGCAGGCAGCCTGCGCCAGCTCGACTCGAAGATCACCGCCAATCGTCCGCTGGAATTCTGCTGCTATGGCATCGGTCAGGTGTCTCACGATATCGCCGACACCCACATCGGTAACCTCAAGCAGTTGCAGAAGTGGGGCATGCCGATCAGTCACGAACTGAAGCTGGCCAAGGGCATTGATGAGTGCCTGGAGTATTACCGCGACATCGGCGAGCGCCGTAACTCGCTGGCCTATGAAATCGATGGCGTGGTGTTCAAGGTCAACAGCATTGCCGACCAGCGTGAACTGGGCTTCCGCGCCCGCGAGCCGCGTTGGGCGATTGCGCACAAATTCCCGGCGATGGAAGAACTTACCGAGCTGCTCGACGTGGAGTTCCAGGTCGGCCGCACCGGTGCGGTGACTCCGGTGGCGCGTCTGAAACCGGTGAAGGTCGCCGGCGTCACCGTGGCCAACGCCACGTTGCACAACATGGACGAAGTCGCGCGGCTGGGCCTGATGATCGGCGACACGGTGATCATCCGCCGCGCCGGTGATGTGATTCCGCAAGTGGTGCAGGTAGTCATCGAGCGTCGCCCCGATGACGCGCGCCCGGTGGCCATTCCTGAAAGCTGCCCGGTGTGCGGCTCCCACGTTGAACGCACGCAACTGGTCAAGCGCAGCAAGGGCAAGGAAACCTTCAGCGAAGGTGCGGTGTATCGCTGCGTCGGCCGACTGGCCTGTGGTGCGCAACTGAAACAGGCGATCATTCACTTCGTCTCGCGCCGGGCCATGGACATCGAAGGCTTGGGCGACAAGAGCGTCGAGCAACTGGTCGACGAAGGTCTGGTCAGCTCGCCAGCCGATCTGTATGCGCTGAAGTTCGACGACATCGTCGATCTGGAAGGCTTCGCCGAGGTATCGAGCAACAAGCTGCTCAAAGCCATTGAAGACAGCAAGCAACCGAGCCTGGCACGTTTCATCTATGCCCTCGGCATTCCCGATGTCGGCGAAGAGACGGCGAAGGTGCTGGCGCGTTCGCTGGGTTCGCTGGAACGCGTGCAACAGGCCTTGCCGCATGTGCTGACCTACCTGCCAGATGTCGGCCTGGAAGTGGCGCACGAGATCCACAGTTTCTTTGAGGATGCGCACAACCAGCAGGTCATCAGCGAATTGCTCGGCCATGGTTTGCAGATTCAGGATCAAGGCGAGTTGGGCGCCGAATTCGCCGCCAGTACCACCCTGGGCGGCTTGCTCGACAAACTGCACATTCCCTTCGTCGGCCCCGGTGGTGCGCAGAAACTCGCCGATCGCTTCGGTTCGCTGGAAGCGGTGATGAACGCTGACTGGCTGGACATGCGCCAGGCATTGCCGGAGAAGCAGGCCAACTCGGTGCGCGAGTTCTTCGCCTCGCCTGAGCATCGGCAACTGGCCGAGCGGGCCGAGCAGCAGCTGCGCGATTTCGGCATGCATTGGCAGAGCGAGAAAAAAGTCGTCGAAGGTCTGCCGCTGTCCGGCGAAACCTGGGTGCTGACCGGCAAGGTCGAGTTGATGAGCCGGGATGTGGCCAAGGAGCACCTGGAAAGCCTGGGTGCCAAGGTCGCCGGTTCGGTGTCGGCGAAAACCCATTGCGTGGTCGCAGGCCCGGGTGCCGGGTCGAAACTGACCAAGGCCAACGAGCTGGGCGTGAAGGTCATGGACGAAGAAGCGTTTATCGCCTTCCTCAAAACCCACGGCGTCGCTGTCTGACCGGATGAACACCTGTGGTGGGGAGATTTATCCCTGTCCGAATGGACACCTGTGGCGAGGGGATTTATCCCCGCTGGGTTGCGCAGCGACCCCAAAACCCTGCGACCGATCATTTCATCTGTATCGAGTGTAAGGTTTTTTGCGACTGCTGCGCAGTCGAGCGGGGATAAATCCCCTCACCACAACGGCGGTGTCACTCAGGAGCGGGCTATATTCGGGAACGATGTTGTCTTCCGGATGATCTAGTCTTGGCCAGTCCCAGGGAGAGATCGCCATGCACCGTTTTTTCGAGCAGCTCAGTTCCCGCATCATCGCGCCGTTCGTGGCCGGATCCTCGCGCAACAGCAAAGTCTGGCCGTGCCGTTGCGGCCAGTCGCTGTTCTTTCGCAACAGTCAGTGCCTGGCCTGTAACGCCTTGCTCGGCTATCAACCTGAAGAAAGTCGCCTGACCTCGCTGCAGCCGGGGCCGGAAGAGGGCACCTGGACACTCGACGCCGATCCCGACGCCGGACTGTTCCGCCGCTGCGCCAACCTCGACATGCCCGCCGCGTGCAACTGGCTGCTGCCGGCCAACGATCACGACACCTTGTGCATCGCTTGCAGCCTCAACCGCACCATTCCCGACCTGTCGGTCGCGGAAAATCCTGAACGCTGGCGCAAGGTCGAAATCGCCAAGCGCAGACTGGTCGCGCAACTGATCACCCTCGGCTTGCCGGTCATCCCGAAAACCACCGATGAAGAAACCGGGCTGGCGTTCGACTTCATCGGTGTTGACCTGGAAGGCAACGCGCCGATGACCGGCCACGCCAATGGCCTGATCACCCTCGACATCAAAGAGGCCGACGACGCTCACCGTGAGCAGGTCAGGGCGGCGATGCACGAACCTTACCGCACGCTGCTCGGGCATTTTCGTCATGAGGTCGGCCACTACTACTGGGATCGCCTCATCGCCAACGGCCCTTGGCTGGACGCGTTCCGCAATCTGTTCGGCGACGAGCGCGCCAGTTACGCCGAGGCGCTGGACCGGCATTACCAGCAAGGCGCACCGCTGGACTGGCCGCGGCACTACGTCAGTGCCTACGCGACCATGCACCCATGGGAAGACTGGGCGGAAACCTGGGCGCATTACCTGCACATGATGGATGCGGTCGACACGGCGCTGGGCTTCGGCATGAGCGCGCGGGAAATGGACTTCGACTATCAGCCGTTTCCGACTAGCACCCTGTACGACCCGGAGCACCCCGGCGGCACGGCATTCCTGTCGTTCGTCAATGCGTGGATCGAACTGGCGGGCATGCTCAACGAACTGTCGCGCAGCATGGGCCAGCCGGATTTCTATCCGTTCGTACTGCCGGCGGCGGCGATCGCCAAGCTGCACTTCATTCATCTGGTGATCCAGCAGGCGGGCGGCAGGGCGGATGAGGTGCTGGCCTTGTAGGTGCCGCAGGCCGTGATGTTTATGTCCTTGAAGCCGTTCAGGTTTTTTATCTGCAACCAATGGTTGTAAGTTCATCTCAGACAGGTACAATGGCGCGGCTCGCCGACAGGCAAGCGTCGTTATGGTGACCCCATCGGTCCCCCCGCAACGATTACCCGTGAACCTGGTCAGATCCGGAAGGAAGCAGCCACAGCGGGAACATTGTGTGCCGGGGTGTGGCTGGTGGGGGCACCACCTTAACGAACCTACCGAGAATTCAAAGAGAACTGCATGGGTTTCGCCCACTGCGGTTTTTTTATGCCTGCGATTTGGCTAGTGGCGTTGACCCGCCATCGGAAACGTGCGATCAGCCGCGCAGCGTCCCGGTGCCCGTGCGGCTGTCGACAGCGAACAGTGGCATACTCCCCCGCCTGGCATTGAGAGGTAAGGCAAGTGGGTGAAATCGACGATCTGACTCGTGAAAAACTGCGCGAATGGCAGATGCGGCGTCTGGAAGTCAAAGCGCAGATGCAGGATCAGCCCGAACGCACGCTGGAGCTGTCGCGAGTACTTGACCTGATGGATGAAGAACACGCTGCGATTCTGGCGGCTTCGACCGTGTTCAACGCGGCTGAAGAAACTGCGCAGCCGCTCGCGGTGCAGGACCAGCCCGTCATCACTGAATCGGTGGCCGGCCAGTACGACCTGCAACTGCACGCCAGCGCGCAAAACCCTGAACACCTGCGCAAACTGCTGGAAATGGCGCTCTACGAAGTGCAGGCGCAGATCGATGCAGCGGCGGTGGCCAGCGGCACTGAACGACGCGGCATGTCCGGCACGCTCGGCGGTTACTCCTTCGAGCTGCGGATCGGCCCCGAGTCCGGCAGTGAGAGAAACTTGCCGCAGTCCCATGAAATGCACGACGAGAATGACCAGGACTGATCTGGTGTTGTATTAAAGCCCAGGCGGCGAGGTTGTATGCACCCGGAACATTTTGATTTGGCCACCCCGGTATTTCTGCCCATCACCCATGATGCGTGTACGGCGCTGTTGCAGCCCGAGGGTGTCGCGACACTGGCCAGCCTGAGCGACCCGGAACTGGCGGCAGTGCTGGTCATTCAGAACCTCGCCCAGGCCACGGAACAGGATTTGAGCGCCAGCGCAGCGGAGAAGATTCTCGCCAGACTCATTGACTGGTCTGTCACCTCTCGGCGCACCGGATCGGCAGGACTGCTTGCAGAGGCGCGGCGTCTGTTCGATTCGCGCAAATTGTATTTCGGCCTCAATGCGCTCAAAGGCCTGAACCTGCGTTTTCTCATGGCCGATGAAGTCGCCGCGCAGGCATTTCTGTTGCCCAGCGGGCAGTGGGATCTGGACTACAAGATCCGCCATCAGCAACAGAACAACCCGTTTCGCCAGCAAATGGTCACGCCACGTGAGCGCGAGCACTGGTTAAGCGCAGCGCAGGACAAGCTGCTGCGAACCTTCCGTGCCAACCTCGACGAAGACCTGCACGTGCAGGGTTATGCGGGCATCGGCAAGAGCTACATGCTCAGCGCGCTGATCGAATGCCTGCGCTCGAAACGCACCCTGGTACTGGCGCGCACCCCGGCGAAACTGGCGACGCTGCGCAAGCACATCGTTCAGGTCCACGACACGGAAATTGGCCAGACCTTTTTCGATTTCGCCCAGGCTCAGCTGCTTGGTCCCCGGTTGCCTATGGCCAGGACGCCGGCGCGTCTGCCGAGCAAGCAGGCGCTGGCGCAGGAACTGAATATCTTCGGCTTTCGCCACCACGACGGGCCGGGCACCCTCGAAGTTTGTCTGCGCGTGCTCAAGTTGTACTGCGCCTCAAGAGATCACACGCTGTCCGCCAGGCACTTGCCGCATTTTCAGCAGCCCTTGACCGGCGCTGACTCGCAGGCGCTGCTGGAATACTCCAGTCGCCTGTGGGTGTATCTGGAAGCCAATCCGGCCTGGGCCAGCCAGAGCGGTTTTCCCACGTTGCTGATGATCAAACGCGCCAGTCTCGCCGGTTGCCGCGTCCCGCCGCGCTACATCCATGTGATCATCGACGAAAGCCAGGATGTGCCGGCGTCGTTGCTGCAAATCATCGAGCGCGGGCAGCAGGTGCTGATCACCCTCGGCGATGAGTATCAGCAGGCCACGGGCGAGGCGCCCAAGCGCAAGCGTGAAGTTCGTCAGAGCGATATCTGCTACTCGGTGCGCTCGGGGCGCAATGTCGAGCGCCTGGTCAATCCGCTGATCTCGCGCCACACGCACAAGAGCAAAGTGCCGTTCGAAGGCGCTCGTCACGCCGATGTCGATATCGAGTACTACCCGCAAGCCTTCGTGCCGCCCGAAGGTTGCGTGGTGCTGACCGCGTCCCCGTGGGACACGATGATGTGGGCCATCCACCTGCACGATTGCAATTGCGCCTTCAGTTTCCCCGACCGGGAAGCGCAGGACGACATCAAGCATTTCATGACCACCGCCATCGAGCTGTTCCGGCGCGATTTCTACAGCGCCGGGTCCGGCGAGAAAGGACCGCACCCGTATTTCAGCGACATGGCTGATTGGCAGCAGGTGCGTGAGGCCAACCGTTTCGACGAGGCGTTTTTGTGGATCGAAGCGCAACTGCAAAACGGCTTCATGATTGCCGACCTGACGCGACTGAGCCAAAAGATCATTGAACCCGGCAAAGCCTGTCTGTTGATGATGGCCGAGCGGGCTGGCGGCATGGAATTCAAGCGCGTGCTATTGACCCGGACGTTGCTCAGTAACGAGAAATTCAAGGATGCCTACGAGTTCGATCAGCGCATCTGCGCGGTGTACATCGCCGTGTCTCGTGCCCGGCAGCAGCTTTATCTGCCTTACGACGTGGTCGAGTGGATCGATTATCACCACAGCCGTGAGCCGAAATTCCGCGAATCGCACGGTTATTGACCCGGCCAACCCTGTGGGAGCGAGCTCGCTCGCGAAGGCGTCGGTGTGTTCAACAACTGTGTCGCCTGACATACCGCTTCCGCGAGCAGGCTCGCTCCCACAGGCGGTTAGGGTGTGGTTGAAGAGGCGCCGGTGTACAACCGGATAGTGTCGTCGATCTCGCCGGACATTTTCATCCGCAGCAACGTGCGCAGGATCCGCTGCACCGGCACGTTCGGGTCGTTCCTCACATAGCAGCCGATATTCTGTTCCTGCAGCACCGCGACCCCTTGCAACTGCTGCTCCGGCAACAGGCGCTGATTGATCCAGTCCAGCGTCCACTGATTGCTCACCGCAAAGCGATATCGCCCGGCTAGGAGCTTTTCCAGTACCTGTTCCTGATTGCGCGCGTCTTCGCGTTGCAACTGGTCAGCGTCGAACAGCGGCTGCAGGGTAGGGTAGCTGTAACCGAGGACGGTGCCGATGGCCTGGCGCGGCAGCCGGGCGGGGTTGATCTGCGCCGGTTGTTCCTTGCGGCTGATCAGCAGGTCGCGCTGGAACCACAACGGTATGCTCCAGATGTAATCGCCGGACTGATTCGGTAGCCACGACTGTGCGGCATAGCAGCGCACGTCGATGTCGCCGTGCTCCATGGCGCTCTGAACCCGCGCGCGCGGCAGGACGACGAATTGCGCTGGCGCGCCAACCTGGGTCGCCAGGCTGAGCAGGACGTCGTGCAGGATGCCCTGGGTCGGACTGCCGCCTTGCAGTTGCACCATCGGCATCGCCCAACTGTCCGGCACGGCGAAGCGCAACGGCGCTTGCGCTGCCATCGCGTTGAGGCTGATACCCAGCAATGCCGCCACGGCCCACCGCATAAACGCTCCGGTAATTCCCCATCCCGAGCTGATAAAAGCCTCTGCTGATGCAGCTTAGCCATATTAGACGAGGACACCGGATGCAATTTTGCCCTTGCTCCGCTAGCATTAGCCGCTTCTGCTTCCTTCGCTGCGACGGTTTTCGATGAGTTATCAGGTTCTTGCACGTAAATGGCGTCCACGCTCGTTCCGCGAAATGGTCGGCCAGACCCATGTGCTCAAGGCTCTGATCAATGCCTTGGACAGCCAACGGCTGCACCACGCCTACCTGTTCACCGGGACGCGCGGGGTCGGCAAGACCACCATCGCGCGGATCATTGCCAAGTGCCTGAACTGCGAGACAGGTATCACCTCCAGTCCCTGCGGCGAGTGCTCGGTGTGCCGCGAGATTGATGAGGGGCGTTTTGTCGACCTGATCGAGATCGACGCCGCCAGCCGCACCAAGGTCGAAGACACCCGCGAACTGCTCGATAACGTGCAGTACGCGCCAAGTCGTGGGCGCTTCAAGGTCTACCTGATCGACGAAGTGCACATGCTTTCCAGCCATTCCTTCAATGCGCTGTTGAAAACCCTCGAAGAGCCGCCGCCCTACGTCAAATTCATCCTGGCGACCACCGATCCGCAGAAACTTCCAGCAACGATTCTTTCGCGTTGCCTGCAGTTCTCCCTGAAAAACATGACGCCTGAGCGTGTGGTCGAGCATTTGACCCACGTGCTGACCGCAGAAAACGTACCGTTTGAAGACGATGCACTGTGGCTGCTTGGTCGCGCTGCTGACGGCTCGATGCGTGACGCCATGAGCCTGACCGATCAGGCCATCGCGTTCGGTGAAGGCAAAGTGCTCGCTACCGACGTGCGCGCGATGCTCGGCACGCTGGATCACGGTCAGGTCTATGACGTGCTGCATGCGCTGATCGAAGGCGATGCCAAGGCGCTGCTCGAAGCCGTGCGTCACTTGGCCGAGCAAGGCCCGGACTGGAACGGCGTGCTCTCGGAAATTCTTAACGTGCTGCACCGCGTGGCCATCGCTCAGGCGTTGCCGGAAGGGGTCGACAATGGCCACGGCGACCGTGATCGCGTATTGGCCCTGGCCCAGGCCCTGCCGGCCGAAGACGTGCAGTTCTATTACCAGATGGGCCTGATTGGTCGCCGCGATTTGCCGCTGGCGCCGGACCCGCGCGGCGGTTTCGAAATGGTCTTGCTGCGAATGCTCGCGTTCCGCCCGGCGGATACAGCGGATGCACCGAGGCAACCGCTAAAGCCAGTGGGGATCAGCCAGGCCACAGTTGATTCCGCTAACTCAGTGGCTGCCGCGCCGAAGCCTGCGCCGGTGGTCGCTGCGGCTGTTGCGCCGATACCTGCGCCGGTTGCCGAGCCAGAACCTGTGGCGCCGGTTGTCGAAGCACAACCGGAGCCTGAGCCAGTCGCCGTCGAAGCCGTGGTCGATCTGCCGTGGAACGACCCGGTGGAAGCCGAGGCCGAGCCTGCGCCCGTTCAGCAACCCGCTGTCGAACCAGTGCTGGAAACTGCTGGCGAGCAGCCCGAGCTGCCGCCGATGCCGCTGCCGACCCCGGACAGCGTGGTGCCGGATGCGCCGGAGTGGGCCGCTGCGCCAATTCCCGAGCCGTCCGTCGCCGACGTCGATGCCGCTACGCCGGGCATGGACATGGACGACGAACCGCCGCTGGATGAAGACTACATCGAGCCGGACATGGATTCGGCCTACAGCTACCTCGACGAACTGGCCAGCGAACACGCCGCCGATCCAGAACCTGAGCCCGAGCCGGAACCTGCCGCCGCGCCGGCCACCGGTCTGGCCCTGCAATGGCTGGAGCTGTTCCCGAAGCTGCCGATTTCCGGCATGACCGGCAGCATCGCCGCCAACTGCACGTTGATTGCGGTCGATGGCGATCACTGGCTGATGCACCTTGATCCGGCTCACAGTGCCCTGTTCAACGCCACGCAACAGCGTCGTCTCAACGACGCGTTGAACCAGTTCCACGGGCGCACGCTGACCCTGACCATCGAGCTGATCAAGCCTGAGCAGGAAACCCCGGCCCAGGCCGCCTCGCGCCGCCGCGCCAATCGCCAGCGTGAGGCGGAGGAATCGATCCACGGTGATCCGTTCATCCAGCAGATGGTTCAGCAGTTCGGCGCGGTGGTGCGAAGCGATACTATTGAACCTGTCGACGCCTTGGTCACCCAAGGCTAATAACTGAAGGTGCTCGGCCTCGATGGCCGGGCGCTGTTTTATCCAAGTACGTTTGAGGTGATTCCCATGATGAAAGGTGGCATGGCCGGCCTGATGAAGCAGGCGCAGCAGATGCAGGAAAAAATGGCCAAGATGCAGGAAGAACTGGCCAACGCCGAAGTCACCGGCAAGGCCGGCGGCGACATGGTCACCGTTGTGATGACCGGTCGTCACGACGTCAAGAGCGTGAGCATCGACCCAAGCCTGGTCGAAGGCCTGAGCGAAGACGACAAAGAAATGCTGGAAGCCGTGGTCGCCGCCGCCGTCAACGACGCCGTGCGCAAGATCGAAGCCAACAGCCAGGAAAAAATGGGCAGCATGACCGCTGGCATGAACCTGCCAGCGGGTATGAAACTGCCATTCTGATTCGCCTTTGGGCGGCAGATGAGCTACACAAAATGCCAGGCATTGTGCCTGGCATTTTTGTTTCTGCCTGACGGGCATGTGCCGGCAGACTGACGCTTTCGCGAGCAGGCTCGCTCCCACAGGGATTGCATTTCAAAGTGTGGGAGCGAGCCTGCTCGCGAAGGCGGCGCCTCGGTCAAAACTGCAGAAACATCGAACACACCACCGTTACCAAGGTCTGCTCCCTATACACCGAATTCCCCATTCACAGGAGACGCTGACATGTCCGACCCTCTCACCCTCAATCAACGCTTCGTCCTCGCCTCGCGCCCGACCGGCGCGCCGACCCCGGAGAACTTTCGTCTCGAGCGCGAGGCGCTGCCGGATCTGCAGGACGGTCAGGTGCTGCTGAAAACCCTGTACCTGTCGCTCGACCCGTACATGCGCGGGCGTATGAGCGACGCACCGTCCTACGCTGCGCCAGTGCAAATCGGCGAAGTCATGACTGGCGGCGCGGTCAGCCGGGTCGAGCAGTCCAATCACCCGAAATTCCACACCGGTGATCTGGTGGTTGGCGCCACCGGTTGGCAGAGCCACAGCATCAGCGACGGTCGCAACATCATGCCGATCCCGGCCGGCCTGCCGAGCCCGTCGATGGCCCTCGGCGTACTGGGCATGCCGGGCATGACCGCGTACATGGGCCTGATGGACATCGGCCAGCCGAAAGAAGGCGAAACCCTGGTGGTGGCTGCGGCGTCCGGCGCCGTCGGCTCGGTGGTCGGGCAAGTGGCGAAGATCAAAGGCCTGCGCGCGGTCGGCGTGGCCGGTGGGGCCGAGAAGTGCAAATACGTCGTTGAGGAGCTGGGTTTTGATGCCTGCATCGACCACAAGGCCGATGACTTCGCCGAACAGCTGGCCAAAGCCTGTCCGAACGGCATCGACATTTATTATGAGAACGTCGGCGGCCATGTTTTCGACGCAGTCTTGCCGTTGCTCAACCCCAAGGCGCGCATCCCGTTGTGCGGCCTGATCGCCGGCTACAACGCCGCCGAAGCGCCAACCGGCCCGGATCGTCTGCCAATGCTGCAACGCACGCTATTGACCAAGCGCGTGCGTATTCAGGGCTTCATCGTCTTCGATGACTATGGTGATCGTCAGCCGGAATTCATCAGCCACATGGTGCCGTGGGTACGCGACGGCAAGGTGAAATTCCGCGAGGACGTGGTCGAAGGCCTGGAGCAGGCGCCCGAGGCGTTCATCGGTCTGCTGGAAGGGCGCAACTTCGGCAAACTGGTGGTCCGGGTCGCCCAGGACTGAGATTTGACGCTGGCCAGAGGCGCGGGTATAAACCGCGTCTCGTTGTTTAGTCGGACTGTTTACCCATGAGCTTCAGCCCTTTGATTCGCCAACTGATCGACGCTCTGCGCACCTTGCCAGGCGTGGGTCAGAAAACCGCTCAGCGCATGGCGTTGCAGTTGCTCGAACGTGATCGCAGCGGCGGTACGCGTCTGGCCCAGGCCTTGAGCCAGGCCATGGAAGGCGTCGGCCATTGCCGCCAATGCCGTACGCTGACCGAAGACGATCTGTGCCCGCAATGCGCCGACCCGCGCCGCGATGACACGCTGCTTTGCGTAGTCGAAGGGCCGATGGACGTTTATGCGGTGGAGCAGACCGGCTTCCGTGGCCGCTATTTCGTGCTCAAGGGGCACTTGTCGCCGCTGGATGGCCTGGGGCCGGAAGCGATCGGGATTCCGCAACTGATGGCGCGGATAGAAGAGGCGGGGACCTTTACCGAAGTCATCCTCGCCACCAACCCGACCGTGGAAGGCGAGGCGACGGCGCACTACATCGCGCAGTTGCTCAACAACAAAGGCCTGGTCGCCTCGCGGATTGCCCACGGCGTACCACTGGGCGGTGAGCTGGAGCTGGTCGACGGCGGCACGCTGGCGCATTCGTTTGCCGGGCGTAAACCTATCTCCCTGTAAGTCTCTATCGCCCTTTCGGGCCACATCGCTGGCAAGCCAGCTCCCACAGTGTTGGATGTGACCCACAGCATATGTGTCCACACCGAACCCTGTGGGAGCTGGCTTGCCAGCGATGGCCGCGCCGCGGTCCATCTGATTCACACAATTTCATTGATAACCAAGCAAGCGCTCGGTTAACGTCGGCGAACCCTTCCGTGGAGCTCGCCCATGCCTGCCTTTCAGGAATACTTCGACCCCAGCCATCAATTGGTCCGCGACAGCGTCAGACGTTTCGTCGAACGCGAGATCCTGCCGGACATCGATCAGTGGGAAGAAGCCGAAAGCTTTCCCCGTGAGCTGTACCTCAAGGCCGGTGCGGCGGGCATTCTCGGTATCGGCTATCCCGAGGCGCTCGGCGGCAGCCATGAAGGCGATCTGTTCGCCAAGGTCGCTGCCAGTGAAGAGTTGATGCGCTGTGGCTCTGGTGGCCTGGTGGCGGGGCTGGGTTCGCTGGATATCGGCCTGCCGCCGATCGTCAAATGGGCGCGGCCGGAAGTGCGAGAGCGGGTGGTACCGCTGGTGCTCAGCGGCGAGAAAATCAGCGCGCTGGCAGTCACCGAGCCCGGCGGCGGCTCCGACGTCGCCAACTTGCAAACCCGCGCCGTGCGTGACGGTGACTTCTACCGGGTCAGTGGCAGCAAAACTTTCATCACCAGCGGTGTGCGCGCGGATTTCTACACCGTCGCGGTGCGCACCGGTGCGCCGGGGTTCGGCGGTATCAGCCTGTTGCTGATCGAGAAGGGCACGCCGGGTTTCAGTGTCGGTCGGCAATTGAAGAAAATGGGCTGGTGGGCGTCGGACACCGCTGAATTGTTCTTTGACGATTGCCGCGTGCCTGTAGGAAACCTCATTGGCGGAGAGAACATGGGCTTCGCCTGCATCATGGGCAATTTCCAGAGCGAACGGCTGGCGCTGGCGCTGATGGCCAACATGACTGCGCAATTGGCGCTGGAGGAGAGCCTGAAGTGGGCGCGCGAGCGTGAGGCGTTCGGCAAACCCATCGGCAAATTTCAAGTGATCAAACATCGCCTCGCCGAAATGGCCACGGCGCTGGAAGTGTCGCGCGAGTTCACTTATCGGCAAGCGGCAAAAATGGTGGCGGGGCACAGCGTAATCAAGGAAATTTCCATGGCGAAGAACTTCGCCACCGACACCTCGGACCGGATCACCACCGAAGCGGTGCAGATTCTTGGCGGGCTCGGTTGCATGCGTGAAAGCCTGGTGGAGCGGCTGTATCGGGATAACCGCATTCTGTCGATTGGCGGCGGGACGCGGGAAGTGATGAACGAAATCATCAGCAAGCAGATGGGGCTTTAAATCTTGCGGTGTAGCTGCCGGCCCCTTCGCGACCAGGCTCGCTCCCACAGTTGTAATGCATTGCCCTGTGGGAGCGAGCCTGCTCGCGAAAGCGGCCTGTCAGACGCTGCTTATTTATCGGTCAAAGCAAACTGCGTCAGGCAAAACGTCGGAATGCCCATGTCCTGCAAGCGCTGCGAGCCTTGCAGCTCTGGCAGATCAATGATGGCCGCCGCTTCATGCACCCGCGCGCCCATGCGGCGAATCAGGTTGGCTGCTGCGATCAGCGTGCCGCCGGTAGCGATCAGGTCATCGAACATCACCACCGAATCGCCTTCACACAGGCTGTCGGCGTGCACTTCCAGAAACGCTTCGCCGTACTCGGTCGCATAACCTTCGGCGAGCACGTCCGCCGGCAGTTTGCCTTGCTTGCGGAACAGCACCAGCGGCTTGTTCAACTGGTAGGCCAGTACCGAACCGATCAGAAAACCACGGGCATCCATGGCGCCGATGTGGGTGAAGTCGGCTTCGACATAGCGGTGGGCGAAGCTGTCCATCACCAGGCGCAGGGCCGTCGGCGACTGGAACAGCGGGGTGATGTCGCGAAAGATCACGCCCGGTTTCGGAAAGTCGATCACGGGGCGGATCAGGGATTTGATGTCGAAGGAGTCGAAGACCATCGGGGTGTCCTGGCAGGGCTGCAAACGGCGCAGTATACCCGCGGCTGAAACGATTCGCTCAACCGCGGGTCGTGATCAGCCTTCGATCGAACCGCCAGCCAGCGCGCACAACTGGATCGGGTCGAGAATGTGGATCTCCTTGCCCTCGGCGGCGATCAATTCGTTCTGCTGGAAACGGGTGAACACCCGCGACACGGTTTCCACCGCCAGGCCCAGGTAATTGCCGATTTCATTGCGCGACATGCTCAGGCGGAACTGGTTGGCCGAGAAGCCGCGAGCGCGGAAGCGGGCCGACAGGTTGACCAGGAAGGTAGCGATGCGCTCGTCGGCGGTCTTCTTCGACAGCAGCAGCATCATTTGCTGATCGTCGCGAATCTCGCGGCTCATCACCCGCATCAACTGGCGGCGCAATTGTGGCAATTGCAGCGCGAGTTCGTCGAGGCGTTCGAAGGGGATTTCGCAGACCGAAGTGGTTTCCAGCGCCTGGGCCGAGACCGGGTGTTTTTCGGTGTCCATGCCCGACAGGCCAACCAGTTCACTCGGCAGGTGGAAGCCGGTCAGTTGCTCTTCGCCGGCATCGCTCAGGCTGAAGGTTTTCAGCGCGCCGGAGCGGACTGCATAAACGGAATCGAAGGTGTCGCCCTGGCGGAACAGGAACTCGCCTTTCTTCAGCGGGCGGCCGCGTTTAACGATTTCGTCGAGCGCATCCATGTCTTCCAGATTCAGAGAAAGTGGCAGGCAGAGCGGGGCCAGGCTGCAATCCTTGCAGTGGGCCTGGTTGTGAGCGCGCAGTTTGACTGGCTCGGACATTTCTTCAATCCTTGTGGGAAAACACACATAAGCCGTAAGGGTAACCCACGGAAGGACATTCAGGCCAGCACGCGGCGGCGTTGTCCTACAGACATAAAGCCGCAGCACCGGCGGCCGATAACCCACTATCAGTACTCATCCAAGGAAGGCCCCGATGACCGCCATTGGCACGCTAAGCCCCGGTAGCAACGGCATTGCTGCTTCGCCGGAGGTAACCGGTCCCGACGCTGCAATCGACCGCGACGACGCTTTGTCGAATGCGGCAACCCCGACCTTGGTCGAGGGCGTCAAAGTGTCGCTGTCCGGCGCGGCCATCGCCAAATCCGCCGCTGTCGGCGGCGAAAACAGTGACATCGACAACAGTGGCTTGCCGGAGAACATCCAGCAGTTGCTGAAGATGATTCGCAAGATCCAAAAAGAAATCATCGAGAAAAAAGCGCGCATGGCGGCGGTCATGTCAGACAGAACCCTCTCCAACGAGGAAAAGATCAACAAGCTCGCCGCATTACGTGGCGCCATCGCCGCCCTCAACAGCGGCCTGATCACCGCCAACCTTTCCTTGTCGAAAGTCATGAACCAGTCGGCGCTCAACCCTGATCAGAACCTCAAGGTCGGCTCGTTGCTGACCAAGCCTTAAATCACTCGGGAGAAACGCTGGCGGTTCTGCTGCTCCAGGTACGCATCGAAAACCATGCACGCTGAGCGCACCAGCAATCGGCCAGCCGGCAGCACCTCAATGCGCTCGCGCTCGAGTCTGATCAGGCCATCCTCGGCCATACCTTGCAACTGCGGCCACAGCGCGCCGAAGTAACCTTGAAAATCGATGTTGAACTGCTGCTCGATCTCGGCGAATTCGAGTTTGAAATTGCAGATCAGCTGCTGAATCACTGCGCGGCGCAAGCGGTCGTCGGCGTTGCACACCAGGCCGCGACTGGTCGCCAGCTGCGCGCTGGCCAGGCTGTTCTGATAGGCAGTGAGGTCACTGCTGTTCTGGCAGTACAGATCGCCGATCTGGCTGATCGCCGACACGCCCAGACCAATCAGGTCGCAATGGCCGTGGGTGGTATAGCCCTGAAAGTTGCGTTGCAGGGTGTGTTCTTCCTGAGCGATGGCCAGTTCGTCATCGGGCAGGGCGAAGTGATCCATGCCGATGTAGCGGTAGCCGGCAGCGGTCAGTTGCTCGATGGTGCGCTGGAGCATTTCCAGCTTGTGCGCCGGGCTCGGCAAGTCGCTGCTGTTGATCCGCCGTTGCGGCATGAAGCGTTCCGGCAGGTGCGCATAGTTGAATACCGAGAGGCGATCCGGTTGCAGACTGATCACTTCCTCGACGGTGCGGGCGAAATTGTCCGGTGTCTGCTTCGGCAGGCCGTAGATCAGATCAATGTTGATCGAACGAAATTGCAGGGTTCGCGCCGCATCGATCACCGCGCGGGTTTCTTCCAGGCTTTGCAGGCGATTGACTGCGCGCTGCACCGCCGGGTCAAGATCCTGCAGGCCAATGCTGACCCGATTGAAACCCAGTTCGCGCAGCAGGCCCATGGTCGACCAGTCGGCCTCGCGCGGGTCGATTTCGATGCCGTAATCGCCCGAGTCATCGTTGAGCAGATTGAAATGCTTGCGCAGGTGCGCCATCAACTGACGCAACTCGTCGTGGCTGAGAAAGGTCGGTGTGCCGCCACCGAAATGCAGCTGCTCGACGGTTTGCGCCGGGTCGAGGTGGCAGGCAATCAACTGGATTTCCTGCTCGAGCCGTTGCAGATACGGCTGCGCACGGCCGCGATCCTTGGTGATGACCTTGTTGCAGGCGCAGTAGTAACAAATGTTCGCGCAGAACGGCACATGTACGTACAGCGACAACGGCCGCTGCGCCTTGCGGCTGTCGCGCAGGGCATGGAACAGGTCGAAAGTGCCGACCTGACCGTGAAATTGCACGGCGGTCGGGTACGAGGTGTAGCGTGGCCCCGCCAGATCGTAGCGGCGGATCAGATCAGAGTCCCAACGAATGGCGTCGAGCATGCGGGCATTCCCCCGGATAGGCTGGCAGTGTGGCGAGTCTAGGGGAGGGCGTTACAGGGCATCTTGATTTGCATCAACGGCGAGGATTTGTGTTGTTCGTGCGGGCGTCTTCGCGAGCAGGCTCGCTCCCACATTGGATTTGCAGCGTACTCAAGACCTGTGGGAGCGAGCCTGCTCGCGAAGGCCGCGCCACACATTTAATGGCCCATGAGCCAATGCTGATGCGGGCCGGGAAGGGTCCATAAGCCAAACAGAATCACCAACAAACCGCCGGCCATGCGCACGCTGCGTTTGCGCAAGATCGCCGTCACCCGCTCAGCCGCCAGTCCGGTGGCGAGCAGCACCGGCCAGGTGCCGAGGCCGAAAGCGAGCATCAGCAACGCACTGTCCAGCGCATTGCCCTGACTCGCGCTCCACAGCAAGGTGCTGTAAACCAGCCCGCACGGCAGCCAGCCCCACAGCGCACCGAGCAGCAAGGCGCGGGGCAGGCTGGAAACCGGCAGCAAGCGATTCGCCACCGGTTGAATGAAACGCCACAAGCCACGCCCGAGCGCTTCGATACGGGTGAGCCCGCTCCACCAACCGGCCAGGTACAAGCCCATGGCGATCAGCAGCAACCCGGCCAGTACGCGCATGAACAGCGCCGCCGGGCTGTTGGCGACGGCCCAGCCGGCGAGGCCGATGAGCAATCCCGCCGTGGCATAACTGAGAATCCGCCCGAGGTTATACGCCAGCAACAGACGAAAGCGCCGGCTGCGCTGCTCCTTGGGAATCGCCAGGGTCAGCGCGCCCATCAGGCCGCCGCACATGCCCAGGCAGTGGCCGCCTCCGAGCAGGCCGAGGATCAGCGCCGAGACCAGCAGGGGCGCCAGTTCAAGCATGGGGTGGCGCCTTGTCGTCCGGTTTGCCGGCGTTGGCTTCGTCCACTGCAGCGGTGTGGTTGGGATCCTGATCGTCAAACAGGATGCTGTGCGCCGGGCCGTCGAGGTCATCGTACTGGCCGCTGTCCACCGCCCAAAAGAAGATGTACACGGCGATGGCCACGATGAGCAAGGCAGCGGGAATCATCACGTAGAGAGCTGGCATCGGTAACTCCAGGCCCGCGCGGCTCAGGCCGGCAGCGGGCGGGTTTGGGTCGGGCTGCCGGCGGCCGGCGCGCTCGGCAGAAGAGTCAGGCGCAGGGCGTTGAGCACGACGGTCAGCGAACTGATCGACATGCCGACCGCCGCCCACACCGGAGTGATCCAGCCGAGGGCGGCGAACGGCAACATGAGGCCATTGTACAGCGCCGCCCACAGCAGGTTTTCGATGATTACCCGGCGCGTGCGTCGCGCCAGCGCGAAGGCCTGTACCAGGGCGTCGAGGCGGTTGGACAGCAACACCGCATCGGCGCTGGTTTTCGCCAGATCGGTGGCCGAGCCCATCGCCACGCTGATATCGGCCGCAGCCAGTACCGGCACGTCGTTGACGCCGTCACCAAGCATCAACACTTTGCGTCCTTCCGTGTGCAGTTGTTGCAGCACTTGCAGTTTGTCATCGGGGCGCAAGCCGCCACGAGCCTCGTCGATGCCCAGTTCGGCGGCGACACTGGCGACCATCGGCGAACTGTCGCCGGACAACAGCAAGGTGCGCCAGCCCCGCGCTTTGCAAGCCGCGAGCAGAGCGGGGGCATCGTCACGCAGGCGATCATCGAGCACCAGCCACGCCAGCGGCCCGTGGGTGTCAGCGAGCAGCAACCATTGTCCGGCTTCATCAGGCATTGACGGCAGTGCCGCGCCGCTCAGGGCGCAGGCAAATTCGGCCTGACCGATGCGCAAGCGTTGCTCACCGACCACGCCCTCCAGGCCAAGCCCCGGTGTGCTGTGTACGTCCTCAGCGGCCAGCGGCGCACGGCCGAAAGCGCGGGCAATCGGGTGTTCCGAACGGTTTTCCAGCGCAGCGGCAAGGCTCAGGCATTGCTCGCTGTCGAGCGCGCCGAGCGGGCGAATCGAGCGCAGCACCAAGCGGCCTTCAGTGAGCGTGCCGGTCTTGTCGAAGATCACTGTGTCGATCTGGTTCAAGCCTTCCAGCACATGGCCGCGTGTCAGCAGCAGGCCGAGTTTGTGCAGGGTGCCGGTGGCGGCAGTGAGGGCGGTCGGCGTCGCCAATGACAGCGCGCACGGGCAGGTCGCCACCAACATGGCGAGGACGATCCAGAACGCCCGCGCTGAGTCCAGCTGCCACCACAGCAGGCCGATCACTGCCGCAGCAATCAGCGACAGCAGCAAAAACCATTGCGCGGCGCGGTCGGCGATTTCCGCCAGACGCGGTTTCTGCGCCTGAGCGCGATCGAGCAGGCGCACGATCGCGGAGAGACGCGTGTCCTGTCCCAGCGCCTGCACTTGCACGGTCAATGCGCCTTCGACGTTGAGCGTGCCCGCAGTGACCGCATCACCGAGCGTGCGCGGCTGTGGCAGGTATTCGCCGGTCAGCAGCGATTCGTCGATGCTTGACTGGCCGTCGATGATCTTGCCGTCAGCCGGTAGAACCGAGCCCGGCTGCACCAGTATCCGCTCGCCCACACGCAACTCGCTGAGCAGGATGCGTTCGCTCTGGCCATCGCTATCCAGGCGCAGGCACGAGGCCGGCAACAGGTTGACCAGTTGCGCAGTGGCGGCAGCGGTGCGTTCGCGGGCGCGGCGTTCCAGATAGCGCCCGGCCAAAAGAAACAGGGCGAACATGCCGACCGCATCGAAGTACAGCTCGCCGACCCCGGTGATCGACGTCCAGATTCCGGCGATGTAAGCACTGCCGATCGCCAGTGAAACTGAAACGTCCATGGTCAGGTGGCGCGTACGCAAATCGCGCATCGCGCCTTTGAAGAACGGCGCGCAGCTGTAGAACACGATGGGTGTGGTGAGAAACAGCGCGACCCAGCGCAGGATCGTGTGCAGCTCGGGGCTGAGGTCGATGTTGAATTCCGGCCAGGTGGCCATGGTCGCCATCATCGCCTGAAACCACAGCAACCCGGCGACGCCGAGCTGGCGCAGGGCCAGGCGATTCTCGCTGGCCAATTGTTCGCTGGCGCGATCGGACTGGTACGGGTGGGCGGCGTAACCGATGTGGCGCAGCTCGGCGAGGATCTGGCTCAGCGGCAATTGCGCGTCGGCCCAACGCACGTGGAGGCGATGGTTGGACAGGTTCAACCGCGCTTCGGCGACGGCGGGCAGGGTGCGCAGGTGTTTCTCGATCAGCCAGCCGCAAGCGGCGCAACTGATGCCTTCCATCAACAAGGTGGTTTCGGCCAGATCGCCTTCGTGGCGCACGAAGGGTTGCTGCACGTCGGCGCGGTCGTACAGCGCCAGTTCATCAGTCAGTTGCACCGGCAGCGCTTCGGGATTGGCCGACGCTTCGCTGCGATGCTGGTAATAGCTTTCCAGACCACCGGCGACAATGGCTTCGGCCACGGCCTGACAGCCCGGGCAGCAGAATTCGCGGGATTGTCCGAGGACGACAGCGGTGAAGCGGCTGCCCGATGGGACGGGCAGGGCGCAGTGGTAGCAGGGAACTGGGGTGGTCATGGCATTGATGAGGGTGTGAGCCCTTGCATTGGGGGTGTTCGCTTGCCCTCACCCCAGCCCTCTCCCGGAGGGAGAGGGAGCCGATCGGTGTGAGCCTGAAGAGCGGCTTCAGTCGCCGACATTGTCACTGTCATACGCCCCGCTTCCAGGCAACCGAAATCAGTCCCCTCTCCCTCCGGGAGAGGGCTAGGGTGAGGGGCTCTTGATTTTGATTCACTTCTTCAGATCTTCCGCACCCTGCAATGGCTCATCACCCAGCAGTAGTTCCTTGTCATGGCTGACCAGCTCTTCTTCAAACATGCGCCACACGTGCTCATCCTGGCTGCCAAGCAACTCGACAAACCGTCGCCCTTCGACCTTGTCGCTTAACTGGCCAATGTAGCGCCCGCTGTCGCTGCCACTGCGGGTCAGCATGATCTTGCGATCCTTCTCCGGCTGGGTCGGCGAGATCAGGTTCAGTTCCAGGGTTTGCGGCTGGCTGTCACCGTTCAAGCGCAGATCGACTTCACCGGTCACATCATCCAGATGCACCGCTGCACGCAGCTTCAGGGTTTGCGCCAGCAGCTCGCGATCCAGTGAACGGTTGATGCCTTTGCCCGCTTCGTAATAGTTGTCGTTGACCAGGTTGTCCGGGTTGTTCACCGCGATGGTCACCATGGACAGGGTCAAGGCCACCGAGCAGGCCAGAATCGCGATGATGATCCACGGCCAGAGGTGCTTGTACCAGGGACTTGCGGCGTTTGCAGCGGGCATGTTCAAAATTCTCTCAACGGATTTGTGGGCCGATGAATCGGCTCTTGGCTTCAACGTGGACGCTGTCGTCATCGGCGTCCTTGAGGATGAATTTCACCTCGTTGGTGCTCGATGGCAGTTGTTCCGGCGCGCTCGACAACTCGACCGGCATGCTGACGATATCGCCGGCGGCAACCTTGATCTCGCGCTTGCCTTGCAGGCGCAGGTCCGGCAGGCCTTCGGCTTGCAGCAGGTAAGTGTGGTCGCGCTGATCCTTGTTCATGATCTTCAGGCTGTAGACGTTTTCGATCCGGCCTTCAGCGTTTTCGCGGTACAGCACGCGGTCTTTGCTGACGTCGAAACCGACCAGTGAGCGCATGAAGAACGCGGCGACCAACAGGCTGATCATCGCCAGCAGCACTACGGCATAGCCGATCAGGCGCGGACGCAGTTTATGGGTTTTCTGCCCGGAGAGGTTGTGTTCGGTGGTGTAGCTGATCAGCCCGCGTGGGTAATCCATCTTGTCCATGATGCTGTCGCAGGCATCGATGCACGCAGCGCAGCCGATGCACTCGATCTGCAGGCCATCGCGGATGTCGATGCCGGTCGGGCAGACCTGCACGCACATCGTGCAGTCGATGCAATCGCCCAGCCCCAGCGCCTTGTAGTCGATGCCTTTCTTGCGCGGCCCACGGCTTTCGCCACGGCGCGGGTCGTAGGAAACGATCAGCGTGTCCTTGTCGAACATCACACTCTGGAAGCGCGCATACGGGCACATGTAGATGCAAACCTGCTCACGCAACCAACCGGCATTGCCGTACGTGGCGAGGGTGAAAAAACCGACCCAGAAATACGACCAGCCATCGGCCTGGCCGGTGAAGAACTCAATGACCAGTTCGCGGATCGGCGAGAAGTAGCCGACAAAGGTCATGCCGGTGACAAAACCGATCAACAGCCACAGCGAATGCTTTGCCAGCTTGCGCAGGAATTTGTTGGCGCTCATCGGCGCCTTGTCGAGCTTGATGCGCTGGTTGCGGTCGCCTTCGGTGACCTTTTCGCACCACATGAAAATCCACGTCCACACGCTCTGCGGGCAGGTATAACCGCACCAGACGCGCCCGGCATAGACAGTGATGAAGAACAGGCCGAACGCGGCAATGATCAACAGGCCCGAGAGCAGGATGAAATCCTGTGGCCAGAAGGTCGCGCCGAAGATGAAGAACTTGCGCTCCGGCAGGTTCCACCACACTGCCTGGTGACCGCCCCAGTTCAGCCACACCGTGCCGAAATACAGCAGAAACAACGCCGCACCGCCGAGCATCCGCAGATTGCGGAACAGGCCGGTGAAGGCACGGGTGTAGATTTTTTCTCGTGAGGCATAAAGGTCGACGCTGTTGTTCGCGTTCTTGCTCGGCGGCGTGACGTCGTGTACCGGAATCTGATTGCTCATCATTGCATCCCACGGCAGTGGAAAAATGCCTCGGTCGATACGTGCCAACCGAAGTCAAAAAGGGCTGTTGCAGTAGCGTGATGATACGCCTGCCGCTCTGGCTCAAGGGTGCGACCTGTGGTCGCGTTGGGTAAAAAATGCGGATGGTGTAGCGATTGCGCAAAAGCCTGACGCAGATCAATTGACTTGTTGAGTATGGACGGTTTTGGTGGGCTGGCTGACTCATGGTTCCCAAGGGTTGAGCAGTGCGACGCCGCTGGCGTGAAAGTCGCTGACGTTGCGGGTGACGACGGTGAGGCCGTGGACCAGGGCCGTTGCGGCAATCAGCGCGTCGCTCTCGTTGGCGCGATCCGGGACGTGCAGCCCGGCACAGCGAATCGCCACTGCCGCATCAACCGGCAGGATCCTCGTGTCGAATGTTGGAAGTACGTGACGATTCAACCAGCTGCGCAAAACTTTGCCCTGCGTCGCATCGTGGCGTTCGGTGCGCAAAACGCCGATTTCCAGTTCATTCAAGGTGATGGCTGAAATGAACATGCGCGGGGCGATGACGCTTCTGGCCCAAGCGACCACGTTCCGGTCTGCCTGGGGTTTACGCAATTCCGATATGACATTGGTGTCGAGCAAATACATCAGGACAGATCCACAGGGCGATGAGTGATAACGGCACGCTCGGTTTCGAACTCGATATCAGCCGCTTCGGGCATGACCAGCAGGTCGACGATACTGGGGTTGGTGCCGGTGAGTTTCTGGTACTCCTCAATGCTTAGCAGTACGTGAGCAGGCCTGCCACGGTCGGTGATGATTACCGGCCCGTGAAGCGCGGCTTTTTTGGCACTACTTGTGTCCTGATTGAATTCGCGGCTGGATACAGTGGTAATGGCAATCATAACGACCTCCTGCTGGTGAAGAATGTAGGGACGTTACTACCACCCAGCGATGCTGGCAATCATTCAGTTACGCATCTGTATGACCACCCATCGCATCCCGCTGCCAAAGTTGATTTTTTCAATAAGATCTGAAGTTTTGAAATATAACTAATTGAATATTTTGTTATTGGCTTTTGAAGTTTGCCCGGTTTTCGAATAAGTTCTTTTTTCGCGAAAATCAATTCGCGCGTATAGATTGATCAAAGGGAATTAATAATATGGCTTTGAATAAAGTTGTAAGTGTCTCGCTGGGTGTTTGTCTAATGATCGCAATGGCGTCGGCGCAGGCAATAACGGGCACGCCGGTACATATGGTATTTGCCTCGGATACTCAGTATCCGTGGACTGACAAGACTGACAGCCGCACGCCGGAGTCGGATAAAGATTTCGAGGAGCGTTCCAAGTGGCTGGTTGAATCGCAACTGGCGAGCATCGCCGATTTCCGCCGCAGCAATGGCTCTAGTGTCCACGTTCCGTTGATGATCAATGGCGATATCACTGCCTTTGGGCATGGCTGGCAGCGGTCTTATATGAAAGCCACGTTGAGCAAGTATTTCGGTGATGATTATCTGTATGGGTTAGGTAATCACGATTATGAAAATAACGTCGATGATTGTTTCAGTAATAGTTGTGCTGCGGGTAGCATCGTCGAGTTCAAGGAGCATCACGAAGGTAAAGTGGATAGTTTTGATTTGAAGATTGCCAGTGGCTTTCTGAACAAGACTTATTCGGGCAGTCTCGCCTACTCGAAAAACATTGGCGAAGTGCATATGGTTCAACTCAATAATGAGCCGACCTATACCACTCGAATTGCCCATGCGCTGAACCCGACGACGTTCGAAATCAACGATGCGCTGGACTGGCTCGAGACGGATCTGCGACATGCGCGGATTCAGGGCTACGCAATCATCATCAATATGCACAAACCTTTGCGGCACCAGGGCAGCCGCGAGCAGTTGAAGCGTTTCCACGACATGGTCAACAAGTATCAAGTGACGGCCATTTTTGCCGGCCACCTGCACACCGAGGGCGGAGAGTCCTATTGGGAGGGCAGCGTCCCCATGTATCTCAGTGGCAGCACCTCTCAGCAAACCTACCTGACTGCGAGTTTCACCGAGGATCGCAGCCAATTGCAGGTCTACCTGGTGAAGAACAACCAATGGCGTGAGCGGACGCTGATCGATACCACGGCAGTGCACTCGATCTTTGCCAGGCGCCCATGAAAAAAAGGCCCCGCCAATCTCATTGGCAGGGCCTTTTGTGTTTCAGGCGTTGGCCTTACTCAGCGATCGCTTCTGGTGCTTTTTCACCATGGGACAAGCTGTAAACATACGCCGCCAGCAGGTGCACCTTGTCGTTGCCTTGCAGTTGCTCCTGCGCCGGCATCTGGCCCTGACGGCCGTAACGGATGGTCTGCTGCAGTTGCGCGAAGCTCGAGCCGTAGATGAACGCGCCCGGATGGGTCAGGTCAGGCGCGCCCATCGCTGGGGTGCCTTTGCCGGCAGGGCCGTGGCAGGCCACGCAGTTGGCAGCGAACAGTTTCTGGCCGTTGGCCGGGTCGGCCTTGGTACCTTCCGGCAGTTTGCGCCCGTCGAGGTTGGTCACGACGAATGCCGCTACGTCAGCCACGCCTTGCTCGCCGATCACTTCAGCCCACGCCGGCATCACCGCGTGGCGGCCGCCCATGATGGTGGTCTTGATGGTTTCCGGCTCACCGCCCCAGCGCCAGTCGGCGTCGGTCAGGTTGGGGAAGCCATAGGCGCCCTTGGCGTCGGAACCGTGGCACACCGAGCAGTTGGAGGCGAACAGACGGCCGCCCATCTTCAGTGCTTGCGGATCCTTGGCGACTTCTTCGATCGGCATCGCCGCGAACTTGGCGAAAATCGGACCGAAGCGCGCGTCCGAACGGGCCATTTCCTTTTCCCACTCGTGGACGCCGGTCCAGCCGGTCTGGCCGTTGGCGAACGCGGTCTGCTTTTCGGTATCCAGATAGTTGTAGCCCGGCAGCAGACCTTTCCAGTTGCCCAGACCCGGGTACAGCACCAGATAACCCAGGGCAAAAATGATGGTGCCAACGAACAGCATGAACCACCATTTCGGCAGCGGGTTGTCGTACTCCTCGATCCCGTCGAAGGAGTGGCCGACCGTCTCGTCCGTCTGTTCGCTGCGCTGGCCCTTGCGGGTCGACAGCAGCAGCCAGGTCAGGGCGAAGATCGTACCGAGACTGAGGACTGTGACGTACAGACTCCAGAATGTAGTCATTCTTTGTTACTCCTAGAAGCTTGCTCGACGTGCTTGATGGCTTCGGGATCATCGGCAAAAGGCAGCATGGTCGCGTCGTCGAATTCCGACTTGCGCTTGGGGCTGAACACCCACAAGGCCAGACCGATGAAGGCCACCATCACGACCACGGTGCCCAGGCCTCGAATCATCCCGATATCCATCAGATTCACCGTTTGCTTTTGATGATGGTGCCCAGGCCTTGCAGATAGGCCACCAGCGCGTCCATTTCGGTTTTGCCCTTCACGGCATCCTGTGCACCGGCGATGTCTTCGTCGGTGTACGGCACGCCGAGGGTGCGCAAGACTTCCATTTTTTTCGCGGTTTCCTTGCCGTCGAGCTTGTTTTCCACGAGGAACGGGTAAGCCGGCATTTTCGACTCGGGGACCACGTTGCGCGGGTTGTACAAGTGCGCACGTTGCCAGTCATCGGAGTAACGACCGCCCACACGGGCCAGGTCCGGACCGGTACGTTTGGAACCCCACAGGAACGGGTGATCCCAGACGCTTTCACCGGCAACCGAATAGTGGCCATAGCGTTCGGTTTCAGCGCGGAACGGGCGGATCATCTGCGAGTGGCAGCCGACACAACCGTTGGCGATGTACACGTCGCGGCCTTCCAGTTCCAGCGCCGAGCGCGGCTTCATGCCCTCGACCGGCTTGTTGGTGACGTCCTGGAAGAACAGCGGAACGATTTGGGTCAAGCCACCGACGCTGACGGCGATGACCATGAAGAAGGCCAGCAGGCCAATATTCTTCTCGACAGCTTCATGCTTCATCAGTGAGCTCCAACGACGGCAATCTTGGCGGCGGCTTCGGCTTCAACCGGATCCGACGCACGAACGGTGCGGTACACGTTGTAAGCCATCAGCAGCATGCCGCTGGCAAAGAAAGCACCGCCCAGCGCACGGACGATGAAGCCCGGGTGGCTGGCCTGCAGCGCTTCGACGAACGAGTAGGTGAGGGTGCCGTCATCGTTGATTGCACGCCACATCAGGCCCTGGGTGATGCCGTTGACCCACATCGAGGCGATGTAGAGCACGGTGCCGATAGTGGCAAGCCAGAAGTGCGCATTGATCAGCCCGGTGCTGTGCATCTGCGCCCGGCCGAACAGTTTCGGGATCATGTGGTAGATCGCGCCGATCGAGATCATCGCTACCCAACCGAGGGCGCCGGCGTGTACGTGGCCGATGGTCCAGTCGGTGTAGTGCGAGAGCGAGTTGACGGTCTTGATCGCCATCATCGGCCCTTCGAAGGTCGACATGCCGTAGAACGCCAGCGATACCACGAGGAAGCGCAGGATCGGGTCGGTGCGCAACTTATGCCAGGCGCCCGACAGGGTCATCATGCCGTTGATCATGCCGCCCCAGCTTGGCGCCAGCAGAATGATCGACATCGCCATGCCCAGCGATTGTGCCCAGTCCGGCAGGGCGGTGTAGTGCAGGTGGTGCGGGCCGGCCCAGATGTACAGGGTGATCAGCGCCCAGAAGTGCACGATCGACAGACGATAGGAATAGATCGGGCGTTCGGCCTGTTTCGGCACGAAGTAGTACATCATCCCGAGGAAACCGGTGGTCAGGAAGAAACCCACCGCGTTGTGGCCGTACCACCACTGGATCATCGCGTCAGTGGCACCGGAGTAGGCCGAATACGATTTGAACAGGCTGACCGGCAGCGACATGTGGTTGACGATGTGCAGCATCGCGGTGACCACGATGAACGCGCCGTAGAACCAGTTGCCGACATAGATGTGCTTGGTTTTGCGCTTGGTGATGGTGCCGAAGAACACCAGACCGTAAGTGACCCAGACAATCGCCAGCAGAATCGCGATCGGCCATTCCAGTTCGGCGTATTCCTTGGTGGTGGTGTAACCCAGCGGCAAGGTGATGATTGCGCCGACGATGACCGCTTGCCAGCCCCAGAAGGTGAAGGCTGCGAGGCTGTCGGAAATCAGTCGCGTCTGGCAGGTTCGCTGCACGACATAGTAGGAAGTGGCAAACAGTGCACAACCGCCGAAGGCGAAAATCACCAGGTTTGTGTGCAACGGGCGCAAGCGTCCAAAGCTCGTCCACGGCAGACCGAAGTTCAGTTCCGGCCAGACCAGTTGCGAGGCGATGAAGACACCGAGCCCCATGCCAAGGATCCCCCAGACCACCGTCATGATGGCGAACTGGCGGACTACCTTATAGTTATAAGCAGTCGGACTGATTGCTGTGCTCATTCTAAGGTTCCACGGTTTGGGTATTTTTATAGGGATAAAATCGGCCGCAAGTATGTATAAAGCAGGGGGTCATTGCAACGCGCCATGACCTGGGTCAATGCTTTCCAACGCTGATTCTGCGGCCTTTCCATACGCCGCGTAGGGTCAAAAATGGCCTCTGACAAAATGTCGCCGTGAGTGAAAAAAACGCCGGGTCCGGATCGCCGTCAACGATGCCCGCTGACAGGTCTTGATCGGGTTTCACAAGGCAATCGGCGTAACAGCCGTTAACTGCCTGCCTTTGCGGCAAATCCATCGGCCGGTTTATCGGACGCATCGCTTGAGAGTCATCGGAAACCGTCACGCACCGGTCCGCTTTCGAACAAGCGTAGACCCGAATCAGGCGAACCGAAAGGTGAGGTGGCAAGGGGTGCGACAATGCGTCGCAAGAAGGCGGGAAACTGCCGCGACGAAAAAGTCGCGGCAGTTGTGTACGCAAGATTTATTTGGCTGTGTCTTCAGTTGCCAGTTTTTCTGTATTCAAACTGTTGCTCAAGCTGTACACATAAGCGGCAAGCAATTGCACTTTATCGTTGCCCAGCAATTCGTTCTGCGCTGGCATATGCCCCTGACGACCATGGCGAATGGTCTGTTCCAGTTGGGTCAGGCTGGTGCCATAAATGAAGCCGGCCGGATGGGTCAGGTTTGGCGCGCCCATCGCCGCAGTGCCCTGGCCGGTGGCGCCATGACAGGCAACGCAAGTGGTACTGAACGCTTGCTGCCCGGCTTGCAGATCTGCCTTGCTGTCGGCGGGTAGCGGCAGGCCGGCCAGTTCGTGGCGCACGTAGGCGGCAACGTTTTTCACCCCGGCCTCACCGAGCACTTCGCCCCAGGCCGGCATCGCCGCCATGCGGCCGCCCATGATGGTGGTCTTGATCGTCTCGGCATCGCCGCCCCAGCGCCAGTCGCTGTCAGCAAGGTTAGGGAAGCCGAACGCGCCCTTGGCATCCGAACCGTGGCACACCGAGCAATTGGAGGCGAACAGACGACCGCCCATTTTCAGCGCCTGCGGATCCTTGGCCACTTCTTCCAGGGGCATGGCGGCGAATTTGGCGAAGATCGGACCGAACCGGGCGTCCGCCTTGTTCATTTCCTTTTCCCACTCATGCACGCCGGTCCAGCCATCCTCGTAACCGGGCAGGATGCCTTTCCAGTTGCCCAGGCCCGGATAGAGAATCAGATAACCCACCGAGAACACCAACGTGCCGGCGAACAGCATGAACCACCACTGCGGCAGCGGGTTGTCGTACTCCTCGATGCCGTCGAAGCTGTGGCCCATGGTCTGGTCGACGCTGCCCTTGGTCTCGCCCCGGCGGGTGCCGATCAGCAGCCAGGTCAGTCCGATCAGGCTGCCAATGGTCAGTACGCAGATCCACGTACTCCAGAAGGTGGTCATGGCCGGGTACTCCTTGTTTCAGGGGCTGAAATTGTTTCGGGTAGTGGTTCGTCGGCGAACGGCAGCAGGCGTGCTTCGGCGAATTCCGGGGTGCGCTTGCGGTTGAACACCCACAAGGTCAAACCGACGAAGGCGACGAACACCACGACCGTGCCGAGGCCGCGGATCAGGCCTGCACTCATTTCAATGACCATGGCTCACCTCTTGCTCTTGATCGCAGTGCCGAGCACTTGCAGATAGGAAACGAGGGCGTCCATTTCGGTCTTGCCCTTGAGGCTGGCGACCGCGCCGCTGATGTCGTCGTCGGTATACGGCACGCCGAGGGTGCGCATGGTTTTCAGCTTGGTTTCGGTGTGGCTGCTGTCGACCGCTTGGGTGACCAGCCACGGATAGGCCGGCATCTTCGACTCCGGCACGACGTTGCGCGGGTTGTACAAGTGCGCGCGGTGCCAGTCATCCGAGTAGCGCGCGCCGACCCGGGCGAGGTCAGGACCGGTACGTTTCGAACCCCACAGGAACGGGTGGTCCCAAACGCTTTCGCCCGCAACCGAGTAGTGCCCGTAGCGTTCGGTTTCGGCGCGGAACGGGCGGATCATCTGCGAGTGGCAACCGACGCAGCCTTCGCGGATGTAGATGTCGCGGCCTTCCAGTTGCAGCGCGGTGTAGGGCTTCATGCCTTCCACCGGTTTGTTGGTGACGTCCTGGAAGAACAGCGGGACGATCTGGGTCAGGCCGCCGATGCTCACGGCGAACACCATCAGCAGCATCAGCAGGCCGACGTTCTTTTCAATCGTTTCGTGTTTCATGGCGGACTCCTCAGGCCATCTGCGCGGCAGCAACGACATCAGCAGGCTGCGAGGCCCGCACGGTGCGCCAGGTGTTGTAAGCCATCAGCAACATGCCGCTGAGGAAAATCGCCCCGCCGATCAGGCGCACGACAAAGCCCGGATGGCTGGCCACCAGGGTTTCGACGAATGAGTAAGTCAGCGTGCCGTCCTCGTTCACCGCGCGCCACATCAGACCCTGGGCGATGCCGTTGACCCACATCGAAGCGATGTAGAGCACGGTGCCGATGGTCGCCAGCCAGAAGTGCGCGTTGATCAAACCGACGCTGTGCATCTGCGCTTTGCCGAAGATTTTCGGGATCATGTGATACAGCGCGCCGATGGAAATCATCGCCACCCAGCCGAGGGCGCCGGCGTGAACGTGGCCTATGGTCCAGTCGGTGTAGTGGGAGAGGGCGTTGACGGTCTTGATGGCCATCATCGGCCCTTCGAAGGTCGACATGCCGTAGAACGCCAGCGACACGACGAGGAAGCGCAGGATCGGGTCGCTGCGCAACTTATGCCAGGCGCCCGAGAGGGTCATCATGCCGTTGATCATGCCGCCCCAGCTCGGTGCCAGCAGGATCAGCGACATCACCATGCCCAGCGATTGCGCCCAGTCCGGCAGCGCGGTGTAGTGCAGGTGGTGCGGGCCGGCCCAGATGTACAGGGTGATCAAGGCCCAGAAGTGCACGATCGACAGGCGATACGAATACACCGGACGCTCGGCCTGTTTCGGCACGAAGTAATACATCATGCCGAGGAAGCCGGCGGTGAGGAAAAAGCCTACGGCGTTGTGGCCGTACCACCACTGCACCATGGCGTCGGTTGCACCGGCGTACACCGAGTAGGACTTGGTGAAACTCACCGGCAACTCAAGGTTGTTGACGATGTGCAGAATCGCCACGGTGATGATGAACGCGCCGAAGAACCAGTTGCCCACATAGATGTGCTTGGTCTTGCGCTGCATGATCGTGCCGAAGAAAACGATCGCGTAGGCGACCCAGACGATGGTGATCAGGATGTCGATCGGCCATTCCAGTTCGGCGTATTCCTTGGAGCTGGTGTAACCCAGCGGCAGGCTGATCGCCGCCAACAGGATCACCAGCTGCCAGCCCCAGAAGCAGAACGCGGCGATTTGCGGCGCGAACAATTGGGTCTGGCAGGTGCGTTGCACCGAATAAAAAGAGCTGGCGAACAGCGCGCAGCCACCGAAGGCGAAGATCACCGCGTTGGTGTGCAGCGGGCGCAGACGGCCGAAACTGGTCCAGGGCAAATTGAAGTTGAGTTCCGGCCAGACCAATTGCGCCGCGAGAAAAACCCCGAGGCCCATGCCGACGATGCCCCACACCACCGTCATAATGGCGAATTGGCGGACCACCTTGTAGTTGTAGGCGGTACTGATAGAAGTGTTCATGGTTCCCCATCCACGGTTCAGCCGAAGTGAGCGCGCGCAAACGACGCGAATCCTTCGCCTGGAGTTATAGGCAGACTAAAAGCGAGGCAAGCATGGACAAACAGCACAAGGCCAGTATTGACGGGGATCAATGGGCGCAGTGTGTGCTCGATCATGGATGGTTGTGGGATGCCGCTGTTGGTGAGGCTTCGGCAACGCTGATTCTGGCGCACGGGGCGGGGGCGCCGATGGATAGCGAGTGGATGAACGACATGGCTGGGCGCCTTGCCGGGCTTGGGGTCAACGTGTTGCGGTTTGAGTTTCCGTATATGGCGCAGCGGCGGGTGGATGGGGTGAAGCGGCCGCCGAATCCTGCGCCGAAACTGTTGGATTGCTGGCGGGAGGTGTTTGCGCTTGTGCGGCGTCATGTCGCTGGGCCGTTGGCGATTGGCGGTAAGTCGATGGGGGGGCGGATGGCGAGTCTGGTGGCGGATGAGTTGGGGGTGGATGGGTTGGTGTGTCTGGGGTATCCGTTTTATGCGGTGGGGAAGCCGGAGAAGCCGCGGGTTGAGCATTTGGCTGGGTTGAAGACGCGGACGTTGATTGTGCAGGGGGAGCGGGATGCGCTGGGGAATCGCGAGGCGGTTGCGGCTTACAGCTTGTCACCGAGTATTGAGGTGACTTGGCTGGCGGCAGGGGATCATGATTTGAAGCCGCTGAAGGTTTCTGGGTTTACGCATGAACAGCATTTGGCCAGCGCCGCGCAGAAAGTATCCGAGTTTCTCAAGGGTTGACCGAGATTCTGTTTTCCATGGAGATCGGCTCCCTTTCCCCCTCGCCCCTTGGGGGCGGTCCGACGTTTCGGGAGGGTTGGGGTGAGGGTGTAGCTTTTGATCTTGCTCTTGGGGGCATATCCGTTGCTGCGGTAACGGCTGCTCAGGGTTCCGCCCTTACGGCGGGTCACCTTTTTCAAACGCCGGAGTGCCGGCCCAGCAAAAAGGTAACCCAAAAGGCTTGCTCCTACGTTCGGCCCTCGCAAGCTCGGGTTCCTTCGCTCCGGGATCGATCCGGGCGCAGCGGCTCCGGTTTGCTTCGCTGCACCTCCTTGCGCTGTGTCTGGCTGCGCCAGACGGTCGCTGCGCTCCCACGCCCGGATCAATCCCTCCACTCAGCCTTCCGACGTCGCCGGTGGATCAAGATCAAAAGCACTCGAGCTTGCGCTCATTGTTGAGTGGGGCGGCTTCGCCGCGGGCAGCTGCGCTGCTTTGCTTTTCTGCTTTTTGTGGGAGCGAGCCTGCTCGCGAAGGCGGCCTGACAGCCGACCAATCTCTACCTTTTGGACCAAATCCCTGTGGGAGCTGGCTTGCCAGCGATGGCGACCTCCAAGCCGACCAATCCCTCACTGACGTACCCGATCCAAATGTGGGAGCGAGCCTGCTCGCGAAAGCTCTCTTCCAGACGACCTCAAACCACCTGACTGTCAGAGGCAATCCCTGCACTTAAACATCATCAAATTCCCACGTTTAAACTACACGACCCGTTACGCCATCCCGGCTACAACTCCTTGCGCCATTGCCTACGCCTACGCCAGAATCCGCCGGCTTACGCGCCATGAGGTTGGCTATATCGTTTCTCGGTCACTGACAAAAAGCAGTGATCGGGTTTGGTAGCCCGTCTCTAAGCGTCATGACGCCATATGCAGTCTCTGTAGAGACTCGATTTATGGTGGCCATGCGTGGGGCTCCTTCGGGAGCGCCGGGTTTCCTGCTTAGACCGGTCTACCAACCTGCGTATGGTCGCCACCCTCGTTTGGTAGCGAGAGTGATGACTCCTTATTTTCTAAGTAGGAGCTTCATCTATGTTCAAAGTAACCCCCAACCCGCCAACCCCCCACGACCGCACATTCGACCCGCAAAAAATCCAGTAAGCCACCGACCGCGCCCTCGATTACTACCTCAAACCTGAAGACCTGGCAGCTCCGCCAAGTTCGCCAAAATATCGCCCGGTCTATGTTGTGGACCCCACGCTGGATGACGAAACGCTGTTGGTCGAGGCCTGCGAGTCGCTTTCATACGCACATGCCATGGCCGGTAACATCGCCAACTCAATAGGCGGCCCGGAGCGCAAACCGCTGCTGGCGCTGCAACAGGTGATCATGCTCAATGAACTGTTGGTCAATCGGTTACTGGACAAACTGAAGCTGCCTCAATAAGTCCGCTGGCTTTTATGGCCTCTTCGCGAGCAGGCTCGCTCCCACAGGGGAATGGTGTCGGGCACATAATCTGTGATCACCACAGATCCAGTGTAGGAGTGAGCCTGTTCGCGATGGCGGTCTTCGAGCCGACCAATTCCTCACGGATGTACCTCATCCAATGTGGGAGCGAGCCTGCTCGCGAAAGCGCTCTACCGGACACCGTCATTTTCAGCAGGTAACAAAAAACCCGGAAGGCTCACGCCATCCGGGTTTTTTCATTCCAGCCATCCAATCAGCGGTTAAACCGCGCCACCAACGAATACTGCGTGTTGGCCGTCTTCGTCAGTTCTTCACTGAGCAACGCCGAGTTGTGCGCTTGTTCCGAGGTCTGATCCGCCAACTCCGAGATATTGCTGATGTTACGGCTGATCTCTTCAGCCACGGCACTTTGCTCTTCGGTCGCGGCGGCGATCTGGGTGGTCATGTCGGTGATGTTGGCCACTGCTTCGCTGATGCCGACCAGTGCCTGATCCGCTTCCAGTACCCGCGCCACGCCTTCTTCAGCCTGGCGATGGCCGGCTTCCATGGTCTGCACGGCGCTGGAGGCGGTCTGTTGCAACTTGGCGATCAGGGCATGGATCTGCCCGGTGGATTCGCTGGTGCGTTGCGCCAGTTGGCGGACTTCGTCAGCCACGACCGCAAAACCACGGCCCATTTCACCGGCACGCGCTGCTTCAATTGCAGCGTTGAGGGCGAGCAGGTTGGTCTGGTCGGCGATGCCTTTGATCACGTCGACCACGCCGCCGATTTCGTCGCTGTCCTTGGCCAGTTGCGTCACGGTCAGGCCGGTTTCGCCGACGACCACCGACAGGCGCTGGATCGCTTCGCGGGTTTCCCCGGCGATGTCGCGGCCGCGGCCGGTCAGGCGGTTGGCTTCCTGGGTGGCGTCAGCGGTGCGCTGTACGTGGCTGGCGACTTCCTGGGTGGTGGCGGCCATCTGGTTGACGGCGGTGGCGACCTGTTCGGTTTCCACGCGCTGGCGTTCCAGGCCGGTCGAGCTGTTGTGCGCCAGGGCGTCGGACTGCTTGGCCTGATCGGTCAAGTGCTCGGCGGTGTCCTGCAGGCGGGTCAGGCAGGTTTTCAGGCGTGCTTCCTGGCTGAGGATCGACATTTCCAGGCGCGCCTGGGCGCCACGGCTGTCGGTGTACATCTGCGCGATCAGCGGGTCGGAGGTGGTCTGCTCGGCCAGGCGGAGCAGGCGCTTGAGCCCGCGTTGCTGCCACTGCAGGCCCATCAGGCCCAACGGCACCGAAAGACCGGCGGCGAGGGCGAAGCCCCAATGCGAGTTCAGCGTCGCGCCGATCATGAAGCTCAGCTGGCTGACCAGAATGAACGGCAGCCAGTCCTGCAGGAGCGGCAGCCATTTGTCCGTCGAAGGAATCGCCGACTTGCCCTGGTTGATGCGTTGGTAGAGCGCTTCGGCGCGGCGGATCTGTTCGGCGGTGGGCTTGACGCGCACCGACTCGTAACCGATCACCTGATTGCCGTCGAACACCGGTGTGACATAGGCGTTAACCCAATAGTGGTCACCGGATTTGCAGCGATTCTTGACGATGCCCATCCATGGCAAGCCTTGTTTCAATGTGCCCCACATGTGCGTGAACACCGCCGACGGCACGTCAGGGTGGCGGACCAGATTGTGCGGTGCACGGATCAGTTCCTCCCGCGAAAACCCGCTGATCTCGACAAAGTCGTCGTTGCAGTAGGTGATCACGCCCTTGGCATCGGTGGTGGAAATCAACCGTTGCTGAGCTGGAAAGGTCCGCTCGCGTTGTGTAATGGGCTGGTTGTTACGCATGGTTTTTCAATCCGCAAGGCTTTGAATGGTTGTCGGCGCCGACAGGTTTTTATTGAAGTTTTTTTTCAGATTTAAGTACGCCGTCGCAAAACCGCGCTTGCGTCAACTGGCCAGCATCGGATAAGTGAACAGGCCGAAGTGCAACAGGTTCAGGCCGAAATGGGTGGCGATCGCCGCGCCCAGTCCGCCGAAACGGTAGGCCAGACCATAGCCGACCCCGGCCAGTCCCGCCAGCAACACCCAGGTCCAGCCAGCACCGGCATGCACCAGACCAAACAGCAGCGAGGCCAACAGCAGCGCGAGGTTGTCGCCGTAGGGCAGGTGCTTGAAGCGACGGCTCAGCCCGCCCTGTAGATAGCCGCGAAACAGCGCTTCCTCGACCAGCGTCACCAGCAGCAGATTGTTCAGCACCCACAGCCAGGCCTGATCCGGCCACTTCGGCGCCCAGGCGATTACGCCGAGCAACAATGCGCCGCCAAGGGCGAGAATCGCACACAGCGTCAGGGCGAGGGCGGTGGCATAGACCGTCAGGCGCAACGAACGCCGCGCGACGATCCACGGACAAACCAGCAGCAACCAGAAGCCCACCAGCGGTTTGTCGAGATTGAGGTACATCGCGAACGGCACGGCGTTGTCAGTGAAACGTTGCGGATTGATCACCCGGCCGTTGGCGAAGCCCGGCAGCCAGTGCATCGCCAGTGCCACGGCCAGAACGATGAACAGGCCATGGCCGAGCCAACGCGCGACCTGCACCTCTTGCTGACGCACGGCGAATGCGGCGAACAGCAAAAGCCCCACGGAGATCAATGCCAGCCAACCGAGCTGGCCGTAACTCAGGGCCAATCCGTAACCGAGACCGAGCAGCGCGAGATAAAGCCAGGGCAGCGCCTTCATCGAAAGTCCTTGTGCGAGATTTCTGGAAGGGGCTTTCTACACGGGCGAGGGAGGTGGGACAAGTGAAGGTGTGGCAGTCATGCCCGACACAAATCAAATGTGGGAGCGAGCCTGCTCGCGAAAGCGGTTTTCCAGATGACGTCACTGGCGACTGACACTCCGCCTTCGCGAGCAGGCTCGCTCCCACAGGTTTTGCATTCGGCTGGATATCAGCGCAGGCCCAGTTTGGCCGCCGCGCGCTCGGTAATTTCCGTACGCAGCTTCAACGAAGGCGCCGCGCGCAACCGCGCCTCATCGACCACCGCACTTGGCGCCACCTCCGGACTGCCGGCGTTGAACGGCGGTGCCGGGGCATATTCCAGTTGCAACTGCACCAGTTGCGCCGTATCGGCATCGACCAGTTCCGCCGCCAGCACCAAGGCGAAATCGATGCCAGCAGTGATCCCGCCGCCGGTAAACAGATTGCCGTCGCGTACCACCCGATCCTTCACCGCAACCGCGCCCAGGGTCGGCAGCAACTGGTGATACGCCCAATGCGTGGTCGCGCGCTTGCCCTGCAACAGACCCGCCGCGCCAAGCACCAGCGAGCCGGTGCACACCGAGGTCACGTAACGTGCCTGCGCGGCTTGGCGTTTGATGAAATCCAGCGTCTGCTGATCCTCCATCAGCGGCCCGACGCCACTGCCGCCGGGCACGCAGATCACATCCAGATCCGGACAATCCTCGAAAGTAGTAGTCGGTTTCAGCAGCAGGCCGGTGCTGGACGTCACCGGCATCAGGTCCTTCCAGATCAGGTGCACCTGCACGCCGGGCAACGAGGCGAGTACGTCGTAAGGGCCGGTCAGGTCGAGTTGCTGAACCTGCGGGAATAACAGAAAACCGATCTGCAGCGGCATCGTTCTTGCTCCGTTGAAAGAAGTGGACGACTGCACTGTAGGCGCGTAGGTTCTGGCGCATACGCCAATCACCCCACGAATTACGCCAAATGCCTAAAGCCATTCACGTCCTCGCGTTCGCCAACATGCAGATTCTCGATGTTACCGGGCCGTTGCAGGTGTTCGCCTCGGCCAACGATCTGGCTCGCCAGCGCGGTTTGCCCGCGCCCTATGCGCCGAGCGTGATCGCCAGCGGCGGCGGGGCGGTGCTGTCATCGGCGGGGTTGGCGGTGCTGGCCGAGCCGTTGCCACAAACGCCCAGCGACACCCTGATCATCGCCGGTGGCTGGGGCATTTATCCCGCCGCCGAAGACTCGCAACTGGTCGACTGGGTGCGCGAGCACGGCACTCATTGCCGGCGCGTGGCTTCGGTGTGCACCGGGGCCTTTCTGCTCGCCGCCAGCGGCTGGCTCGATGGCCGCCGCGTGGTCACCCATTGGACGCGCTGCGAGCAACTGGCCGCGCAACATCCCAATCTGCGCGTCGAAGCCAATCCGATTTTCATCAACGACGGCCCGGTGTGGACTTCCGCCGGGGTCACGGCCGGTATCGATCTGGCGCTGGCCATGGTCGAAGAAGATCTCGGCCGCGACATCGCCCTCGACGTCGCCCGGCACCTGGTCGTCTTCCTGAAACGCCCGGGCGGGCAGTCGCAATTCAGCGTGACGCTGTCGCTGCAACAACAGGGCAACCGCTTCGATGAACTGCACGCCTGGATCGCCGAGAACCTGACCTGCGACCTCGGCGTCCCGACCCTCGCCGAACAGGCCGGCATGAGCGAACGCAGCTTCATCCGCCACTACCGCGCCGACACCGGCCAGACCCCGGCGCGGGCGATCGAATTGATCCGCGTCGAAACCGCTCGACGACTGCTCAGCGATACCGGCCTGCCGGTGAAACGCATTGCAGCCAATTGCGGGTTTGGCAGTGAAGAGACGCTGCGGCGCAGTTTTCTCCGTGCCATTGGCGTGACACCGCAGGCTTATCGGGAGCGGTTTTCGGTCAGCGTTGCAGCAGATCCAGTGCCTTCAGGTGTTTTGGGTTCTATTGATGAAGATCGACCAATGACCTAAGGCTAGCCAAACAACACTTTTTGCCAATGGTCTTCACTGATGATTGCTATCGGTATGCCGCTGCCCCGAAGTTCGACGGCTTTTTTGATCTTGGTGCCGTAGGTACTGTGAAGCCATTGATCATTACCGATGCTGCCTACCACCAGATAATGAATTTTTTTGCTGACGGCGCCACCAATCAGTCCTCCTCGCTCAGTCACGCGCAATTCGCATTCCTTGCGCGGCCCGTAAGCCATGACGCCGGTAAAAAGAAAGACGCGATCCGTCCAGCTCAAGGTTGGGAAAGGATTATCGAAGGGTAGGGCATTTGGCGCTGTAAAGGTTTGGATTGACCCTACGGGCAGCCCGGCAAACTGATGAAGCATTCCCAATAGCTCCACTGATTCATCCGAATCCAGCACGCCATCGCTGAGCATCTCGGCAAGGCGCTTGTAAAGGATGTTAACCACCGGATCGCTTAGATGAACCAGATGAGTTTCAATCCATGTCTTGAGAAATTCTGCTTCTTGCTGGTTGATCTTGCCGTCGGCGGCAAGTCCCGCTGCGACACCAACCAAGGCATCCGCAGAGCGACGATCGATACGCGCTTCGTGAAAGAAACCGCTGCTTTGAAACTCCTGATGTAAATCGACCATCTCTGCCTCTCCTTAAGCCTCAACTTCCGCGACCTGATTGAAATACTTCGTCCGATCCGGCGTAAACGTCACCTTCATCTTCGTCCGCGAGCACGTCAGCGAACGCTCCTGCGCCAGATCGATATCCAGATCTTCGCCACGCAGACCCTGCCACTGCGCCAGATATTTCAGTGAGCCGTATTTCTCGTTTTTCTTCAGGCTGCGACTGACGCCACCCTTCCAGCCAAGCACCGGCAATTCACCGGCCAGGCAGCGCTGGGCCAGTTCGGGAAAGCGTTCGGCGCGCTGGCGGCCGATTTCCCAGCATTTGATCAAGCCCTTGTCGGCGGCTTCCCAGAGCTGGGTGCGGCTCAGCCCGGTGCGAAGAGGGGAGGCGATGCTGCGCTGGACGTGGTGAGGCATTCCGGTTCCTTGAATTCGGGGGTGGTTGGACAGCTCCGCTGTGCCCGTTGCGTTGGATGGTAGGTGTGGATGTAACGGCTGGCAACAAGGTATTTCGGGGTGTAAGCGCAGGTTACGGGAAGCGTTCCAACGTGACGTGAGTGGTTTTTGTAGGCGCGTTTTTTACACAGACTGTCGCCAGACGTAACCGCCGCACAGGTTTCAAGGTGGGTAGGGGCCTGATCCGGTTGTCTGGCGAGCAGGCCTGTGGTGGAAAAAAACCGTGCGCACAGAGATCGGTCTTACAAGCGCTGACGAAAAGTAGTCAGCGCTATGGCTGCCAGGAACTCTTCTCGCCACTCAATTTTCGATCAAGAAAACTCGCCGCACTGATCAACGCCAGATGCGTCAGCGCCTGCGGCGTGTTGCCCAGATGCCGGCCGTGGCTGTCGAACTCTTCGGCGTATAGCCCAAGCGGGTTGGCATATCGCAGCAATTGCTCGAACTCCAGATGGGCTTTTTCCACCTGGCCGGCGCGGGCCAGGCATTCGACATACCAGAACGAGCACGCGGCGAATGCGCCTTCGGTGCCGCTGAGGCCATCGATGTTGGCGTCCTCGTTGCGATAGCGATAGACCATGCCGTCGCGCACCAGGGTTTTTTCGATCGCTTCCAGAGTCGACAGCCAGCGCGGATCCTTGGCGCTGACGAAACGCACCAGCGGCATCAGCAGCATCGAGCCGTCCAGCGCGGTGCCGCCCTTGTACTGAACGAAATGCCCGCGTTCCTCATCCCAGAAGTTGTCCCAGATGTCGGTGTAGATCGCTTGCCGGGTCTGGTCCCAACGGGCGAACGGCGCCGGCAGCGAACGTTTGGAAGCCAGCCTGATCGCCCGGTCCAGCGCCACCCAGCACATCAGCCGCGAGTGCAGGAAGTGATGAGTTTCACCGCGCATTTCCCAGATGCCGACATCTTCGCTCTGCCAGTTCTCACAGACCTGATCGACCACTTCGCCGACGTGCCGCCAGCCTTCGTGGGAAATCGCGTCGCCGTATTTGTTGACCAGATACACCGCATCCATCAGCTCGCCGAAGATATCCAGCTGGATCTGCTCGTAAGCGCCGTTGCCAATGCGCACCGGTTGCGCGCCGCCGTGGCCGGACAGGTGCGTGAGTTCGGTTTCCGGCAGTTCCTGCTGGCCGTCGATGGCATAGAGGATGTTGAGTTTCATCGGTTTGCCGCAGCAATCGCTGACCCGACCACGCAGCCATTGCATGTAGTGGTTGGCCTCATCGACAAAGCCCAGGCGCATGAACGCATACACGGTGAACGAGGCATCGCGGATCCACGTGTAGCGGTAATCCCAATTGCGCTCGCCTCCAGGCGTTTCAGGCAGGCCGAAAGTGGCGGCGGCGAGGATTGCACCGTGGCGGCGTGAGGTCAGCAGTTTCAGGGCGAGGGCGGAGCGGTTGACCATTTCCCGCCAGCGCCCGCGATAGTTGGATTGGCCGATCCAGCCACGCCAGTATTTAAGGGTGCGCTGCATGCACAATTCGGCGGCGCCTTCGGCAAAGCGTGGGTCGTCGCTGCCGCCGAGCATGAATGCGGCGCTTTCATTGTGCTTGAGGGTGAATTGCGCGACGGCCGCTTGCGCGTCGATCTGCAGTGCCTGATCTGAAGCCAGGCGTATCGACGGCTGTCCAGCGGCGTGGAACGTCACGTCCTTTGCGTCCATCTCTGCCCGGGTGTCGGCGCGGCCGTAGTCGTGGCGCACCGCGCAACGCAGGTTGAACGTCGCCAAGCCGCTGACCACGCGCACCCGGCGCATCAGCAGGGGCAGGGCGTCGACATCGTCACCGATGGGCAGCAGATCGGTGATTTCCACCACCGCGTGTTCGCTCAGCCAACGGGTCTGCAAGACGTTGGTGTCGGGTAGATAAATCTGTTCCCGGCGCGCATCCGGCAAGTCCGGCGCGAGCTGGAAAATCCCTGCTTCAGGGGTATCGAGCAGCGAGCAGAAGATCGTCGGGCTGTCGAACTCCGGCCAGCAGAAAAAATCCACGCTGCCCTTGTCGTTAACCAGTGCGGCGCTGCGCATGTCGCCGATGATGCCGTGGGCACCGATGGGACTTTGTTGTTCCACTTCAGGCTCAGCCATTGCCGCGAAACTCCGGATAGAGGCTCATCCCGCCATCGATGAACAGGGTGGTGCCGACGATGTAGTCGGACAGGTCGCAAGCGAGGAAAACCACTGCGTTGGCAACATCCTCGACATCGCCAATGCGTCCGTAGGGAATCAGCTCAAGAAGTTTTTCGCCGGCCGCGCCTTCAGTGGCTTCTGTGTTGATGGCCGTACTGATTGCACCGGGCGCGATGCTGTTGATACGGATGCGCTGGTGGCTGACTTCCTGAGCGAGGCTCTGCATCAGCTGATCGACGCCGCCCTTGGACGCCGCGTAATTGACATGCCCGGCCCATGGAATGCGCTGGTGCACCGAACTCATGTGAATGATCTTGCCCGCCGCGCGCGACACGCCTTCGCGCACGCCCTGACGCTGGAAAATCCGCAATGCCGCGCGGGCGCAAAGGAACTGCCCGGTGAGGTTGACGCCGATTACCGTGTTCCAGTCGTCGAGGGTCATGTCCACGGCAGCAGCGTCTTTTTGCAGGCCGGAATTGGCCACCAGAATGTCCAGCGAGCCGAAGGCTTCGACGGTCTCGGCGAACAGCCGCTCGACATCTTCTTCTTTCGAAACATCGGCGCCGATGGCGAGGGCCTTGCCGCCTTCGGCGTTGATCTGTGCAGCCAGTTCTTCGGCGGGTTCGGCGCTGCTGTTGTAGTTGATCACGACCGCAGCGCCGGCTGCAGCGAGTGCTTTGGCGACGGCATGGCCGATGCCGGAGCTGGCACCCGTGACCAGCGCCACCTGATTAGCGAGGGAAATCTGCATGACGATTCGCGCCTTGGTTCCAGAGACTTAAGTAGCTGACTGATGGCCCGTGGCGAGAGTTCATCTGCAACCATGAAAAGTTGGCAGCTTCAGACCTGATAGCGGCCACTGCTGCGATGCCATTCGACGTTGCCAGCCAGCCAGCTCTTGAGTCCGCGCAGGTAGCGTTGGAGTAGCTGCGAGGCGTGCGGCAATACCGCCCGTTCTGCCGCCTCATACAGATGCATGATGTCATCGTGAACGGCAGCACTTTGCGCCATGGCCTGCGCGGGGGAGCAGCCCTGTTCTTGGATCAGCAGCAAAGGCAGGTTGAAATCGCCGATACCGGCCTGCTGTTCCTTCAGCGCGGAAAACAGATCATTGGCAATGATCGTGGCGCTGGCGGCCAGCGCCGTGACGCGCCTCACCTCAGGTGCGCTGTATTCATTGGCCGGCAATTCATACCCGCCGATGATGTCGATCAGCGACAGGCACGGCAGAAAACTGTTGACCTGACGTTGAGCCAGATATTCCCAGAGCGCGGGCGTGAACCCTTCGATACGCCAGGCCGCTTCGGCGGTCATGGTGACGAACATGGCAATGATTTCATGGCGAACGCGGGCAACCTGCGCCGCGGTCGCGAAAGTCTCGACCCGCCTCAGATAGGCACGCAGCGCGACCAGCACCGGATCGCCGCTCAAGGCCTGCTCGAGCTCAGGGCGGAACCGTGCGCTCAGGTAAACCGGTTCCAGCGCCGCCAGCGCCAGGGAAAGGCGCGGCCCGACCATTCTGGGTTCGGACCCGGTTCGCTCATCGTCGCAGTAGTAGTCGTCCACGGCGAACAATGCGGCGAAACATTGCGCCGCGAGCAACAGCCGATCGGGCTCATCGGTGTCGGTATGACACAGCATGGCGAAGCGCCCGAAACCCATGGCGCGGACCTTGTCGTGCCGACCCGGGAAAATCCCCACCTGCTCGATCCACGGCATCAGCCGATCATCCACCTCGTCTGCCAGCGCGGCGTTGTTGCGAAAGGGCGCCAGGCCATACAGAGCGGGGACGGCCCAGGGCACTTTTTCCGCTTCGGGTGAGACGAACATTGACGATTTGTCCATGGCGAGACTCCTGAGTGCGTTTGCAGGGTTCACGGTGACACATGAAGATCCAAGGCCTCATCAAAGCGCAAAAGGCAAGGGACCACACCTGTCAGGTCTGACAGGTCAGCGTGGGTTTTCGACCAATGGTCATCGTCGTTCAGCGCTGGAAAGATCAGTGGCCTTCACAGACCGCTAACAATTGCGCGCTTCCACGGCATTCAAGGCTATGGCAACTTGGCCGCCCCTGATGAGGCTGCAATCGATGGCAAATCCCTACCGCGAATTGTTCTCCGCCCCCGGTGCCCGTGCGTTTGTACTGGCCGGGATGCTGGCGCGCATGCCGATTTCCATGACCGGCATCGGCCTGATCACCATGCTTGCGCAGTTGAACGGCGGATATGCGCTGGCGGGTGCGGTGGCGGCAACGTTTGCTTTGGCCACGGCGTTTTGCGCGCCGCAGGTATCGCGGCTGGTGGACCGTTATGGGCAGGGGCGGGTGCTGCCAATCGCAGCGCTGACCGGTGGCGGCGGGTTATTGATGTTGCTGCTGTGCACGCGTTTGCAGGCGCCGGACTGGACGTTGTTCGTCTTCGCCGCGCTGGCCGGGTGCATGCCGAGCATGTCGGCGATGGTGCGGGCGCGCTGGACCGAGATCTATCGTGGCCAGCCGCAATTGCAGACGGCGTATGCGCTGGAGTCGGTGCTCGACGAAGTGTGTTTTATCGTCGGGCCGCCGCTGTCGGTGGGCCTGTCGGTCGCGGTGTTTCCCGAGGCCGGGCCGCTGGCGGCGCTGTTGGCCCTGGCCATCGGCGTGACGGCGTTTGTCGCCCAGCGCAGCACCGAACCACCGGTGCACGCGCAGGAGTCGCAGCATCAGGGTTCGATCATTCGCTCGACCGACGTGCAATGGCTGCTGGCGTTGATGCTGGCGATGGGCGTGATCGTCGGGGTCATCGATGTGGTCAGCGTCGCTTTCGCTCAACATCAGGGCCAGCCGGCAGCGGCGAGTATTGTTTTGTCGGTGTACGCAATCGGCTCGTGCCTGGCCGGGATTGCCTTCGGTGCGATGCGTTCGAAACTGCCGTTGCCGCGCCTGTTTCTCTACGGCGGCGTGGCGACGGCGGTGACCACGCTGCCGCTGCTTTTGGCGAGCAACATCCTTGGCTTGTCGGTGGCGGTATTCATCGCCGGCCTGTTCTTTTCACCGACGCTGATTGTCGCGATGGCGCTGATCGAACGCATCGTGCCGCCGGCCAAACTGACCGAAGGCCTGACCTGGCTGGTGACCGGGCTGAGCATCGGCGTGGCGATCGGCGCTGCTGGCTCCGGCGCGCTGGTGGATGCGTTTGGCGCGCGTAGCGGCTTCTGGCTGGCGATTGCGGCGGGAGCGGTGGTGCTGATTTCAGCGTTCCAAAGTTTCCGTCACTTGAAATAAAAATCCTGTTGTAGGAGCTGACGAGTGCAACGAGGCTGCGATCTTTTGACTTTGACTTTGGATTTTGAAGATCAAGATCAAAGATCGCAGCCTCGTTGCACTCGTCAGCTCCTACGCTCCTACAGGAAATGGGGTTACCAACCTCGTCCTGAGTTGATCCAGAAGTTGACGGACAGCGACGTCGACACCGACTCCACCTGATGGAACCAGCCCTCTGGCAAAAACAGCAGATCCCCAGCCTCCAGCGTCACTCGCAAAAACGTCACCTCCCGCGCTGCCGGGAAGCGCTCATAGTCCGGCGCATCCGGGTTGAAGTCGCAGCCATCCAGGCCACCCTTGGGCGCGGTCGACCAAGTGCCCAGTGCCTCGCGGTGATGCGGCGCGGCAAGGGTGAATTTCTTCTGGCCCCAGACCTGGGCGAAGAGGTTGTCTGTGTCATCGCGGTGCAACGGCGTCAGCGTGCCCTTGGGGCCGATCCAGATGCGCGGCGGGATGAACAGCGACGTGTCGAAGTAGGGCGGGTACTGGATCTGCTGCAACAACTGCGCCGGCAGGATGTTGTTGCCCATGTACGCCGGCGGCTCGCCATCGGCGCCTTTGATTGCCGGGCTGTCCAGCGAGGCGATGAACTCGGCCATCGAGGTCGAGCGGAAATCACGCTCGGTGGAAAACGTCTTCTTCACGTAATCGCCATGGCGGGTGATGCCCTGCAGTTCAGCGAAATGCACCAGTGATTCCTCGCGGCTCAGGCTGAACAATGGCCAGTCGTGCAGGGCATCGCTGATCACCAACGGAGTGCCGTTGGGCAGATAACGGGTTTCGAATTCGTGCCGGCTCAACTCGGCGCGCGCACGACGTTCGACGCTGGTCTGGCGAGGCAGCGCGGCAGTGAGCTTTTCGCTGAAGCGTGGCGGCGTCGGGTAGCGCTTGTTCATGTCGACCTTTTCCACCGTGCCGCCACCTTGGCGGGCGTGGTCGATGATCTGCGGCAACATCGTCGCCAGGCCCATGTTGCCGCCGATCTTCAGCCGCCCGCTGGCGAACAGTTCCTCGACGTTGACCACGCCGGCCATGATCCCGAGGAAGTCCTTTTGCGCCACTTCAATGGTCACGTCCGGGCTTGGGTGGCGCCCGACTTCCGTGCGCTGGCTGGTCTTGATGTCGTACCAGTACGCCTGCTGCGCGCTGAAAATGAACTGGAAAACCCCCTCGATGCCGACCGCGCCGGCGTTGGCGAACAACTTGCCCAGAATGCTCTGCAGGTCCACGGTGATTCCCTCGCGATTGTTGTTTTTTTCCTGAACAGGCAACGAGCGGCTGGCGGGGGAATTTAGCGGCCGGCGACTAATTTGTCCGGCCAGTGATCCGTCTTTCTTGCAGACACATTTTTCAAGGAAAGCGCGGTGACCAAGCTGACATTGCTGTGCCTGCCCTATTCGGGCGCCAGCGCCATGGTTTACAGCCGCTGGCGGCGCCAACTGCCGACGTGGCTGCAATTGCAACCGGTTGAACTGCCGGGACGTGGCGCGCGGTTCGATGAACCGCTGCAAACCGACATGCGCGCACTGGCGCGGCAACTGGCGCGCGAGCACAAAGCGGGGCTGCAAGGCCCGTACGCGTTGTTCGGGCATAGCCTCGGTGCATTGCTCGCCTGCGAAATGGCCCATGCCTTTCGCGAGTTGGGTGTGCCGGAGCCGCTGGCGCTGTTCGCCTCCGGCACCGCCGCACCGTCCATGCGCAGCGATTACGACCGCGGCTTTGCCGAACCGCGCAGCGATGCAGAGCTCATCGAACAGTTGCGCACCTTTCAGGGCACCAGCGAAGAAATCCTCGCCAATGAGGAATTGATGAGCCTGACCCTGCCGGTGCTGCGCGCCGATTTCATGATGTGCGGGCGCTTTACGCCTGCCGAGCGGCCCTTGCTCAATTGCCCGGTGCACGTGCTCGGTGGCAAGGAAGACCGCGCCACCACCGAACAGCTGATCGGCTGGAGCAAGGAGACCCTGGGCAGTTTCTCGGTGGACATGATGACCGGCGGGCACTTCTTCATTCATGAGCACGAAGCGCGGGTCATTCGCACGATCAAGACGCATCTGGAAGTGCATCACCGGCGCCATGCGCAGGCCGCGCAACCGGCGTTTTGAGACCGCCTCATCTATCATTTTCAGGAGGCCAGTCATGGCTGTTGCTCTGGGGTTTTCCGTGCGGCCGTTGCTGCCGCAGCGCGGACGTTTGCCGCTGTTGGTCGAGGCGGGCGATGCCGACACCGATCTGTTGGCGGTATTCGATGAATTGAAGGCCTTGGTCGACGAGCACCTGCTGCGCGACGGTGGTGTGCTGTTTCGCGGTTTTCGCCTCGATGGCGCCGAGCAGTTCCGCCAGTTTGCCGCGAGTTTCGGCCATCCATTGCTCAACTACGAGTTCGGCTCGACGCCGCGCACCAACGTCACTCAAGGCGTGTACACCTCCACCGAATACCCGGCGCACCAGAGCATTCCGTTGCACAACGAGCAAGCCTATTCCCGCGACTGGCCGATGAAGATCTGGTTCTACAGCATGATCGCCGCCAGGTCCGGCGGCGAGACGCCGATTGCCGACAGCCGCGAAGTCTACCGGCGCATCCCCGTGGCGATCCGCGAGCGTTTTGTCAGCAAAGGCCTGATGTACGTGCGCAACTTCGGCAATGGCCTAGATGTCGCTTGGGAAGACGTGTTCAGCACCGAAGACCGTGAAGTCGTCGAGGCCTACTGCAAGGCCCACGGCATTGTCTGCGAATGGAAGGACGACGGTGAGCTGCGCACGCGGCAGACCTGTCAGGCGGTGGCGGTGCACCCGGTGACCGGCGACCACGTCTGGTTCAATCAGGCGCACCTGTTTCACATCTCCAACCTGCCAGCGGACGTGCGCGAAAGCCTGCTCGACATCGTTGACGAAGAAGACCTGCCGCGTAACGTCTATTACGGCGACGGCTCGCCGATCGAAGACGAAGTGCTGGCGCAGATTCGTGCGGTGCTCGACGACTGTGCGATCAGTTTCCCCTGGCAGGAGGGCGATGTGCTGATGCTCGACAACATGCTTTCGGCTCACGCGCGCTCACCGTTCGAAGGGCCGCGCAAAGTCATCGTGGCGATGGCCGAGGGGCATTCGCAGGACGTGCGCTGACCTGTTCGCAACCCTTCAACTCAAATGCCGAATCCGGGCCTGTACCGGCTTCGGCATTTGTCTGTCTGGCCTTTGTACCGTCGGGCCGTGATTGCCGCTGGCGCGCTAAATCGTTGCGCGGGCCATTCGTTCTTGTTGATACGACCGGGTCTCCAGGTCACGCCGCCGATCAGCAAGGACTCCACGCATGAATGCCGCAGACGCACAGAAACTAGCCCGCCGCTTTATCGAATTGCCTCAGGACAAACGCCGTCTGTTCCTCGCCGGCATGGCCCGCGAAGGCATCGATTTTGCGCAGCTGCCCATGACCGCCTGCGACGGCATCGCCGAGCGTGACGGCCTGTCTTACGCGCAGCAGCGCATGTGGTTTCTCTGGCAACTGGAGCCGACCAGCGCCGCCTACAACCTGCCGATGGCGGTGCGTCTGGAGGGCGATCTGAACGTCGAGGCACTGGAACAGGCCTTCAGCCGTCTGGCGGCGCGCCACGAATGTTTGCGCACCACCTTCGGCCAGGACGGCGAGCGTGCCTTCCAGCGTGTGGCCGAACCAAAGCCACTGAAGTTGCCGGTAACTGACTTGAGCGAATTGCCCCAAGCCCAGCGCTGGCCGCTGGCGCAGCAGCACATGATGGCCGAGGCGACCCAGGCCTTCGACCTGCAGAACGGCCCGCTGCTGAGCCTGCGGCTGTTGCGCCTGGCCGCGCAGGAACACGTGCTGCTGCTGACCCTGCATCACATCATCGCCGACGGCTGGTCGATGAACATTCTGATCGACGAATTCATGCGCACTTACGACGCGCTGGTCGCCGGGCGTGAACCGACGCTGGCGCCCTTGACCGTGCATTACCGCGACTATGCGCTGTGGCAGCGCAGCTGGCTGGAGGCCGGTGAGCGCGAGCGGCAACTGGACTACTGGCGCACGCAACTGGGCGACGAACATCCCGTGCTGGAATTGCCCACCGACCGCGCTTATCCGGCGCAAGCCAGCCATCAAGGCGCACGCCTGGAAACGGTGATCGACGCAGCCCTGCGCGAAGAACTGAAAAATCTTGCCCAGCGTCAGGGGGTGACCTTGTTCGTGGTGTTGCTGGCAGCGTTCAAGACCCTGTTGCATCGCTACAGCGGCCAGACCGATATTCGTGTCGGCGGGCTGATTGCCAACCGCACCCGCAGTGAAACCGAAGGGTTGATCGGCTTCTTCGTCAACACCCAGATTCTGCGCAGCGTGGTCACCGCACAAACGCCATTCGCCGAGCTGCTGCAGAACCTGCGCCAGGCCGCCCTCGGCGCCCAGGCCCATCAGGATCTGCCGTTCGACGCCCTGATCGAAGCCCTGCAACCGGCGCGCAGCCAGAGCCACAATCCGCTGTTTCAAGTGATGTTCAACCACCAGCCGCTGGTCACCGATTTGCACCAGGCGCAACTCGCTTCGGGCTTGCGCGTGGGCTATCTGAGCGAGGAACAACTGGCCGGCAGCGCTCGGCAACATGCGGCCACCAGCGACCTGATGCTCGACACTCGCGAGGAGGGCGAGCAACTGTTTGCCGCCTTCACGTACGCCACGGATATTTTCGACGCCGCGACCATCGCCGCGCTGGCCGGGCATTGGCGCAACATTCTCCAGTCGGTGTGCCGCGATCCGCAGCAGTTGATCGGCGAAGTGGCGATGCTCGCCGACAGCGAACGCCACGGGTTGATCCAGGCCACAGCGCCAGCGCCTCGCTTTATCAGCGTGCAAAGCTTGTTCGAAGCGCAGGTCGCGCGCGCTGCGCAAATGCCGGCGGTGCTGTTGGCCACCGCGCCTTCACGGGCATTCAGCTACGACGAACTAAACGTTCGAAGCAATCGCTTGGCCCATCAGTTGCGCGCACAGGGTGTCGGCCCGGACGTGCTGGTCGGCGTCGCACTGGGGCGTTCGCTGGAATTGGCGGTGGCGCTGCTGGCGGTGCTCAAGGCCGGCGGTGCCTATGTGCCGCTGGATCCGCAAACCCCGGCCGAACGCTTGCGCCATGTGCTCGCTGACAGTGGTTTGCAACTGTTGCTCAGTGATCAGCAAAGCCTCGCCAAGCTGCCGCCACTGGATGGCATCGAGTGCCTGTCTCTGGAGCAATTGCCCGACAGCGAGCAGAGCGACAACCTGCCGGTCACGGTCGAGGCTGACAACCTCGCTTACGTGATCTACACCTCTGGCTCCACCGGGCGGCCGAAAGGCGTGGCGGTCAGTCATGGCGCGCTGAGCGAGTTCATCGCCCGCGCCATCGACTACAGCGATCTGCGCGAAGGCGACCGGGTTCTGCAATTCGCCACCAGCAGTTTCGATGGCTTTGTCGAGCAGTTTTTCCCACCGCTGTGCCATGGCGCCAGCGTGGTCATGCGCGATGCGCCGTTGTGGGACAGCGCGACGCTGCATCAGGTGATAATCGATCAGGGCATCACTCTGGCCGACCTGCCGGCGGCTTATTGGTATTGGCTGGTGCAGGAATACGCGGCGAAACCGCCGGCCAGTTTCGGCGCGCTGCGGCAGATTCACGTTGGCGGCGAAGCCATGGCGGTGGACGGTTTGCGCTTGTGGCAACAGGCCGGGCTCGGCCATGTGCGCCTGCTCAACACCTACGGCCCGACCGAGGCCACGGTGGTCTCGACGATTCATGACTGCACCGCGCTGACCGCACAGGACGTGTCGTGGCGTGGCATGCCGATCGGCCACGCACTGGCAGCGCGGCGTCTGTACGTGCTCGACGATGATATGAACCTGCTGCCGCAAGGCGCGGTGGGCGAGTTGTACATCGGTGGGCCGGGGCTGGCGCGCGGTTATCACCGTCAGCCGAGCCTCAGCGCTGAGCGGTTCATCGCCGACCCTTTCGCCGACGGCCAGCGCCTGTACCGCACCGGCGACCGTGCGCGGCTGCGCGGCGATGGCGCGCTGGAATATGTCGGCCGGGTCGATCATCAAGTGAAGATTCGCGGCTTCCGCATCGAACTGGGCGAGATCGAATCGCGCCTGCAGCAATGTCCGGGCGTTCGCGAAGCAGTGGTGCTGGCGGTGCCGTTCGCCGGCGGTGCGCAACTGGTCGCCTACGTGGTGACGGAGTTGGCAGTGCTCGCGAGCACGGCAACGCAAACTGCGTTCCGCCAGCAGACCCGGGCCGTGCTGCAAGCCAGCCTGCCGGATTACATGGTGCCGGGGCATCTGCTGTTGCTGGCGAACCTGCCGCTGACGCCGAGTGGCAAGCTCGACCGCAAGGCCTTGCCAGCGCCGGATCCGGCGCAGTTGCAGGGCGATTACCGCGCCCCGCAATCGCCGGCCGAACAATGTCTGGCGCAGGTCTGGGCCGAGGTGCTGCACGTGCCGCGTGTGGGCCTGGACGATCATTTTTTTGAACTGGGCGGCCACTCGTTGCTGGCCGCGCAGGTGATTGCCCGGGTCAAGGAGCAGATGGGCGTGGTGCTGCCGCTGCGCAGCCTGTTCGAAAAACCGCTGCTCGCGGATCTCGCCGAGGTGCTTGAGCAACTGGCCGAGGCGAGCGGCGACGACGACTGGTCCGACATGGATCAGTTCATGAATGCTTTGCAAGGAGAAGAAGTATGAGCGGCACGATGGCGGAACGTATTGCAAAAAGGTTCGTCGGCCTGCCGCTGGAACAGCGTCGGCTGTTTCTCGCCAAGCTGCGCGAGGAGGGCAAGGATTTCAGCCTGTTGCCGCTGCCGGTCAGCCGCCACGACTGCGCGCAGATTCCCCTTTCATTCGCCCAGCAACGCCTGCTGTTTCTCTGGCAACTGGAACCGCACAGCGCGGCATACAACATGGCCGCTGGCTTGCGTCTGAAAGGCCGGCTGGACGAGTCGGCCCTGAGCCGCTCGTTCGATCATCTGCTGGCGCGCCATGAAGTGTTGCGCACGGTGTTTCACACCGACGGTGATCAAGCGCATCAGCTGATTCTCGAACAACAAAGTATTGCGCTGGAACGCTTCGACCTGACTGGCACCGCCGCGCAAGAGCGCGAAGAACTGCTCGCGCAACACGTGCAAGACGTCACCGCGCAACCGTTCGATCTGCGCCATGGCCCGCTGTTGCGCGCGAGCCTGTTTGCCCTGGCCGACGATGAGTTCGTGCTGGTGGTGAGCATGCACCACATCGTCTCCGATGGCTGGTCGATGGACGTCATGGTCAAGGAATTCGTGCAGTGCTATCAGGCGTTCAGCCTGCAGCGCGAGCCGCAATTGCCGGCGCTGCCGTTGCAGTACGCCGACTATGCGATCTGGCAGCGGCGCTGGCTGGAGGCCGGCGAGGGCGAGCGCCAGCTCGACTACTGGCGTCAGCAATTGGGCGACGAACATCCGCTGCTGGAAGTGGCGCCGGACTTTGCCCGACCGCTGACGCAAAGCTTTGCAGGACAGACCCTGAGTTTCGATTTCGGTGCTGACCTTTCGCAGCAGCTCAATGCCTTCGCGCGCAGCCAGGGCATCAGCCTGTTCATGCTGGTGCTGGCCGGGTTCTCGCTGTTCCTTTCGCGTCTGGCCGGCGAGCGCGACATTCGTGTCGGCGTGCCGAATGCCAACCGTGGCCGCGCCGAAGTCGAGGGACTGATCGGTTTCTTCGTCAACACCCAGGTGCTGCGTTGCCAGGTCGATGAGCGCGGCAGTTTCGCCGATTTGCTCGCGCAGGTGCGTGAAGCGGCGTTCGGCGCACAGGCACATCAGGAGTTGCCGTTCGAGCAACTCGTCGACGAATTGGTCGCCGAACGCACCCTGGGCCACAACCCGCTGTTCCAGGCCAAGTTCAACCAGAACGTCGGCATGCAGAAACAACGCTCGATGGCCTTGCCCGGCCTGACCGTCGGCGAATACCCGCTGGCCAAGGACGGCACGCACTTCGATCTGGCCTTGGATATCACCGACGACGGCGCGCTGATCCACGGCCAGATGACCTACGCCAGCGATCTCTATCGGGCGGAAACGGTCGCCGGTTTTGTGCAGATTTTGCTGGATCTGTTTACCCAGTTGCTCGACTCGCCGCAGGCGCCACTGCACACGGTTGCCACACCACCGCCTGCTGCGCTTGCCAGCCAACGCGAACCGGCGTTGACGGTGTTGCAACACTGGGCGCGTGAAGTGGCTCGGCAGCCGCAGGCGCTGGCGGCTCGTGATTTGCAGAAGACAATGAAGTTCCAGGCGCTGGATGAGGAGGCCAATCGTCTCGCCCATTATTTGCGTGCGCAGGGCGTCGATGTCGGCGACCCGGTGGCGGTGCTGCTGGAACGTTCGCTGGACTGGCTGACTTGCCTGTTGGCGATTCTCAAGGCTGGCGCGGTGTACATGCCGCTCGACGTCAAGGCGCCGAGCACGCGCCTGCAACAGATGCTCGGCGCTGCGCAGGCGCGGGCGCTGATCGGTGCTGAAGGCGACGCACGGCTCAGCGAATTGGCGGGTGAGAGCTGTCAGGGTCTGGAGTTTGCGCCGGGGCAATGGCAGTCACTGCCGACGTCCGCGCCTGAACTGACGCTGTATGCGCAGTCGCCGGCCTACGTGATTCACACCTCCGGTTCCACAGGGCAACCCAAGGGCGTGCTGGTCAGCCACGGCGCGCTGGGCAGTTATGTGCGCGGTGTACTCGAGCGTCTCGCGCCAGCGCCCGAGGCGAGCATGGCGCTGGTCTCGACCATCGCCGCTGACCTTGGCTTCACCGTGCTGTTCGGTGCGTTGTGCTCGGGCCGACTGCTGCATGTGCTGCCGGAAGAACTCGGCTTCGACCCGGACCGCTTTGCCGAATACATGGCCTGCCATCGCGTTGGCGTGCTGAAAATCGTCCCCGGACATCTCGCCGCGCTGTTGCAGGCGGCCAAGCCTGCCGATGTGCTGCCGGAACACGCGCTGATCGTCGGCGGCGAAGCCTGTTCGCCGGCGCTGGTCGAGCGCGTGCAGCAACTGAAACCGGGCTGTCGTCTGATCAACCACTATGGCCCGAGCGAAACCACCGTGGGCGTGCTGACCCACGAGGTCGAAGAACTCGCCGCCCAGGCGCGCAGTGTTCCGATCGGCACAGCGCTGGTCGGAGCCCATGTCCATGTGCTCGACGATGTGCTCAACCCGGTAGCTGATCAGGTTGCCGGTGAGTTGTACATCGGCGGCGACAGCGTTGCCCTGGGCTACCTGAATCAGCCGGGGCTCACCGCTGAGCGTTTCCTGCCTGATCCGTTTGGGAACCCCGGCGCGCGGGTGTACCGCAGTGGCGACCAGGTCCGGCGCAATCGCGAGCAGGCGCTGGAATTCATCGGTCGTGCCGACGATCAGGTCAAAGTGCGCGGCTACCGTGTGGAGCCTGCGGAAGTCGCGCGGGTGTTGCTCAGCCTCGATGGCGTCAGCGAAGCCGCCGTGCTCGCGCTGCCACTGGATGACGACCCGGCGCGCCTGCAACTCCTGGCATGGTGCGTGCCGGCGGTGGGCGCGAAGGTGCAGGCGCAGGAACTGCGCGAGCAGTTGCAGGCGCGGCTGCCGGATTACATGGTGCCGGCGCAGTTGCTGTTGCTGGAAAAGCTGCCGCTGACTGCCAACGGCAAGCTCGACAAGCGTGCCTTGCCAGTGCCCGGCGTGGTCAGCCAGCAGTTCGTCGCGCCGGTCGGTGAGATCGAGGAGAAACTGGCGGCGATCTGGGCCGAAGTGCTCAAGCTCGAAAGGGTTGGCAGCAGCGATAACTTCTTCGAGCTGGGTGGCGACTCGATCCTCAGCTTGCAGATCATCGCCCGGGCCAAGCGCCAGGGCATCAAGCTCAGCCCTAAGCAGTTGTTCGAAAAACAGACCATCGGCCAATTGGCTACCGTCGCCAAACTGATCGAAGCCAAACCGGTTGCCGTCGCGGCACCAGTGGCACGCGGGCCGTTGCCGTTGCTGCCGATCCAGTTGCGCTTCTTCGACACGCCGATTGCCCAGCGCCAGCACTGGAACCAGTCGGTGATGCTGCAACCGACCCTGGCGCTGGACGCCGTGTATTTGCGCAAGGCGCTGGCGACGTTGGTCGAACAGCACGAAGCGCTGGCCTTAAGCTTTGTGCAGTCGGGCAATCACTGGCAGGCACTGCCGCAGCCGCAGGGTGATGCCGAATTGCTCTGGGTTCGCGAGCTGGACAGTCTCGATGCCTTGCCGGCCGTGGCCGACGCGGCGCAGCGCAGCCTTGATCTGCAACGCGGGCAGTTGCTGCGCGCGGTGCTGGTCACTCTGCCGAATGCCGAGCAGCGCTTGTTGCTGGTCATCCATCACCTGGTGGTCGACGGCGTGTCGTGGCGCATTCTGCTTGAGGACTTGCAGCAGTCTTACCAGGCATTGGCGGCGGGGACGGCGGCGGTGTTGCCAGGCCAGAGCAGTTCGCTGCACAACTGGGCCGAGCAGTTGCATCGTTATGCGCAGAGTGAAGCGCTTGCCGGCGAACGCGATTATTGGCGCCAGACCCTGGCGGCGGAAGACGCGGCACTGCCACAAGATTTCGCCGTGGACAGCCAGACCCGCGCCCAGGCCGCTCGCGCCAGTACGCGCCTGAGCCAGACATTGACCGACAAGCTGCTGAAAGTCGCCCCGGCGGCGTACCGCACGCAGATCAACGACCTGTTGCTGACGGCTTTGGCGCGGGTGCTGTGTGACTGGAGCGAGCAGCCGTCGGTGTTAATCCAGCTCGAAGGCCATGGTCGTGAAGACCTGTTCGACGACATCGACCTGAGCCGCACGGTCGGCTGGTTCAGCAGCCTGTTCCCGGTGCGCCTGACCCCGCAGGCGAGTCCCGCTGCGTCGCTGTGTGCGATCAAGGAGCAACTGCGGGCGGTGCCGGGCAAAGGCATCGGTTATGGCGTGCTGCGTTACCTCACGCGTGCTGCCGAGTTGCAGGCGCTGGCGCAACCTCGGGTAACCTTCAATTACCTCGGTCAGTTCGACGGCGCGTTCAGCGCTGAGCAGGGCGCGTTGTTCCTGCCAAGCGCTGACAGCACCGGCGCCAATCAGGATGGGCAGGCGCCGCTGGGCAATTGGCTGAGTGTTGACGGCCAGGTTCTCGGCGGTGAGCTGGAACTGACCTGGACCTTCGGCACCGGCATGTATCGCGCCGAGACCATCGAGGCGTTGGCCGAGGCTTATCGCTGCGAGCTGGAACGCCTGATCGAACATTGCTGCGCGAGCGGCACAGGTGGCGTGACACCTTCGGATTTCAACCTCGCCAACCTGACCCAGGCGCAGCTGTCGGCATTGCCGATGGCGCCGCGTGACATCGTCGATCTGTACCCGCTGTCGCCGATGCAGCAAGGCATTCTTTTCCACAGCCGCAACGAGCCGGACAGCCCGGCCTACACCAATCAGCTGCGCGTCGACGTCGAGCAGCTCGACGGCGAGCGCTTCCGCCAGGCCTGGCAGCAGACCGTCGATGCCCACGATATTCTGCGTACCGCGTTCGTCTGGCCGCAGGATGCCGCCGCGCCGGTGCAAGTGGTGCGCAGCCGCGTGCAGATGCCGTGGCAGGTGCAGGACTGGCGCGGTCGCGCTGGCCTGGATGTCGCGCTTGATCATCTCGCCACTGAAGATCTGCATAACGGCTTCGATCTGCTCGATGCACCGCTGTTGCGCGTGACGTTGGTGCGCACCGATGAGCACACTCATCACCTGATCTACACCTGCCATCACATCCTCATGGACGGCTGGAGCACTTCGCAGTTGTTCGGCGAAGTGCTGCAACGTTACGCCGGCATCGTGCCGAGCGCAGGGCAGGGGCATTATCGCGATTACATCGAATGGCTCGGCCAGCGTGATCAGCAAGCCAGTCAGCAGTTCTGGCGCGCAGCGCTGGCGGACCTTGAACAGCCGACGCGACTGGCCAGTGCCCTGCCGGTCAGGCACGCGGCGAACGGCTATGCCGATCACGAGCAGGTGTTCAGCGAACCGCTGACCGCAGAACTGAACCGCTTCGCCCGCGAGCAGAAAGTCACCCTCAACACGCTGTTACAAGCGGCGTGGCTGCTGCTGTTGCAGCGCTATACCGGGCAGGATCACGTGGCGTTCGGCGCGACGGTCGCCGGACGGCCGACGGATTTGCCGGGTGTCGAGCAGCAGATCGGCCTGTTCATCAACACCTTGCCGGTGGTGGCGGCGCCATCGCCGGAGATCGGCGTCAGCCAATGGCTGCAACAGGTGCAAGACCTCAACCTGGCCTTGCGCGAGCACGAACACACGCCGCTGTATGACATTCAGCGCTGGGCCGGTACGGGCGCCGGGGCGTTGTTCGACAGCATTCTGGTGTTCGAAAACTACCCGATGGCCGAGGCGTTGGCGCAGGGCCCTGAGACGGGCCTGAAGTTCTCGGCAATCCGCCGGCAGGAGCAGACCAACTATCCGCTGACGCTGGTGGCGATCACCGGCCGCGAGCTGAGTCTGGGCGTAAGTTACGATCAGGCCAGCTTCGACGCTCAAGCGATCCGCGTGTTGAGTGCGCAGTTGCAAGGCCTGCTCGAGCAGTTCCTCGCCGACGCCACGCAGCCGCTGGGCACGCTGCAACTGCTCGCCGAGCCACAACGGCAACAAGCGATCGAGTGGGGCAAGGCGCCGGTTACCACGCCGGATCAACGCACGGTGCTGGCGTACATCGCCGCGCAGGTGCAGCGTCAACCGCAGGCGAACGCGGTGCTGTTCGCTGAGCAATCCATCGATTACCAAAACCTCGATGCCCGGGCCAATCGTCTGGCGCACAAGCTGCAAGGCATGGGCGTCGGGCCGGAAGTGCGCGTCGGCGTGTGCATGCGCCGCACGCCGCAGATGCTGGTCGGCTTGCTGGCGATCCTCAAGGCCGGTGGCGCTTATGTGCCGCTGGACCCGGATTACCCGCAGGAACGCTTGCTGCACATGCTCGACGACAGCCGCGCGGCGGTGCTGCTCACTGAGCCAGCGGCATTGGCGATGCTGCCCGAAACCTTGAGTGCGCAGGTGCTGCTGGTGGACGAGAACGTCGCCAGCGAATACCCGGCCACTGCGCCGCTGGTTAACCTCGCGGCAGACAATCTGGCGTACGTGATCTACACCTCCGGCTCCACCGGCAAACCGAAAGGCGTAGCGATCAGCCACGGCAATCTATCGGCGCTGATTCAATGGTCGGCTGGGGTCTATCGCGAAGAACAATTGCGCGGCGTGCTGGCCTCGACCTCGATCTGCTTCGATCTCTCGGTGTGGGAAATCTTCGTCACGCTGGCCTGCGGTGGCTGCCTGGTATTGGCCGACAACGCCCTGGCGGTGGCCGATTTGCCGGCGCGCGATCAGGTCACCCTGATCAACAGCGTGCCGTCGGCGATTGCCGCGTTGCAACGGGCCGGGCAGATTCCGGCTTCGGTCGGCACCATCAATCTGGCCGGCGAACCGCTCAAGCAGAGTCTGGTCGACAGCCTCTACGCCAGCACTCAGGTGCAGCAGGTTTACGATCTTTACGGGCCGTCGGAGGATACCACTTATTCGACCTTCACCCTGCGCACGCCGCAGGGGCGGGCGAACATTGGCCGGCCACTGGACAACACCGTGGCCTACCTGCTCGACAGTCAATTGCAGGTGCTGCCCGAGGGCGTTGCGGCCGAGCTGTATCTGGCGGGTGCCGGGGTGACGCGCGGCTATCTGCGCCGCGCCGCGCTGACCGCCGAACGCTTTGTGCCGAATCCTTACGCGAGCAACGGCGAGCGCCTGTACCGCACCGGCGATCTGGTGCGCCAGGGCGACGATGGCAACATCGAGTACATCGGTCGCGCCGACCATCAGGTGAAGATTCGCGGTTTCCGCATCGAACTCAGCGAGATCGAAGCGCGCCTGCTGGAACTCGACGATATCCTTGAGGCGGTGGTACTGGCGCAGGACGGCGCCGCTGGCAAACACCTGCATGCCTACCTCGTCGCCGCGCCGGACAGCGAGCGGTCGACGCTGGCCGAGCGGGTGCGCAGTGCGCTGGTCAGCCGCTTGCCGGCGCACATGGTGCCGGGGCATCTGCACCTGATCGACGCGATCCCGCTGACGCCCAACGGCAAGCTCGATCGCAAGGCGCTGATGGCGTTGGGCGAGAGCCCGACGCATGAGCAATACCTAGCGCCGCAAAGCGATCTGCAATGGGAGGTCGCGACGATCTGGCAGGAAGTGCTGGAGGTCGAGCGGGTAGGGCTGGCGGACAACTTCTTCCAGCTCGGCGGTCATTCGTTACTGGCAACGCTGGTGGTGACCCGGGTGCAGGAACGTCTGGGCGACAAGGTGCCGCTCAAGGCGCTGTTCGAGACCGACACGCTCAAGGATTTCTGCGCGCGGATCGAAGCGCTGCGCGTCGAAATGTCGCCCGTTCAGGATGAATTGGCTAAATCACTGGAGGCCCTCAAACGTCTATCCCTCGATGATCTGGAAAAACTGATTTCTTGAGAGGGAAAAACGCGTGCAAGAGTTAATCGAGTCGGTAGGACAACTTTCGGCTAAGCAAAGAAAGGCTCTGGCGGTTCTGCTCAAGCAGAAAGGCGTCAACCTCTTTGACATTGCCCCGGTTTTCAAGCGCACGGCTGAAGAGCCGTTGCTGCTGTCCTACGCTCAGCAGCGCCAGTGGTTCCTCTGGCAGTGGGCACCGCACAGCGCGGCCTACAACATTCCGACGGCCCTGCGCTTGCAGGGGCCGCTGGATGTGCCGGCACTGGAACGCAGCATCGCGGCGCTGATCGAGCGCCACGAAACCTTGCGCACGGTGTTCTCTCAAGACAGCGCGCAACCCTTGCAAGTGGTCCTGCCCGCAGGACCTTTTACCCTCGATATTCACAACCTGAGCGCTGATCTGGCGAATGACCCGGAGCACTCGATCGAGGCTTTCGTCCAGACCCAGAGCCAGAAGACTTTCGATCTGCAGCACGGCCCGTTGCTGCGTGCCGCGCTGCTGCAGGTCAGCCCTGATGACCATGTGCTGGTGCTGACCCTGCACCACATCGTTTCCGATGGCTGGTCGCTGCAAGTGATGATCGAGGAACTGGTGCAACTCTATGCCGGTTTCAACCTCGGTCACGACGCCGGTCTGCCGGCCCTGCCGATTCAATACGCCGATTACGCCTTGTGGCAGCGCCAGTGGATGGAGGCCGGTGAGCAGGAGCGACAACTGGCCTACTGGCAGGAAAAGCTCGGCGGCGAACAACCGGTGCTGGAACTGCCGCTTGATCGCCCGCGCGCGGTCGATCAAAGCTTCGCCGGCGCCAGCCATAACCTGATTCTTGATCCGGCGCTGAGCAATGCCCTCAAGGCCTTTGCCCGGCAGGAAAACGTTACCCTGTTCGTGTTGCTGCTGGCCTCGTTTCAGGCCTTGCTGCATCGCTACAGCGGGCAAAGCGACATCCGTGTCGGCGTGCCGGTGGCCAACCGTGGCCGGGTGGAAATCGAGCGCCTGATCGGCTTCTTCGTCAACACCCAGGTGCTCAAGGCGGATGTCGACGCAGAGCTGCCGTTTATCGAACTGCTGCGTCAGGTCAAACAGACGGCGCAGGAGGCGCAGGCGCATCAGGATTTGCCCTTCGAGCAACTGGTCGAAGCGCTGGAACCGGGCCGCAGCCTCAGCCACAGTCCGCTGTTCCAAGTGATGTTCAACCACCAGGCCGAGCGCCGCGCAAGCGTCGCCACACGCCTCAACGGCCTGAACATCGAGCCGCTGGAATGGCAGCGCCAGACCGCGCAATTCGACCTGACCCTCAACACCACCGAACAGGCCCACGGCATCGAAGCGGTGCTCAAGTACGCCACTGACCTGTTCGACGCAGCGACCATCGAGCGCCTGGCGCAACACTGGACCGCGCTGTTGCAAGCGATCATCGCCGAGCCGAGCCAGCGCATCGGCCAATTGTCGATGCTCGACGCCGGCCAGCAGCAACAGCTGTTGGCGCAATGGAATCCGTCGCTGATTGAACAACCGCTGACCCAGTGCATCCAGCAAGCCATCGAGGCCCAGGCCGAGCGGCATGCCGATGCGGTGGCGGTGAGCTGTGCCGGGCAACGCCTGACCTACGCCGAACTCAATCACCGCGCCAACCTGTGGGCGCATACGCTGATCGAGCAGGGCGTCGGCCCGGACGTGCGCGTCGGCCTGGCGGTGGAGCGTTCGCTGGACATGATCGTCGCTATTCTCGCGGTGCTGAAGGCCGGCGGCGCCTATGTGCCGCTGGACCCGAGCTACCCGGATGACCGCTTGAGCTACATGATCGACGACAGCGGTATTCAATTGCTGTTGACCCAGGGCCATTTGCTCGGGCAGCTGCCGCTGCCGCCGGGGCTGATCTGCCTCGATCTGGATCAAACGCCGGAGCACGGCATCGCAAGCAACCCGCCATGCCTGACCACGCCGGACAATCTGGCCTACGTCATCTACACCTCCGGTTCCACCGGCAAACCCAAGGGCGCGCTACTGCCGCACGGCAACGTGATGCGCCTGTTCAGCGCCACCGAGCAGTGGTTTGATTTCGGCGCGCAGGACAGCTGGACGCTGTTCCATTCCTACGCGTTCGACTTTTCGGTGTGGGAGATTTTCGGCGCGCTGCTGTACGGCGGCAAACTGGTGGTGGTGCCCCACGACGTCAGCCGTTCGCCGGAGGATTTCTACACGCTGCTGTGCGATGAAAATGTCACGGTGTTGAACCAGACGCCGTCGGCGTTCAAGCCGCTGATGCAGGTCGCCTGCGAGTCGAGCCGCAGCAACGCCCTGCGTTATGTGGTGTTCGGCGGCGAGGCGCTGGAAGTACAAAATCTGCGTCCGTGGTTCGAGCGTTTTGGCGACCGCACGCCGACGCTGATCAACATGTACGGCATCACCGAAACCACCGTGCACGTGACTTACCGGCCGTTGTCGCTGGCGGATCTGCAGAGCAATCACAGCAGCCCGATCGGCGCACCGATTGTCGACCTGTCGTGGTACTTGCTCGACAGTTCGCTCAACCTGGTGCCGCAAGGCTGCATCGGTGAGTTGTACATCGCTGGCGCCGGTCTGGCCCGTGGTTATCTGAATCAGGCCGGCATGAGCGCCACGCGCTTCGTGCCCGATCCGTTCAACCGCAGGGCCGGCCAGCGTCTGTACCGTACCGGCGACCTCGCACGGCTGCGCGGCGATGGGGTGATCGAGTACATCGGCCGTATCGACCACCAAGTGAAGATCCGTGGTTTCCGCATCGAGCTCGGTGAAATCGAAGCGCAACTGCTCAAGCATCCGCAGGTGCGCGAAGCGGTGGTGCTGGCGGTGGACGGCGTCAGCGGCCAGCAACTGGCGACCTGGGTCGTGCCGGTTGAGACATTGAACGCGGACGAGCAGGGCGCGTTGCGCGATTCGATCAAGGCGCACCTGCGCGAAACCCTGCCGGATTATATGGTCCCGGTCAGTTGGGCGTTCCTCGACCGACTGCCGCTGACCGCCAACGGCAAGCTCGATCGCAAACAACTGCCGCAGCCGGATGTTGCGCAGGTGCAAGAGGCCTACGCGGCGCCGCGCAGTGAACTGGAACAGCGTCTGGCGGAGATCTGGCAGGACGTGCTCAAGGTTGAACGGGTCGGCCTTCACGACAACTTTTTCGAGCTGGGCGGCGATTCGATCATATCGATTCAAGTGGTCAGTCGCGCGCGGCAGGCCGGCATTCGCTTTACGCCCAAGGACATTTTTCAGCACCAGACCGTGCAGCGTCTGGCCACCGTCGCGCAGCAGAGCGATGCGGTGCAGACGGAGCAGGGCGAGGTGCTTGGCGAAGCGCCGCTGACGCCGATCCAGCAGTATTTCTTCCACAGCGACATCCCGGCGCGGCATCACTGGAACCAGTCGATCCTGCTGACCCCGGCGAAAGCCCTGCAAGCCACGGCGCTGCAACAGGCGCTGGCGCAGGTGCAAAAGCAGCATGACGCCTTGCGTCTGCGTTATCGCCAAACCGAGCAGGGCTGGCAGCAAAGCCACGGCACGGCGGATCAGCCACAAGCGTTGTTGCGCACTTTCACGCTGGACGACAGCGCGGCATTGCCAGCGCTGTGCCTGGACCTGCAACGCAGCCTCGATCTGCAAAACGGCCCGCTGATCCGCGCGGCGCTGATCGATTTGCCGGACGCCAGTCAGCGTCTGTTGCTGGTGATTCATCACCTGGTGGTCGATGGCGTGTCGTGGCGGATCCTGCTCGAAGATCTGCAAAGCGCCTATCAGCAGATCAGCAGCGGACAGAGCGTGCACCTGCCGGCCAAGACCAGCGCGTTCAAGGGCTGGGGTTTGCGCCTGCAAGAACATGCGCGCAGCGCTGCGCTGAACAGTGAGCTGAGTTACTGGCGCGAGCAGTTGCGCGACGCGCCGCTCGGTTTGCCATTGGACAATCCGCAGGGCCAATTGAACAACCGCTTCGAACGCAGCGTCGACACGCGGCTGGACGCCGAACGCACTCGCCAGCTGCTGCAACAGGCCCCGGCGGCCTACCGCACTCAGGTCAACGACCTGCTGCTGACCGCACTGGCGCGGGTGCTTTGCGAGTGGACCGCTAGCGACAGCGCGTTGGTGCAGCTCGAAGGCCATGGCCGCGAAGACCTCTTCGATGACATCGACTTGAGCCGCACCGTGGGTTGGTTCACCAGCATGTTCCCGGTACGCCTGACACCAAACGCCAGCCTGGAAAGCTCGATCAAAAGCATCAAGGAGCAACTGCGCGCGATCCCGAACAAGGGCATCGGCTATGGCTTGCTGCGTTATCTCGGCACCGCCGACGCACAAGCGGCGTTGCATGAGCTGGCGCAACCGCAGGTGACGTTCAACTACCTCGGCCAGTTCGATAACAACTTCGATGAAGACGCCTTGTGGCGGCCTGCCACCGAAGACAAGGGCGCCGGTCAGGACGCAAACGCGCCGATGGCCAACTGGCTGACCATCGATGGACGGGTTTATCAGGGCCAGTTGAGCCTGACCTGGACCTACAGCAGCGACGTCTTCGAAGAAGCGACCATTGACGCTCTGGCCCGCGCCTACGAAGTGGCGCTGAGCGAATTGATCGACCACTGCCTCAGCCATGCGGGCGGCCTCACGCCGTCCGACGTGCCGCTGGCCGGTTTGTCCCAGGCGCATCTGGACAGCCTGCCGATTGCCGCCCAGCGCATCGAGGACATCTATCCGCTGGCGCCGATGCAGCAGGGCATTCTGTTCCACAGCCTGTACGACGCCGACGCCAGCGCCTACGTTTATCAGATGCTGCTGGACATCGACGGCCTCGACGTTGCGCGGTTCCAGCAAGCCTGGCAACGGGTGGTCGATCGCCATGAAGTGCTGCGCGCAGGTTTCATCTGGGGCCGCGATGGCCTGGACGCGCCGTTGCAGGTGATCAATCGCCAACTGACCCTGGAAATGCCGGAAATCGACGTGCGCGATGCCGCTGATCTGCCGGCGGTGCTTGAAGCACGGGCGCAGGCCGACCGTGAACGCGGGTTCGATCTGCAGAATCCGCCGCTGTTGCGCCTGTGCCTGTTGCGCACTGCCGACGATCGCCATCGACTGATTTTCACTTGTCACCACATCCTCATGGATGGCTGGAGCAACTCGCGGATGTTCGGCGAAGTGCTGCAGGATTACGCCGGCCAGCCGGTGTCGAGCGCGCAGGGCCGCTATCGCGATTTTCTGGTCTGGCTGCAGGACCAGGACAAGGCGGCCGCGCAGGAATTCTGGCGCGGGCAACTGGCCGAACTCGACGAGCCGACCCGACTGGCCTCGGCCTGCCACGGACGCACCGTGCCGGGGCCGGGCAAACAGATGCATCGTCTGCATTTCGATGAAGCGTTGACCCAGCGTCTGAACAGCTTCTCCCGTCAGCAACAGGTGACCCTCAACAGCCTGGTGCAGGCGGCATGGCTGCTTGTGTTGCAGCGCTACACCGGCCAGGCCACGGTGGCGTTTGGCGCCACGGTATCCGGGCGTCCGGTGGATTTGCCGGGCATCGAGGAGCAACTGGGGCTGTTCATCAACACCTTGCCGGTGATCGCCAGCCCGCAGGCCAGCCTCAGCGTCGGCGATTGGGTGCGCAGCGTGCAGGACAAGAACCTGCTGTTGCGCGACTACGAACAGACGCCGTTGCAGGACATTCAGCGTCTGGCGGCGTTGAGTGGCGAAGCGTTGTTCGACACCTTGCTGGTGTTCGAGAACTACCCGGTATCCGACGCGTTGGAGGCCAATCCGGGCGGGCTGCGTTTTTCCGGTCTGGAGCATCGCGAGCAGACCAACTACGGTCTGACCCTGATTGCCGGCGCCAGCGAAGTGCTCAACCTCGATTTCAACTACCTCACCGAACACTTCGCCGAGCGCAGCGTGCTTGCTCTGGCGGCGCATTTGCGTGAAGTGCTGGAGCAATTTATCGCAGCGCCGCAACGGGCACTCGGCGAGATCGGTCTGCTGCCGCTGGCCGAACGGCAGACGCTGGCGCAGTGGAGCGACAATCACGCGGCTTATCCGGCTGAGCGGTTGATCTCGCAGAGCTTTGAAGCACGGGTGGCGGCGCATCCTCAGGCACTGGCGTTGAGTCATGCCGGCGTGGCCCTGAGCTACGGCGAACTGAACCGGCGGGCAAACCAGTTGGCCCGGCATCTGGTGACGCTGGGTGTCACCGCCGAAGTGCGCGTCGGCGTGGCGCTGCCGCGTTCGGCGGAACTGGTGATCGCCCTGATGGCGGTGCTCAAGGCCGGCGGCACCTACGTGCCGCTGGACCCGGACTACCCGGCCGACCGCGTGGCCTACATGCTCGACGACAGCCAGGCGAAAGTCCTGCTGACCCAGCAAGCCTTGCTGGCGCAACTGCCGTCCAGCGAAGCCCACGTGGTGCTGGTCGAGGCCGGCGGCGAGGCGTTCGCCGCGCAAGCGCCGGACAACCTGCCGGCGCGCGCCGACTCGGCCAATCTTGCCTACGTGATCTACACCTCCGGTTCCACCGGCAAACCGAAAGGTGTGGCCATCGCCCATCGCAACGTGCAGGCGCTGATTCATTGGTCCGCCGAGGTCTACAGCGAGGACGATCTGCAAGGCGTGCTGGCCTCGACGTCGGTGTGCTTCGACCTGTCGGTGTGGGAGATTTTCGTCACCCTGGCGCGTGGCGGGTCCATGGTCATGGCGCGCAATGCCCTTGAGCTGCCGGACTTGCCCGAGCGTGATCAGGTGCGCCTGATCAACACCGTGCCGTCGGCGATTGCCGCGTTGCAACGCATCGGCCAGATCCCGTCGTGTGTGCGCATCATCAATCTGGCCGGCGAGCCGCTCAAGCAGGCGCTGGTCGACACCTTGTACCGCGAAACTTCGGTCGCCCACGTTTACGATCTGTACGGGCCTTCCGAAGACACCACGTATTCGACCTGGACTCGTCGTGAACTCGGCGGTCAGGCCAATATCGGCCGGCCATTGCGCAATACCACTGCGTACCTGCTCGATGAGCAATTGCAGGAAGCGCCGCTCGGCATTGCAGCGGAGCTGTATCTGGCCGGTGAGGGCATCACCCGTGGCTATCTGTTGCGCCCGGGCCTGACTGCCGAGCGTTTCGTGCCGAATCCGTTGGCGAGCAACGGCGAGCGCATGTACCGCACCGGCGACCTGACGCGTTTCATGGACGACGGCCGTATCGAATACGTCGGTCGCATCGACCATCAGGTCAAAGTGCGCGGCTTCCGTATCGAACTCGGCGAAATCGACGCGCGTCTGCTGGCCCAGGCCAGCGTGCGCGAAGGCGTGGTGCTGGCGGTGGAAGGCGTCGGCGGCCAGCAACTGGTGGCTTATGTGGTGCCGGCCGAGGCCGATCAAAGCCTGGCGCAACTGGACTCGCTGAGTGCTGAGTTGCAAGCCGCGCTCAAGGCGCATCTGCCGGACTACATGGTTCCGACGCAGTGGCTGTTCCTCGAACAGTTGCCGCTGACACCCAACGGCAAACTTGATCGCAAGGCCTTGCCGGCACCGGATGCCAGCCAGGCACAACGCGATTACGTCGCGCCGTCGACGCCGCTGGAGCAGCAACTGGCCGAGGTCTGGCAGGACATTCTGAAGATCGAGCAGGTCGGCGTGACCGACAATTTCTTCGCCCTCGGCGGCGATTCGATCATCTCGATTCAACTGGTCAGCCGCGCGCGGCAGCAGGGCATTTGCTTCACGCCCAAGGACCTGTTCCAGCAGCAGACGGTGCAGAAACTGGCCGTAGTGGTTTCGCATGCAGACGTGCAATCCGCCAGCGCTGCCGACTACCCGTTGGCGCAACTGGATCAGGCGCAGCTCGATGCCTTGCCGGTGCCGGCAGAGCTGATCGAAGACGTCTATCCGCTGTCGCCGATGCAGGAAGGCATGCTCTTCCACACCCTGTCGGATAACGGCAGCAGCCTCTATGTGCAACAGGTCAGCCTGCCGATCAAGGGCCTCGACGTTGAGCGTTTCCGCCGGGCCTGGGAATTCATCATCGTCCGTCAGGCGATCCTGCGCACCAGTTTCCATTGGCAGGATGGGCTGGCCAAGCCGTTGCAGGTCGTCCATCGCCAGGCGCCGCTGCAGATGCAGGTGCTCGATTGGCGTGGGCAGGACTGCAGCGAGGCGGCGATTGCCGAGTTCGCCAGCGCTGATCGTGCGCTGGGCTTCGACTTGGCTGAAGCGCGATTGCAGCGGGTGACCCTGCTGCAGCTGGGCGACGAGCAGTACCAGATGATCTGGACCAGCCACCACATCCTGATGGACGGCTGGAGCAGTTCGCGGCTGTTCGGCGAGGTCTTGCAGTACTACTCCACGGGCGAGGTGACTGGCGAAAATGGCCGCTATCGCGACTTCATTGCCTGGTTGCAGGCGCAGGATCAGGATGCCCAGGAGCTGTTCTGGAAGGCGCGTCTGGCGGTGGTCAACGAACCGACCGCGCTGAGTCAGGCGATGCACCCGCGTCACAGTGCCGACGTTACCGGTCACGATGCGCTCTATTCGAATTGGGACAAGGCGCAAACCGCGCGCCTGCTGGAGTTCTGCCGCGATTTGCGCATCACCCCCAACACGCTGATTCAGGGCGCGTGGCTGCTGCTGTTGCAACGCTACACCGGCCAGCAGACGGTGACCTTCGGCGCCACCGTATCAGGGCGTCCGGAAAGTCTGCCGAACGTCGGCAACATGCTCGGCCTGTTCATCAACACCTTGCCGATCATTCAGACCCCGCAGGCCGATCAGCGTCTGGCCGACTGGCTGGGTGAAGTGCAGGCCTACAACCTCGACATCCGCGATTACTCCCAGGCACCGCTGGCCGATGTGCAGCGCTGGTCGAACCTCGGTGGTCAGGCGCTGTTCGACAGCATCGTGGTGTTCGAGAACTTCCCGATCGACGAGCGCTTGCAGGAAGAAACCAACACCGAGCTGACCTTCGGCAAATCCATCGGCCACGGCGTGACCAACGTGCCGATGGACCTTGCGGTGATGCTCGGCGACGAGTTGTCGATCGAGTACCTGTACCTGCGCAGCCACTTCAGCGCCGAGGCGGTAGAAGGCATTCGCCTGACCCTGGAAAACACCCTCGCGGCGATGATGGCCGCGCCGTATGAGCGGCTGGGCAACTTGCAGCGTCTGTCCGCTGAACAATGGCAAGCGGCGCAGGCCTGGAGCGCCGAGCCGGCGCACCGCCATGAGCCTCGCCTGTTGCCGGAGTTGATCAGTCGTCATGCGCAACAGCAGCCCGACGCGATCGCGGTGCAATGCGCCGGCGAAAGCCTGAGCTACGCCGAACTGGAGCGGCAGGCCAATCGACTTGCGCAGTGCCTGATTGCCCACGGCGCCGGGCCGGAAGTGGTGATCGGCGTGGCATTGCCGCGCTCGCTGGAAATGCTGGTGAGTTTCCTCGCCGTGCTCAAGAGCGGTGCGGCGTACGTGCCGCTGGACATCGATTATCCGCCCGAGCGCTTGACGTACATGATCGAAGATTCGCGCATGGCCCTGCTGCTGACGCAAACCAGCCTGCGCGCGACATTGCCTGCACCACAAGGCGTGCGGCGTCTGGAAATCGATCAACTCTATCGCAGTCTTTACAGCGATGCTGCCCCGGTCTGCGATGTTCACGAGCAGAGCCTGGCCTATCTGGTTTACACCTCCGGTTCCACCGGACGGCCGAAAGGCGTGGCCGTGACCCAGGGACCGCTGAGCATGCATTGCCAGGCCATCGCCGAGCTGTACGAAATGGACGCGAGCAGTTGCGAGCTGCACTTCATGTCGTTCGCTTTCGACGGTGCCCATGAACGCTGGCTGAGTACCTTGTACAGCGGCGGTCGTCTGGTGATCCGCGACGGTTGCCTGTGGACGCCGGAGCAGACCTATCAGGCCCTGCATGATTACGGCGTGACCATCGCTTGTTTCCCGCCGGCCTATCTCAAACAACTCGCCGAGTACGCCGCCGCCAGTGGCATCGCACCACCGCCAGTGCGCATCTACTGCTTCGGTGGCGATGCGGTGCCGGAGCAGACCTTCGAACAGGTCAAAGCCGCGTTGCGTCCGCAATACTTCACCAACGGCTACGGCCCGACCGAAACCGTGGTCACGCCGATGCTCTGGAAAGTCGCCATCAGCCAGCACTGCGAAGCGGCGTATGCGCCGATCGGTCGCGCCGTCGGTGCGCGTTCGCTGTACGTGCTCGACGACGATCTGAATCCGCTGCCGCCGGGTTTTGCCGGTGAGTTGTACATCGGCGGTTACGGCGTCGCTCGAGGTTATTACGGGCGCCCCGACCTGACCGGCGAACGCTTCGTGCCCAACCCGTTTGTGCCCGGCGAGCGCCTGTACCGCAGCGGCGATCTGGTGCGCCGCCGCGCGGACGGCGTGGTCGATTACGTCGGGCGCATCGACCATCAGGTCAAGGTGCGTGGCTTCCGCATCGAGCTGGGCGAAGTCGAGGCCAGCCTGCGTCAGTTGCCGGCGGTGAGCGATGCGCTGGTGATTGCCCGCGACAATGCCTCCGGCAAGCAACTGATCGGTTATGTGGTCACCGCCACGGGTGATGATATCGGCGATGAACTCAAGGCCGGGCTGCGTGCTTCGCTGCCGGAATACATGGTGCCGGCGCAGATCGTCTGCCTCAGCGCATTCCCGGTCACGCCCAACGGCAAACTCGATCGCAAGGCCCTGCCGGAGCCGGAGTTCAAAAGTGACGAATATGTAGCGCCGCGCACCGAGCAGGAACGCCTGCTGGCGGAAATCTGGGCGCAAGTGTTGCAGGTCGAGCAGGTCGGTATCAGCGATAACTTCTTTGAACTGGGCGGCGATTCGATCCTCAGCCTGCAAGTGATCTCGCGGGTGCGAAACCACCCGACGCTGCAGATGGAGCTGAAGCTGCGCGATCTGATGCGCTATCAAACCATCGCCGGCATTCTCGAGCAGCAAGTGGCGAAGGAGGGCGCCGGGCAAGCGCTGCCGGACCTGACTCAGGTTGCCGCAGAGGGCGCGTTCAATCTGCTGCCGATCCAGCAATGGTTCTTCGCCGAAGGCATGGCCGAGGCGCATCACTACAACCAGTCGTTGCTGCTCAGCGCACGTCAGCCGCTGGATCTCGATGCACTGGAACAGGCGCTGGGCTTGATCGAACAGCATCACGATTCGCTGCGCCTGCGTTTTTCCAACGACGGCGGACGCTGGTTGCAGCGCTACAGCACCAGCGCCTCCGACGAGGCTGTGCTGTGGCGCCGTGAAGCGCAAAGCAGCGAAGAGGTCGAAGCCTTGGCCAACCTCGCGCAGCGTAGCCTCAAACTCAATGACGGGCCGGTCTGGCGGGTCATGCATGTGGCGTTGCCGGATGGTCAGGCGCGGTTGCTGGTGGTAATTCATCACCTGGTGGTCGACACCGTGTCGTGGCGGATTCTGCTCGACGATCTGAAAGTCGCTTATGAGGCGTGCGTGCAGGGGCTGGTGCCGCAGCTGCCGATTCGCACCAGCAGTTACCGTTCGTTTGCCGAAGCGTTGCAGGCGCAGGCACCAGTCATAGCCGAGCAGGAATTGAGCTATTGGCTGGAGCAACTGGATCAGCCCGGCATTGATCTGCCGTGCGATAACCCGCGTGGCAAGAACCTTGTGCGGCAACAGGCGCAGGCACGGCTCAAGCTGTCCCGCGAGCACACCGAACAACTGCTCAAACAGGCCCCGGCGGTGTACGGCACGCAGATCAACGACTTGCTGCTGTCAGCGCTCAGCCGCGCGCTGTGCCGCTGGAGCCAGCAACCGTCGGCGCTGATTCTGCTTGAAGGGCACGGTCGCGAAGACCTCTTCGAATCGATCGACCTGAGCCGCAGCCTCGGCTGGTTCACCAGCATGTTCCCGGTGCGTTTGCGCCCGGACAGCGACGACATCGGCCAGTCGATCATCGATGTGCAGGCGCAACTGGCGGGCGTACCGCAGAAGGGCATCGGCTACGGCGTGTTGCGTCATCTGGCCGGGCCGGAAATCTCGGCGCAACTGGCTGCATTGCCGCAGGCACGGGTGACGTTCAATTACCTCGGGCAGTTCGACCAGAGCTTCGATGAACAGGCGTTGCTGGTGCCGGCACTGGAAGAGACCGGCGACAACTACAGCCTCAAGGCGAACCTGGGCAACTGGCTGGAAATCGTCGGCCAGGTCTATGACGGGCAACTGGCCTTGCGCTGCATTTACAGCAGCCAGCGTTACCGCGCCGGCACCATGAATGCGCTGATGAGCGATTACCAGCGCGAGCTTGAAGCGTTGATCGAACATTGCGTGGCACGGGTGGGTTGATCACCCGGTCTTTTGCGCGGGCGCTGCCCAGGCGCGCCCGTCCTATCGCGGATACAAGGATTTTTATCGATGTCGTTACACCCTGATCTGGAAGCTTTCCTCGACCTCGCTCAAGACAGCCAGGACGCCGGCCTGCCGGCCATGCACCAACTGACCCCGAGCGAGGCCCGCGCCACCTTCGAACAGACCACCGCGCAACTGCGCTGGCCGGCGCCGCAGGATGTTGAACTCACCGAGATTGAGACACTGGCCCGCGATGGTGCGGCGCTGGCGTTGCGTTTGTATCGACCCAACGGTGTTGGATCGCCGCTGCCGGTGCTGGTGTATTTCCACGGTGGCGGATTTGTCGTTGGCAGTCTGGATTCCCATGACGGCGTCTGCCGCGAGTTTTGCCAGCGCACGCCGTGTGCGGTGCTTTCGGTCGGTTATCGACTGGCGCCGGAGCATCGCTTTCCGACGGCGCTGGAGGATGGCGAGGACGCTTTGGCCTGGCTGGCCGAACAGGCTGCGAACCTCGGACTGGATGGTTCGCGCGTTGCGTTTGGCGGTGATAGCGCGGGTGCCACATTGGCGACGGTATTGGCGATTCAGGCGGTGCGGCAGCCGCACACGGTGGCTATCGCGCCGAAGGCGCAGTTGTTGTGTTATCCGGTGACCGATGCTTCACGGGTGCATGATTCGCGGCTGTTGTTTGGCGAGGGGTATTTGCTCGAGAACGACACGCTGGAGTGGTTTTATCAGCACTATGCGCGTGGGCCGGAGGATTATCTGGATTGGCGCTTTTCGCCGTTGCTGGCGGAGGATTTGCGTGGGGTGGCGCCGGCTATTGTGGTATTGGCCGGGTTTGATCCGCTGCTGGATGAGGGGCAGGCTTATGTCGACAGGCTGCGTGGGCAGGGGTTTGAGGTCGACGTCGAGGTTTGTGCCGGGTTGACTCATGATTTGTTGCGGTTGGGGGCGGTGGTGCCTGGGGTTCTGGAGGTGTATTTGCGGGTGGGTGGGGCGCTTGCGCGGGCTCTTGAGATTGGGTGAATATCCGTTGCTTTGGTAGCGGCTGCTGGCGGTTTCGCCTGACGGCGACTTACTTTTTTACAAGCGCCAAAAAAAGTAAGCAAAAAACGCTAGCTCCTGCGTTCGGCCCTCGCAGGCTCGGGTTCCTTCGCTGCGTGATCGATCCGGGCGCAGCGGCTACGGTTTGCTTCGCTGCACCTCCTTCCGCTGTGTCTGGCTGCGCCAGACGGTCGCTGCGCTCCCACGCCCGGATCAATCCCTCCACTCAGCCTTCCGATGTCGCCGGTGGATCAAAAGCACTCGAGCTAACGCTCATTGTTGAGTGATTAGAAGCGTCGCATGGCTTGAGATTTTCGGTGGATTCGCCCCTCACCCCAGCCCTCTCCCGAGGGAGAGGGAGCCGATTTGTGTGGTGTTCAAAACCTGCATTCGACTCGATATCTCATGTTGCCGTACCTCGTCCAAACACCTCGGTCAGTTCCCTCTCCTTGCGGGAAAGGGCTAGGGAGAGGGAGCCGGAGCCGATTTGCGGGCTTTGCAGAATCTGCATTCGACTCGGTATCGCAAGTCGGCGTACTTCGTCCAAACACCTCGGTCAGTCCCCTCTCCCTCTGGGAGAGGGCTAGGGTGAGGGGATCTTGATCTGGCTTTTTGATTTTTTGCCTCTTCGGCAGACTTCGTTACGGGATCGATCCAGGTGTGGGAGCGCAGCGAGCGGGCCGTACGCCGGGGCAAAGCCTTTTGGTTCCTTTTTGCTGGGCCGGCACTCCGGCGTTTGAAAAAGGGACTCGCTGTAATTGCGAAACCATAAGAAGCCTTCACCGCAACAACGGATATGCCCCCAATCCCAAAAATCAAAAAGCCCCGCCAAGGCGGGGCTTCTAAACAACATCAGACCAATCAGAAATCAGCCTTCACCGACATCACAAAATTGCGCGGATCCCCATAGAAGTTACCGAACCCCTCGGTACCAATGGTCGCGTAATAACGCTTGTCGAACAGGTTATTGCCGTTCAACGCCACCGACCAGGTGTCATCGATCCGATAACCAATGCGACCGTTCCAGACGGCATAACCCGCGCCGTCGACATTGTCCCCGCCCAGAGGCGAAACGCGGTAGGTGCCCGTCTGTGCATTGACACCCGCACCAATGGTCACACGGTCCAGCGGTCCGCTCAGGGCGTAATCACCCCAGACGCGCAACAGGTGACGCGGCACGTAGGAGTTGTAGACCGCGCCATCCTGAGTAGCATCGGCGTCTTCCAGCACTTTGGTCTGGGTGTAGGTATAACCGGCCAGCAATTGCAGGCGGTCGATCACTTCACCGCTGACTTCAGCTTCAAAGCCCTGGGCGCGGACCTTGCCGGAGTTGATCTGGCAGGAGCTGTCTTCGCACCGCAGGTCATCCTGGGCCGCGTCTTTCTGGATGGTGCGGAACAGGTTGAATGTGGTGTTCAAGCGACCGTCGTACCACTCACCCTTGATCCCCAGCTCGTAGCTCTGGCCAATCAGCGGCTTGAGCGTGCTGCCGTCGATGGTTTTGTACGAGCCTTGCGGGGTGAAGATGTCGGTGTAGCTGGCGTAGGCGGTCAGGTTGTCGTTGAGGTCGTAGAGCAGGCCGGCGAACGGCGTGACCTGGCCGGTTTCGGTGGATTGGGTGTTGACCTCGGTGCCTTCGCCACGGAAGTACTGCACCGAGTCGGTGTCGGATTTGTACCAGCTGACCCGGCTGCCGAGTACCACGGTCATCGGGTCGGCGAGTTTCAGGCGGGCGATCGAGTAAGCGCCATATTGCTTGATGTGCATGTCCACCGGGCCGCCACGGGAGGCGTTGGCCAGGTAGTAGCTTTCATCCGGCTGCGGGATGTTGTGGTTCGGGTTGAACACGTTCTGACGCTGTGGCAATGCCGCCACCGCGTAGAAGTCGTCCTTGTGCGAACGGCTGGCGTTGGCGCCGACGATCAGTTCGTGCTGCTGGCCGAAGGCGTCGAATTTGCCGTCGACGTAAGCATCGAAACCGTAGTCGCGCTGATCGTAATCATAGGTACTGCCGAGCATCAGCGTGTTGGTGGCGGTCGCGCCCAAGGGAACTGTGCCGCTCGGGAAGGAATATTCCATGTCCTGAGTATTGCGCGAGTACACGCCGGCAACTTTCAGCGACCAGTCATCGTTGAACTGGTGCTTGACGTCGGCGAAGTAGGTGGCGCGTTTGCTGCGCTGGTTGTTCCACGAGGTGTTCAGGCAGGTGGAGCGTTTCAGGTGCAGGTCGGAACCGTCGGCGTAGCGCGGCAGGCCGCCCCAGCACGGGGTGGCGTCGACGTCTTCATAGGCCATGCCCAGACCGAGGGTGGTGTCGGGGCTGAGGTCGAAGTCCAGGGCGCCGTAGTAGATCTGGTCGCGGCGTTCAGCCACATCGTAGAAATACTGACGGGTCTGCTGGGTCACCACGGCGCGGCCACGGACAGTGCCGGCGTCGTTCAGCGGGCCGCCGGTGTCGACCTGGCCGCGATAGTTGTCCCAGGTCCCGGCCGACAGCGACAGCTGCGTGTGCGGGGTGTCTTGGCCGCGCTTGCGCACGAAGTTGACGCCGCCGGCGGTGCCGCCCGCGCCCTTCATCATGCCGGCCGCGCCGCGGAGGATTTCCACGCGGTCATAGATGGCCATGTCGCTGTTGAAGCTGTCCGCCTGCACGTAGCTGCTGCCGATGTCCAGCGGCACGCCGTCGTACTGGTACTGGCCGGTCATGCGGAAACCGCGCGAGTAGAAATACTTGCCGCCCATTGGCGAGTCGTAGACGGTGATGCCCGGGGTCTTCTCCATCACCTGTTCGATGGTGTTGAGGTTCTGGTCATCGAGCATCTTGCGGGTCATCACCGTGACCGACTGCGGCGTTTCCTTCAGCGAGTGCACGCCCTTGCCGATGGTCACGCCGCCGGTGGTGTAGGAGTTGCTGCCTTCGGTGGTGGCGCCGAGGCGGTTGGCGTTGACGTTGGTCGGCGCCAGCTCCATCGCGCTGCCGCCAGTGGCCGGGCCGAGCACGGTGACGGTGTTGCCGTCACGCTGATAGCGAATGCCGGTGCCGCTGAGCATGGCCTTGAGCGACTCGTCATCCTGATAGCGGCCGTTGAGGGCGCTGGAGCGCAGGCCTTGCAGGCTTTCCGGGCTGTAGACGATTTGCAGGCTGGTCTGCTGACCGAGGGTTTGCAGGGCCTGGGCCAGCGGTTGGGCCGGGATGTTCAGGGTCCATTCCTGGGCCTGGACATACGGCGCTGCCGCGAGGGTCAGTGCCAGACCCAGGCCGCTACCGGCCAGGCGTGTGCGGGTCGCGCCGTGCATCAGCAGGGCTCGAGTCAGAGGGCGAAGCATGAAACGGGATGCGGACATGAGGTTAAGACCTTGGCAGGTATAGTTGTTAATGGTTCTTATTCATCTCATTAAGACGAGGAAGCCGCGGCAAACCGGAAAAGTTTTTTCTCCGGCCCGGTCGCGGCTGCCTCGATCAAGCGGTTTGCAGTTCGCTTCTGACCTTGCCGGCCTCCATGCGCACCAGTTGATCGGCGACGTCGAAGTAACGGTCGTCGTGGGAAATCACGATGATGGTTTTGCCCAGACGCTTGAGGTCGGGGAGCAACTCGGTATAGAAAATCCGCCGGAAGGTCGGGTCCTGATCCGCCGCCCATTCATCGAACACCAGCACCGGGCGCTCTTCGAGCCAGGCGTTGACCAGTGCCAGGCGTTTGCGCTGACCGGTGGACAGGTCGGTGGTGCTGAAGGCGCCGTCGCGCACGCTGACCTTGTGCGCGATCTCCAGACGTTCGAGGTAGCGGGTGGCATCCTGCGGCACTTCACGATCGCCCTGGATCAAGTCATCGAACAGGTAGTAGTCGGCGAAGATCGTCGTGAAGTTCTGCCGGTAATCGTCGCGGTTGACCGCAGTGATCGGCTTGTCGTTAACGCGAATTTCGCCCTCGGTCGGCGCGTACAGGCCCAGGAGCAATTTGATCAGCGTGGTTTTGCCGCAGCCGTTCTCACCGACGATAAACACAATGTCGCCCTGTTCGATGCGCAGGTTCACCGGGCCGAGGCGGAACGGTTCGCTGCCTTCGACGGGCGGGAAGGCGTAGCGCACGTTGCGCAGTTCCAGGCTGTTGACGGCGGCTGGCTTGCTGCCCTGATCCTGCAGCAACAGGTGTGGTTCCGGTGAGGAGAACTGTTCGCTGAGTTCGGCGATGCGGCGGAAGGCAATCTGTGCGCGGCTGATGATCGGCAGGGTGCTGATCAGGTGTTCCAGCGGCCCCTTCATGTACAGCAGCACCAGAACGAAACCGCTCATCACCGCTTTGTCGGCACTCGGCCACAGCGATTGCAGGGCCAGGGCCATGCCGATGACCACGAAGAACAGCATCGAGCCAAACGACTTGGCGATGACGAAGGTGTTGATCGATCTGATCTGGGTGTCGCAGATTTTCTCGGCGGTTTTCTGAATGCCGGCGACGAACATGCGCTGGCGACGCGGCCGGTGGATACGCAGTTCCTTGGCGCCTTCGGCAATTGCGTTGTAGTGCTTCTGCAGTTCGTCTTCGCAATCGCGGGCGGCGTAGAAACCGCGCATGCCTTTGGCCCGGGCGATGGCCTGGATGGTGCTGCCGATGGCGATGGCCACCAGCATCATCAGGAACATCGGCCACGACAGCATGGCCAGATAGCCGAGACAACCAAGGGTCACGGTCATGGAGATCGCCAGGGGCGCGAAGGCGAAGGCGAAGTCGCTGATGGTATCGACGTCGTGGGTCAGCACCGGAATCAGGCGATGGCTGCGATAGCGTTCGATCTGGTCGATCGGCGCCGACAGGACTTTCTCCCCCAGTTCTTTGCGCAGTTTGGCGATGATGTGCTGGCCGACGTAGTTGGTGCCGATGTCCGACAGGATCGTGGTCAGCAGGGCCAGGGCGCAGAGGCCGGCGAAGATCATCACCACGGTGCGGGTCAGGCCGTCATCGGAATGCAGGGCGTTGTTGATGGTCGCCAGCAGCACAGTGACGCTCAGGCCGCCGAGCATGCCGAGCACGATGGACGCCGAGACGATCAGGCGGAAGGGCTTGAGCAGGGCGAACAATTCGTTGATCGCCCCACGCGTAGGCTTGGTCATGGAGGATTCCTGCTTCGATGCGGAGGGAGTGCCGGTACTTAAGGAAAACGAATGGTCGCGGAGTTTCTTTAACCGAGCGCAGGCGTGGCTGCGCTCGTCGAGGGCGGGATCAGAGGTCGCGCACTACGCGAAAGCCCAGCCAGTCGCCCTTGCTGGTCGGCCAGCTGCTGTTGCGGTTGCCCGAGCGGGAAAAGATCGGCGCCTCGCCCCAGTCATTGCCGCGCATGACCTGGCGTTCGCAGTTTTCCTGGGTCCATGGGCGACCGTCGGCGGGCACGCCGGAGTAGTCCGGGTGGTAGCAATCGGCTGTCCATTCGTAGACGTTGCCGTGGGCGTCGAACACGCCAAACGCATTGGCCGGGAAGGTGCCGGCCGGCGAGGTGAAGTTGTAACCGTCGGCCGCGCCGTAGGTGTTGGCGTGCTTGGAAATTTGGTAATCCTTGCCCTCATCGAACGGGAACGGGAAAGGCCCGGTGCTGCCGCCACGCGCGGCGTATTCGCGGATCGATTCGCTTTGCAGGCGATAGGCGTGGCCGGTCTTTTTCGACAGCCAGTCGATGTAGCCCTGGGCTTCGGCGACGTTCATGCACACCGCCGGATCGCGGGGCGTCTGTTTGAATTCCGGTTTGCCGGCGGTGCAGCGGCGGCCGGGGCGGTCATCGAAGTCGTAAGGTATGTTGCCGGTCTCGCGCACATAGGCGTCCCATTCGCCCACCAGCACCTGCGAGCGGCTGATAGCGAACGGTTTGCTGAACGTCACGGTGTGCAGCGGGCCTTCGTCGGGTTGGCGGCCGACTTCATCGTCCGGTGTGCCCATGGTGTAGCTGCCGGTCGGCAGCACGACCATTTCCGGGCAGTCCTTGCAGTCCTTGAACACTTTGCCCGCAGCGGGCGCGGTCGCCGCCAGCGCGCTGCCGGGCAACAGCGCAGCGCAGAGGGCGCTTAGCGCCAGTGCGGGCAGGGCTTTGGAGAGGAGTGACGCGTGAGGCTTTTTCATGGGTCGTCTCTTTGAAAGGAAAACGGCAGTCGAGGGTCAGGCACGCAGCTTTTTGCCGAGGATGTCCATGAAGCGATCCACTTCGGCTTCGTTGTTGAGCAAGCCCGGCGCGGTGCGAATCACCGGCCCGACGTCGCGGCTGACCGCGTCGCAGATCACCCGGTTCTGCATCAGCCAAGTAGCTACTTCATCGCTGTCCTGACCCTTGATCCGGAAGAAGGTGAAACCGGCGGAGAACTGCGAGGCGAGCGGGGTCACCAACTCGATGTTGCGGTGCTCCTGCAAGCGTTGCTTGAGGTAACTGTTGAGCTGATGAATGCGCGTCTGCACCTCGGCCTTGCCCAGTTGCAGGTGCAACTTGAAGGCTTCGTCCAGCGCCCAGCGATGCTCGAAAGCGTGGTAGCCGCCCGGGGTCATGATGGTCGAGAAAGCCGTGGCCTCGGAGAAGGTCGGCACGCTGGGGCTGACGTATTTCAGTTCTTCGGTGCGGCTGCAGACGATGCCGGTGCCGCGCGGGCCGAACATCCACTTGTGCGTGCCGGCGATGAAAAAGTCGCAGTTCATCTGCGGGAAACTCAAGTCGTCGACGCCAAAACCGTGCACGCCATCGACCACGTAGATCAGTCGATCCTGGTCGTCGCGCTGGCGGTTGTGCTCGTCGACCAGCCGCGAGATCTCGCTGATCGGCAGCTTCACGCCGCTGCCCGAATGCACCCAGGTCATGCCCAGCACGCGGGTCTCGGGGAGGATATTGCGATTGATCGTGTTGAGCACCTGATCCAGCGAAATGCTCTGCGGGGTTTCGAACAGCTTGAGTTTGCGCACTCGCGTGCCGTCGCGACGGCTGCGGAAATCGAGAATGTTGCGCGTCGAATAATGCTCATGAACCGTGGTGAGAATTTCCTGATCCGCGCGCACTTGCACGCTGCCGTAGATCATCGCCAGGCCTTCGGTGGTGCTGCCGGTCAGGGCGATCTGCGCCGGTTTGGCTTGCAGGTACTGGCCGGCCCAGTGACGCACGTTTTCTTCACGCTTCTCGGTGACGCCCAGATCCCAATCCATCGCCAGACCCGGATTCAGATCCAGCGCCGCGCGATGGCGTTCGATGGCTTCGCGCACCGGTTGGGGATGCGAGGTGACGAGGAAATTGGCGAAGTGAATCGCCTGAGGATCCTGCTCGAACAACTGACGCAACTGCGCCCATTTGTCCCGCGAGGCATTCGGCACAGCAGCGATGGCCGCCGGTGCAGTCAGGCTGGCACCCAGGGGCAGGGCGGCGGCGAGCAGGCCCGCCTGCTTCAGGAAAGTGCGACGATCAGTCATGGTCGAGCCACCTCCTGGCGTGACGCCAGCGCCGGTTTCGCGGCTTTTTGTACCTGATCCCAGACGCGCATGAAGTTGCCGCCCCAGAGCTTGGCGATGTCCGCTTCGGAGTAGCCGCGCTGCAGTAGCTCGGCGGTGACGTTGCGGATCTCGCCGACGTTTTCCCAGCCCTTGATGCCGCCGCCGTCGTTGAAGTCCGAGGCGATGCCGACGTGGTCGATACCGATCTTGCGCACTGTGTAATCGATGGCGTCGCCGAAGTCCTTGAGGGTGGCTTTCGGTTCTTCTTCAAGGATCGCGTAGAGGCCGCTGGCGTACTGGCCGAGCTTCTGTTCCGACCAGGCGGTGATGATCGGATCGCCGGGCATCAGCGCCATCGCCAGGTTGGGCAGCGGCGGCAGATCGAAGCGTGCACGCAGCGCATTGAGTTTGTCCTGCGTGCCTTGGGTCAGCGGTTTCAGGTATTGCGAGAAAGCGACCACTTGCACCACGCCGCCACTGTTCTTGATCAGTTGCAGCTCTTTGTCGCTGAGGTTGCGCGGGATATCCACCGCCGCCCGGGGCGCCGAGTGCGAGGCCACCAGCGGTGTACGGCTCAGTTCGGCGACTTGCTCGAGGGCTTTGGTCGACATCTGCGAAACATCGATGATCACGCCCAGATCGTTCAAGCGCTGCACCGCTTGTTTGCCGATGTCCGACAGACCGTCGAGGGCATCGGGCGAATCATTGAAAAACGGCAGCGGTCGCGATGAGTCGGCCCAGCTGTTGTTGCCGATGTAACTGAAACCGAACATGCGCATGCCGCGCCCGGCCCACAGGTCGAGCTTGCTCAGGTCATTGCCCAGCGGGTAGGCGTTGAGCATGCTGATGAAGATCGCAAACTTGCCTTCGCCGTGCAGACGGCGGAAATCATCTGGCGTGTAGGCGATGCCGGCCTGATTGGGGAAGTCGCGGACAATCCCGGAAATGATCTTGTAGCGCACCTCCTGCTGATTGCGCGCTTCTTCGACAAAACCCTCGGTGGGACGGTGCGGGGCGTTCGGGCCGTTCCACATTTCCGGCCAGCCGAATACCGTCAGCGCCGCGCCGGACAGGCGTCCGCGATTGGCCTTGATGAGGTCGAACTGGCCCGAGCCATCCTTGTCGGCTTCGTGGTCGTGGCTGCCGAAACTCAGCGGCACGGTGATGTGGCTGTCGAACGACAGCAGGCGATCCTGCAACTCCGTCGCCTGTTTCATTACCTTCACCGGGTAGCCGGGGTTGTTCCAGTAATCCCAGGCCAGAAATCCTGCGCCGGCACTGATCGCCAGGGCCAGCGGCAGGCCGATGAATAGAGCCTTTTTCCAACGCGGTTTTGTCATTGCCATCTCATTCAGGTTCGCCGTCGAGGTACAGGCGCAGGGGCCTTTGCTATCTGGGAAGAACGAGTGGCTGCACGGCTAATTTAGGTGTGCGTTACAAATGCCCGGCAGCGGCGCGGGTGATGATTGCCGGCGGCGTAAATTTCCGCGCCGAGCAAACGTCCTAGCTTGGATAAAGCCTGCTTCATGGCTGACACAGGTAGGGCAATGACGATCTCTCGACGCTGGTTCATGGCGGGCATGGCACTCACGGGCGCCGCGCTGCCTGCCGCTTTTTATGCACATCGTGAACTGACTCGCGAGGAGTTTCCGATCACCCCTGGCGAGGCCACGGTCGATCTGGCGGACACTGCCGGGCAACAGCTGGCGGACAATCTGCGCGGGGTCTGGGACATTCGCTTTACCGGTGCGGCGGCCGGGCTTGATGGTCTGCCGGCGCAAGGCCTGGAGCTGTTTCTCGACATTGCCCATCGTGGGCGCGGTTTGCGTGGTTATCTCGACACCGGAGCGAATCTGCGTGCCGACGGGCCTGTGCGTTATCAAGTGATTGGCGATCTGGCACCGGGCAACGGCGCCGAGATGTATTGGCGCCTGCTGCGCACCGATGCGCCGCTTGCGCCGCCGGTGTATGAATTCAAAGTCAAACTGGATGAAGTCTGGGCGGCGTTCGGCAATGCCGGCAGCGCCACGTTCACCGGGCAGGTACTGCGTCTGGATCGGCCGTTGGCCTTGCCCGAGCTGGACAATCAGTTCATCGCTATCAAGCGGCGTTTTCCCGAGGCCCGTGAACGCACCGGGCTTAATCCGCAACTGTTGGCCTGGCTGGTGGCGCCCGAGCATCGTTTGTTCCATCAGCTCTGGCACGCTACCCGCGACAAGTGGCACAAGCTCTCGGAGAAAAAACGCGAAGCGCTGCGCGGCATCGGCTGGCAGCCCGGGCCGCGTGACAAGGAGCGCGACGCCCGTGGGCCAAGCAAGGATCGCAATGGCTCGGGCGTGGATTTTTTCTTTATGCACCGGCACATGCTCGGCATCGCCCGCTCGATGCAGGACTTGCCTTCCTGGCCGGCGTTCCCGCCGCCGCAGCCTGAGCTGGAACGGGACCGCCAAGGCTTCGCGCGTTATTTCGACAACCACGACGGCAACTCACTGCCGCCGACCTGGCTGGCCGAGGGTGATGACGAGTACACCAAATGGGTCAGCGACATCAAAGCGGCGGAGACTTTCCAGAGCAATTTTCTGGTCTGGGAATCGCAGTATCGCGACCCGCGTTATTTGTCGAAATTGACCCTTGGCCAGTTCGGTTCGGAAGTCGAACTGGGCCTGCACGACTGGCTGCACATGCGCTGGGCCTCGGTGGCGCGGGATCCGTCCAACGACATTCCGGTGCCGATGGCGCGTGATCAGGCGGACTTCGCTGCGCGCTGGTATGCGCCGGAAAACGACTTTCTCGGTGATCCGTTTTCCTCCCATGTGAACCCGGTGTTCTGGCGCTTTCATGGTTGGATCGATGATCGCCTGGAAGACTGGTTCCGCGCCCATGAACGTTTTCATCCGGGCGAAGTGAGCCGTTTGGAAGTCAACGGCGTGCCGTGGTTTGCACCGGGACGCTGGGTGGAAGTCGCCGACCCCTGGCTCGGCCCCGACACCCACGGCTGCAGCACCGTGCCCGGCCTGCAAGTCGGACGTTCAGTGGAGATGGACCCGGAAACCATGAAACTGGCGCTGCGCATCACTTTTGGCGACGAAGACAACATGACCGAACTGTTCCGCAAAGTGCCACAGCGCCCCTGGTATGCGCGGCACCTGAAGGTCAAGGGCCGACAGCTCTAGATTGGTTCAACACACACACACACACACACACACTCAGAATAGTTCGCAATCCCCTTGTGGAAGCGAGCCTGCTCGCGAATGCGGTGTGTCATTCAGGTGCATCAGTGCCTGACAGGACCTCTTCGCGAGCAAGCTCGCTCCCACATGGGCCTTGGTCGTGCCGAAAATTTCTGTCCAAACCGAATTCCATTTGTGGGAGCGAGCCTGCTCGCGAATGCGGAGTGTCATCCAGATGCATCAGTGCCTGACAGGACCTCTTCGCGAGCAAGCTCGCTCCCACATGGGCCTTGGTCGTGCCGGAGATTTCGGTCCAAACCGAATTCCATTTGTGGGAGCGAGCCTGCTCGCGAATGCGGAGTGTCATCCAGATGCATCAGTGCCTGACAGGACCTCTTCGCGAGCAGGCTCGCTCCCACATCGGGCCTTGGTCGTGGCGGAGATTTCTGTCCAGACCGAATTCCATTTGTGGGAGCGAGCCTGCTCGCGAATACGGTGTGTCATTCAGATGCATCAGTGCCTGACAGGACCTCTTCGCGAGCAAGCTCGCTCCCACATGGGCATTGGTTGTGCGGAAAATTTCGGTCCAATCCGAATTCCATTTGTGGGAGCGAGCCTGCTCGCGAATGCGGTGTGTCATTCAGATGCATCAGTGCCTGACAGGACCTCTTCGCGAGCAGGCTCGCTCCCACAGGGGGCCTTGATCGTGCCGGAGATTTCGGTCCAAACCGAATTCCATTTGTGGGAGTGAGCCTGCTCGCGAATGCGGGGTGTCATTCAGATGCATCAGTGCCTGACAGGACCTCTTCGCGAGCAAGCTCGCTCCCACATCGGGCCTTGGTCGTGGCGGAGATTTCCGTCCAAACCGAATTCCATTTGTGGGAGCGAGCTTGCTTGCGAATGCGGGGTGTCATCCAGATGCATCAGTGCCTGACAGGACCCCTTCGCGAGCAAGCTCGCTCCCACATGGGTCTTGTTCGTGGCGGAGATTTCGGTCCAAACCGAATGCCATTTGTGGGAGCGAGCTTGCTCGCGAATGCGGTGTGTCATTCAGATGCATCAGTGCCTGACAAGGCCTCTTCGCGAGCAGGCTCACTCCCACATGAGGCCTTGGTCGTGGCGGAGATTTCGGTCCAAACCGAATTCCATTTGTGGGAGCGAGCTTGCTCGCGAAGGCGTCGGTTCAGTCGACGCATCTCTGTCAGATCACCTCCCAGCCACCCCCCAGCGCTTTGTACAAGGCAATGCTCGCCTGCAACCGCGACAGGCGCAGTAGCACGTTGAGGTCTTGCGCCGCATACAGCGTGCGCTGGGTTTGCAGGACGGTGAGCAGGTCTTCGGCGCCGGCCTGGTAGCGGCTCTGGGCGATGTCGAAGGCGGTTTGTGCCTGGTTCAGTTCTTCGCTTTGCCATTGCCGTTGTTCATCGAGGCCACGAATGCTGCTGAGGGCTTTTTCGACGTCGGCGAAGCCGTTGATGATTGCCCCGCGATAGGTCTCCAGCAATTCGTCCTGCCGCGCCTTGGCCTTGTCGCGTTCGGCGCTGAGGCGGCCGTTGTTGAAGATCGGCGCGGTCAGCCCCGAGGACAGGTTGTAGAACGTCGTGCGCAGCAGGTCGGCGGCAAGGTCGGCGCCGCTGCCGAGGCTGGCGGTCAGGGTGATTTTCGGCAGCATCGCGGCGCGGGCGACGGTGACATCAGCCTGGGCTGCGGCGAGCTTGGCCTCGGCGCTGGCAATGTCCGGACGCCGGCTGAGCAAGTCGCTCGGCACGCCGCTGGCGATGTCCGGCCAGTGCAATTGGGCGAAGGATTGCGTGGGCAACGGTAACGCTTGCACCGGTCGGCCGAGCAGGGTGGCGAGGCTGATCAGTGCTTCGCGGGCCTGTTGTTGCACCAGCGGCAGACGACGCTGTTGTTCGGCCACCAGGCTTTTCTGCTGGGCCAGCTCCAGCGCGGTGGCGCTGCCGGCGTCGAAGCGGGTCTGCACCAGATGCAGCACGTTTTGCGCATTGGCCAGATTGAGTTCGGCAATGCGCGCCTGCTCACGCAAGGCCAGGGCCTGGGTGTAACTGTTGGCGACGCCGCTGAGCAAGGTCAGCTCGACGGTGGCGCGGTCGAACTTGCTGGCCTGTACGCCGAGCACGGCACTGTCGCGGGCGGCTCGCTTACCGCCCCAGAAATCGATCTCGTAACTGGCGCTGAGCTCGGCATCGTAATAGTCAAGCGAGCGATTCTCCGGGCTGACATCCAATTGGCTGTAGCCCTTGCCGTGGATCAGTTTCTGCCGGTTGGCATTCAAACCGGCCTTGAGCTCGGGCAGCAGCGGGGCGCCGGCGATGGTTGCGCTGGCCTCGGCCTGTCTGACCCGCGCCACGGCGGCGGCGAGGTCGTAGCTGCCCAGCCGCGCCTGTTCCACCAGCCGCTCCAGCTCGGGGCTGCCGAATTGCGTCCACCATTGCCGATTGCTCTGCAGCGCGCCGTGGCTGTCGCCGGACTGCCACGCGCTCGGTGGCTGCACGCCGCTGTCCAGGCGCGGCGCCGGGCTGCTGCAGGCTGCCAGCAACAGGCTGGCGGCGAGGAAGGTCAGTCGCACTTTCATAGGTCGATCATTCACTGGTAAGGGCCGTGACCGGGTCAAGCCGGGCAGCTTTGCGGGCCGGCATAAAGCCGAAGATGACGCCGGTGACCAGCGCACAGGCAAACGCACCGATCACCGCCAGCCCTTGAAAGGCGATCGCCACGCCGCTGAGCAACAACACGCCGCCGACCAGCAGCGCCAGGCCGATTCCGGCGATTCCGCCGACCACCGAGAGCATCAGCGCTTCGGTGAGAAACTGACGGAGGATGTCGCGCTGACGGGCACCGGTGGCCATGCGAATACCGATCTCGCGGGTGCGTTCGCGTACGGTCATCAACATGATGTTCATCACGCCGATACCGCCGACCAGCAGGGAAATCGCCGCAATTGCCCCCAGCATCAGCGACAGCGTGCCTTGCGTGCGCGCTTCGGCCTGGATCATCGCGGCATTGTTGGTCAGCTCGAAATCCTTCTTGCCGTGGTGCCGACGCAACATCGCTTGTTCGATGGCCTGTTCGGCGTCCTTGACCTTGCGCGCATCCTTGGCGGCAATCACCACGTATTGCGGATTGCGGCTGCCGAACAGGCGCGTGCTCGCCGCCGAATAGGGCACGGCGATGCGATTGTCGCTATCGGAGTCGCCGGAGCTGGCGCCTTTTTCCGCAAGCACGCCAAGGATCTGGAACGGCACGTTTTCGATGAGAATGTATTGACCGATCGGGTCGGCGACATCCTTGAGCAATTTGTCGCGGACCTTGGTGCCGATCACCGCGACGGCGGCGGCGCTGTCCTCGTCGGCCTGGGTGAAGTAACTGCCCTGGATCACCGGCCAGTTGAAAATCTGCGGAAAGTTGGTGTCATTGCCGCCGACGTAACTGCTGTGGTCGGCATTGCCAAAGCGCACCCCGGCGGTCGAGCCGTTGACCGGCATGATCCGTTCCACCTGGGGCAGGGCGGACAGTTCGGCAACGTCGTCGAGGGTGATGATGCCCTCCGGCGTGCGCGGGTTCGGCGCCGAGCCGCTGAGATAAATGATGTTCGAGCCGAACGCACCCATTTGCGCCATGACCTGACGCTTGCTGCCTTCGCCGACGGCGAGCATGACCACCACCGAGGCCACGCCAATGACGATGCCCAGCAGGGTCAGCGCCGTGCGAAAGCGGTTGATCCACATCACTCGCCACGCCGCTTGTACAGCGTCAACCAGTTCACCTTTCCAGGCGCCGGTCTGGCTGCTGCCGTTGCTCAGGCGCTGGCGCAGGTCGACCGCTTGCAACGCCCCGGGATTGGCCACAGGCGGCGCGCACGCGTGCTCGGCGCTGTCGCTGATGATCAGACCGTCGCGGATTTCGATGATGCGCTTGGCCCGTTGCGCCACTTCGCGGTCGTGGGTGATGAGGATCACCACATGACCCTGATCGGCGAGTTCGTCGAGCAGGGTCATGACCTCGGCGCCGCTGTGGCTGTCGAGGGCGCCAGTCGGCTCGTCGGCGAGGATGATATGGCCGCCGTTCATCAGCGCACGGGCAATCGACACCCGCTGTTGCTGGCCGCCGGAAAGCTGATGCGGACGATTGCCAGTGCGAGTGCCGAGGCCGAGACGTTCCAGCAGTGCGTGAGCTCGGGCATGCCGCTCGGCGGCCGGGGTGCCGGCATAGATCGCTGGCATCTCGACGTTTTCCTGGGCCGAGCCGGAGGGAATCAGGTGGTAGCCCTGAAAGACAAAACCGAAGGCTTCGCGGCGCAGCCAGGCCAGTTCATCGCTGTCCAGCTGCGCGACATTTTCCCCGGCGAAGCGGTATTCGCCGCTGGTCGGGCGGTCGAGGCAACCGAGAATGTTCATCAGCGTCGATTTGCCCGAACCGGAGGCGCCGACGATGGCGACGAACTCGCCGGCATGGATCGACAGATCGATCCCGCGCAGCACTTCCACCAGCGGGCTGTCATCACCGCCATAGGCTTTGCGGATCTGCCGCAGGTCGATCAGGGGCGTGTGCATTCAGCCTCCATGACCAGCGGCCGGCGCGCTGAGAACATGCTCGCCCTCGGCCAGACCTTCCAGCACCTGGGTGCGCAGGCGATCGCTGATGCCGGTGCGTACTTCGCGCGCCTGAATATCACCGTTGGCAGCGACGATCTGCGCTCGCTGCCACTGCGGACGCGAGCCCGGTTGCAGGGCGGCAGTCGGCACGGTCAGGGTGTCTTGCGCCTGTTGCGCGACAAAGAACACCTGGGCGGTCATGTCGGTCATCAGGCTGTTGTCGGCGTTGTCGACGTCGAGCAGCACGGTATAAAGAACCACCCGTTCGCTGCCGCTGCGGCCGCTGGTGGGGCTGCCGCCCTGGTTCTGTTCGAGCGGACGCGGCGGCACCGGCAGAATCTGCCGCACCGTGCTGCTCCAGCGCCGAGTGCCGCCGCTGAGGGTGGTGAAGTAGGCGCTCATGCCGGGTTTGACATGGCCGATGTCGGCCTCCGAAACTTCGGCCCACACCGTCATCGGCGACAGTCGGGCGATGCGCAGGATCAGCGGGGTCTGTTGTTGCGCGTTGAGGGTCTGGCCTTCGCGCGCCCCGACGGCGACCACGGTGCCGCTCATCGGCGCATAGATGCGCGTGTAACCGAGTTCCGCCTCGTCACTGCGCAGGCTGGCCTGGGCCTGACGGATCTGCGCCTGGAACATGTCGATGCGCGCCTGGGTTGCGCGGACCTCGGCGCGCGCGGTCTGCACGTCTTCTTCGCGGGTGGCGCCTCCGGCGGCGAGTTTCTGCTGGCGCTGGTATTTCTGCTGCGCCAGATCGTGCTGGGCACGTTGCTCCTGCAACTGCGCCTTGAGGTTTTCGATGGAAAAGCGCCCGGCATCGAGCTTGGCTTTCTGTGTCGACGGGTCGATTTCCACCAGCAACTGGCCTTCCTTGACCGTATCGCCGGCCTCGACGTGAATCTTCTGAATCTGCCCCGAAGCCTGCGCGCCGACATCCACATAGCGGCGTGGCTGCAAGGTGCCGAGCGCTGTCACGCTGTTTTCGATATCGCCGCGGCTGACCTGCACAGTGGCAACGGCGTCGCGACCGGGTGGCAAGACTTGCCAGGCAGCGACGGCGATCACGGGAATCAGACAGAGAGCGGCAAACAGCGCGCGACGGGCGGGGCGGGGACGATTCATGCAGGGTTCCGGCCAGTGGTTGCGGCCCGTCGCAAGGCACGACAGACACAGGGGCTGTCCTGTAAACGAGGCATGGGCGACGGAATTTAGCCGCAGACACATCGAGTTACCGCACGCCGGGCCACCACTATTTGTCCGGGATATGGAATCAACTCTTTAAATCTATATGAGAATTACTATAAATTACGCACTTCAAGTTGCCACTATCTTGCTACTGCGTGATTTGCAGGTCTGATCAGTGCGCTCAAGGACAGAAACGGCATCGATGCGGTCGGGAGTCATGTTGGAAAACTACTATCGTGAGCTGGTGTGTTTCCTCAACGCCAGACTGGGCAACCGTCAGGTCGCCGAGGATGTGGTGCATGACGCCTATGTACGCGTGCTGGAGCGCTCCAGCGAGGTGCCGATCGAACAACCACGGGCCTTCCTTTATCGCACCGCGCTGAACCTGGTTATCGATGATCACCGCCGCAACGCGCTGCGCCAAGTCGAATCGCTGGACGTGCTCGATAACGAAGAGCGCTATTTCACCCCGTCCCCCCACGGCACCCTCGATCACGGCCAGCGTCTGGAAATGCTCCAGCGCGCACTGGCCGAATTGCCGCCGCTGTGCCGCGACAGTTTTCTGCTGCGCAAGATCGAAGGGATGTCCCATCCGGAAATCGCCCAGACCCTCGGCATCTCCCGGGCGCTGGTGGAAAAACACATCGTCAACGCCATGAAGCATTGCCGCTTGCGCATCCAGCAATGGGATGGCCAGTGATCCGCACCGGTTAAATTTCCTTTCATCGTCCTCGTTCCTACTCAACAGACGACCTGCTGACCTGATTCAGGCCGGTCAGGCCACCCAGGCTTTATTTCCCCGCGTTGAGGGGTTCATCCAGAGGACACTGGAAATGACACAGGCAATTGCATCGCCCATCGTTCACGACCTGATCGGCGTCGGTTTCGGCCCTTCGAACCTGGCACTGGCCATCGCTCTGCAGGAGCGCGGCGTGACCCAGGGCGAACTGGATGTGCTGTTCCTCGACAAGCAGGCCACTTACAGCTGGCACGGCAACACCTTGTCGACGCAGAGCGAGTTGCAGATTTCCTTCCTCAAGGACCTGGTGACCCTGCGCAATCCGACCAGCCCTTACTCGTTCGTCAACTACCTCAAGCACCACGGGCGTCTGGTCGATTTCATCAACCTCGGCACCTTTTATCCATGCCGCATGGAGTACAACGACTACCTGCGCTGGGTGGCCGGGCAGTTCACCGAGCAGAGCCGTTATGGCGAAGAAGTGCAGTTCATCGAGCCGGTTCTGCACAACCAGCAGGTCGAAGCCTTGCGGGTGATTTCCCGTGATGGTGAAGGCCAACAGTTCGTGCGCACCACGCGTTCGGTGGTGGTCAGCGCTGGCGGCACGCCGCGTATTCCGCAGGCGTTCAAAGCGCTGAAGGGCGACCATCGGGTGTTCCACCATTCGCAGTATCTGTCGCAAATGGCCAGGCAGCCGTGCGTGAACAATCAACCGATGAGCATCGCCATCATCGGAGGCGGGCAGAGCGCGGCGGAAGCCTTTATCGACCTGAATGATTCGTTCCCGTCGGTGCAGGTCGACATGATCCTGCGCGGTTCAGCGTTGAAGCCTGCGGACGACAGCCCGTTCGTCAACGAAGTGTTCTCGCCGGAATTCACTGATCTGGTGTTCCAGCAGAACAGCGTCGAGCGCGAGCGCCTGGTCAACGAGTACCACAACACCAACTATTCGGTGGTCGACATCGACCTGATCGAACGCATCTACGGCATCTTCTACCGGCAGAAGGTTTCCGGGATTGCCCGCCATGCGTTCCGCACCCTGACCACCGTCGAGAGCGCCACTGCCACGGCAAACGGCATCGAACTGGCCGTGCGCAACAACGCCACCGGCGAAGTCACGGTGCGAATCTATGACGCCGTGGTACTGGCCACCGGTTACGAGCGGCAGATGCACCGCAAGTTGCTCGCGCCGCTGGAGGAATACCTCGGCGAATTCGAAGTCGATCGCAACTACAAACTGATCACCGACGAGCGCTGCAAGGCCGGCATATATATGCAGGGCTTCTGCCAGGCCAGCCATGGCCTGAGCGATACGCTGCTGTCGGTGCTGCCGATTCGCGCCGACGAAATCGCCGGCTCGCTGTATGAGCATGGCAAACAGCGCGGGCACAGTCGCTCGGTGGCGGAGCTGTTGCTGGCGACTGCCAGCTGAATCTGCATTGCCTGACATATCGCCTTCGCGAGCAGGCTCGCTCCCACAATGGTTCTGTGAACGCAGGCCAGAATGCGGGAGCGAGCCTGCTCGCGAAGGGGCCATGGAAAGCCCCACAGATCCTGAATCTGAACCCTTCCTGAACACCCCCCACATTCCCCGAAAACACCCCTTCCAGCCGTTTCGCTGCGGGCGTAAGCTGCGCGCGTTTTCATCAATTGCGGAGACCCACAGTGGGTACTTGTTCGAGTGACAGTTGTCGGCCGGTCTCGATCACCGGCAGATTCTCGGCAAGATAACGCGCAGCCTTTCCCTGCCGTTGTCTCGCCGTAACAGCGAGCAGCGGCATCCCGTGCACGACCCGTTCTGGGTCGTGTCTCGACGTCCTTCTCATCGACGCTGAACCAGGCGTGATGGCGACCTCAATCGTCAGCGCCGCCTATCGACACGCCTGTCATTCCCGACGGGCGCGCCACGCCTTGCCGCGCCGGTTGTCCCGGTGCCAGGGCGCGGCGGTACCTGCTCGACGGTTTCCCGGCTGACCACAGGGGACACAGCCATGAAACTCACGCTCAAGGAATTTTTCGCAGGCTTTCTGCGCAGCCGCCACATCGCCCGGCACTTCCGTCGCCTCGCGTTGCTGGATTCGATCAACGACACCAAGGTCAACCGTGAAGTGCCGCCGACGCTGGCCAGTACGCTGGTGGCTGCCGCCCATGCCGACAGCGCCGCGTTGCTGTCGTCGTTGGGCACGCACGGCGAGGGGCTCACCGAGGTCGAGGCCGATGTACTGCGCGCGCAACACGGCCTTAACGAAGTCGAACACGAGCAGCCGCTGCCGTGGTGGACCCATCTGTGGCACTGCTACAAAAACCCGTTCAACCTGCTGCTGACCTTACTCGCGGTGATCTCCTGGCTGACCGAAGACCTCAAGGCGGCCGTGGTGATTTTCTCCATGGTGGTGCTGTCGACGCTGCTGCGCTTCTGGCAGGAGAGCAAATCCAATCAGGCCGCCGATGCGCTCAAAGCCATGGTCAGCAACACCGCCACGGTGCTGCGCCGCGATGGCCCACGCCGGGAGCTGCCGATCAAGCAACTGGTGCCCGGCGATCTGATCGTACTCTCGGCCGGCGACATGATTCCCGCCGATTGCCGCGTGCTCAGCGCCAAGGATCTGTTCGTCAGCCAGGCAGCAATGACCGGTGAGTCGATGCCGGTGGAGAAATTCACCCGGCAGACCGATCGCGACACGCGTAACCCGCTGGAGCTGGACAACATTCTGTTCATGGGCACCAACGTTGTCTCCGGCAGCGCGATTGCGCTGATTCTCACCACCGGCAACAGCACCTACTTCGGTGCGCTGGCGCAACGGGTCGGCGCGACGGACCGGGCGGTGACCTCGTTTCAGCAGGGCGTCAACAAGGTCAGCTGGCTGCTGATCCGCTTCATGTTCGTCATGGCGCCACTGGTACTGTTCATCAACGGTTTCACCAAGGGCGACTGGAGCGAAGCGCTGCTCTTCGCGCTGTCAATTGCCGTCGGCCTGACTCCGGAAATGCTGCCGATGATCGTCACCTCGACCCTGGCCAAAGGCGCCGTGTTCCTGTCGCGCAAAAAAGTCATCGTCAAACGCCTCGACGCGATCCAGAACTTCGGCGCCATGGACGTGCTGTGCACCGACAAGACCGGCACTCTGACTCAGGACAAGATCTTTCTGGCGCGTAATGTCGATGTCTGGGGTGAGGATTCTGACCATGTGCTGGAACTGGCCTACCTCAACAGCTACTACCAGACCGGCCTGAAAAACCTGCTGGATGTGGCGGTGCTGGAACACGTCGAAATCCATCGCGAGTTGAAAGTCGGCAGTGCGTTTCGCAAGGTCGATGAAATCCCGTTCGACTTCAATCGCCGGCGCATGTCGGTGGTCGTGGAGGGCCGCGGTCAGCCCCATCAATTGATCTGCAAAGGCGCGGTGGAAGAAGTGCTGGCGGTGTGCAGCCGGGTGCGTCACGGCGAAGTTGATGAGGCATTGCGCGATGAATTGCTGGCGCGGATTCGCCAGGTCACCGGCGCTTTCAACGCCGAAGGTCTGCGCGTGGTGGCGGTCGCGGCTCGCTCAATGGCAGAAGGGCGCGAGACTTACAGCCTGGCTGATGAACAGGAACTGACGCTGATCGGTTACGTGGCGTTCCTCGATCCACCGAAGGAAAGCACCGCGCCAGCGCTCAAGGCCTTGGCCGAGCATGGCGTAGCGGTCAAGGTGCTGACCGGTGACAACGAACTGGTGACGGCGAAAATCTGCCGTGAGGTAGGCCTCGCCCAACAGGGTTTGCTGCTGGGCAATGACATTGAGCGCATGAGCGATGCTGAGCTGGCCATGGCGGTCGAGACGACCAACGTCTTCGCCAGACTGACGCCGTCGCACAAAGAGCGTATCGTCGGCATTCTCAAGGGCAACGGCCATGTGGTCGGGTTCATGGGCGACGGTATCAACGACGCGCCGGCGCTGCGCAGCGCCGACATCGGCATTTCCGTGGACAGCGCGGTGGACATCGCCAAGGAAGCGGCGGACATCATCCTGTTGGAAAAAAGCCTCATGGTGCTGGAGGAGGGCGTGCTCGAAGGGCGGCGCACCTTCGCCAACATGCTCAAGTACATCAAGATGACTGCCAGTTCCAACTTCGGCAATGTGTTCTCGGTGCTGGTTGCCAGCGCGTTCATCCCGTTCCTGCCGATGCTGCCGATGCACCTGCTGGTGCAGAACCTGCTCTACGATATTTCGCAGATCGCCATTCCGTTCGATAACGTCGACGACGAGATGCTGAAACAGCCGCAGCGCTGGCAGCCGGCTGACGTCGGGCGCTTCATGCTGTTTTTCGGCCCGATCAGTTCGATCTTCGATATCACGACGTTCGCCTTGATGTGGTACGTGTTCGACGCCAACACCCCGGATCACCAGACGCTGTTCCAGTCCGGCTGGTTCGTGGTCGGGTTGCTGACCCAGACGCTGATCGTGCACATGATCCGCACGCCGAAGATCCCGTTACTGCAAAGCCGCGCCGCCATGCCGCTGCTGGTCATGACCGGGGTCATCATGGCGGTCGGCATTTTCCTGCCGATGGGGCCGCTGGCGCATTACTTCAAATTGCAGGCGCTGCCGTCGCTGTATTTCGTGTTTCTGCCGGTGATTCTGCTGGCGTACATGGCGCTGACCCAAGCCGTTAAAGGCTTCTACATCCGCCGGTTCGGCTGGCAATAACCGCCATGGAATGCTTTCCCCTGTGGGAGCGAGCCTGCTCGCGAAGGCGTCGTGTCAGTCAGTACATCTCTGACTGGTATAGGCACTTCACGAGCAGGCTCGCTCCCGCAGGGGATATTGGTGCGTCAGGGCCGCCGGATGAATGACCTGTTTTTTAGGAAAAGTCCTACAGAGCTATCGCCGACGCTTGCGTAGTCTTGCCCTCCCCAAACCTCACCGGGAGAATGACCATGAGCAACAAAGCGTTGCGCATCCTGATCGCCGACCCGCAACATTTTCATCGCATGAAAATCGAGCGCCTGTTCAATGCGCTCGGCTACTACCGCGTCGCCCCGGTGCAGACTCTCGGCGAATTGTTGACCTTGGTCGACTACGGCTGCGAGCCGTTCGATGTACTGGTGATCAATGCCGAACTGGCGGCGGGCTCACTGAATCTGCTGGGCTTTCTGCTCGATAACCCACAGGTTCGCCATGCTCTGATCTACAACGAACAATCAGCACCGTTGCGAGCGTTTGCAGGGTTTGCTCAGGAAAACGCGCAGATCAGCCCGACGCCATTGCCCAATTCACAGCTCATCGGGCAGGTGATGGCGAGAGTCGAAGCTTGCGACGAACGCCAGGCAGCGCCTGACGCCCACGCATCGTTGCGCCATGCCAATGCATAAAAAAACAATCTGCACAACTGTCAGACCTGACAGGTGATTCTCTTGCTCATCCATGTAACAGTGCCGGCGCAGCTACCGACTCCGGGACAGACTGTTGCGGTGTCTTCGATTTTGCAGGAGTACCAATGAAGTCAGCGCTGATCGTCGATGATCACCCAGTCGTGCGCGCGGCCATTCGAATCGTCCTGCAGGCTCAAGGCTTCACGCAGATTCATGAAGCGTCCAATGGCAATGAAGTCGTGCCGTTGATCTGCGCGCATGATCCGAAACTGGTTGTGCTCGATCTGGGGCTGGGATCGATGGACGGGCTGGAAGTGCTGACGCGAATCCAGATCAAGGCGCCGACGGCGCGCTGCCGGGTTCTGGTATTCAGCATGCATGAGCCCACGCATTACCAGGAGCGCTGTCTGCGCGCCGGCGCACGGGGCTACGTGACCAAGAGCAATCAACTGACTCTGCTGCACGAAGCCATCAAGGCATTGATGTCCGGCCACACTTATTTCTCCGCATTGCCCAATACCAGCGGTCTGTACAACGCCGTGCAACGCACGGAAAAGGAGCTGATCGCGCAGCTGTCCGATCGAGAGTTATGCATTTTCGTGAATCTGGCGCTGGGCAAACCGAACAAGGCCATCGCTCTGGAAATGCACCTGAGTCACAAAACCGTCAGCACCTACAAGACCCGCATGATGGCGAAACTTGGCCTGGGTTCGCTGGTGCTTCTGCGTGAGTTCGCCAAGCGCAATCACTTGATCTGAGTACCCCGACATGACGCAGGGACTGCGGGTTTTATTGCTGTGGCTGGGGCTTGTTGCCTCGGTTGGGGCGAATGACCAGCCGCAGACGCTGGAGGTGCTGGCGCGCCTCGAACCGGGAAGTATCCAGGTGCGCCTCGATGATCGGGAGCGCCAGTGGCTGCGTGAGCATCCAGTCTTGCGCATGGGCATCTCCGGCCCGGACTACCCGCCTTTCGAAATCACCCGCCATCAGCATGAGCTGGAGGGACTGACGGCGGATTACGCCGACCTGTTGGCACAACTGCTTGGCATCAGGATCGAAGTGCGGCGTTTCGTCGATCGTCCCGCACTGATGGCGGCACTCAAGCGCGCTGACGTCGAACTCCTGGGCACCTCGAACAGTTTCGAAGCGGCGGATCCGGCCTTTGTTCTGTCGCGGCCGTATGCTGAAGATCAGCCGATGCTGGTGACGCGTCATGACGAGAAACTGCCTGCTGACCTTGCAGGCAAACGCATCGCCATGGTCGAGGATTACCTGCCACTGGCCCATGTTCAGGCGTTCTACCCCGGCGCCCACGTGCAGCTTTACGCTTCGGCCATGGATGCACTCGGCGCGGTCGCCTTCGGTGCCGACGACGTGTACCTGGGCGACTTCATCAGCGCCAACTACCTGATCAACACCAATTATCGCAACGACCTGCAACTGGCCGGGCCGTCGGGGCTTGATGCCAATCCGTTCGCCTTTGCGTTGTTGCGCAGCGATGTGGTGCTCAAACGCATCGTCGACAAGGCCTTGCTGGCCGTGCCGATGGAGCGTCGCCATCTGATCGAACAGCGCTGGAGCGTCGGCCTCGCCGAGATGGCCGAACAGTCGCGGGTACAGCTCAGCGCCGCCGAGCAGCAGTGGCTGGATCAGCACCCGGTGGTGCGGGTCGGCGCTGTCGAAGACTTCGCGCCGTTGGCGTTTTTCGATGCTGATGGGCGCTTCAACGGCCTGGCAGCGCAGTTGCTGAGCCTGATTGCGCAGCGCAGCGGGCTGAATTTCGAGATCGTGCGTGGCACCTCGCTGAACGACCAGTTCGAACAACTTCAGGCCGGCGCACTCGATATTTTGCCCGTGGTAACGCCGAGCACCGAGCGGGAAGCGCAGCTGCAATTCACCCGCGCCTATCTGAACAATCCGTTCGTGCTAGTCAGCGCAGCGAACGGACCACATCCATTGCCGCTCGACGAACTGGCGGGCAAACGCCTGGCGATCTATCGCGGCCACCCGTTGCGCGAATACCTCCTGCAACGCGTGCCCGGACTACGTCTGGTCGAAGTCAAAAGCCCCGCCGAAGGCATGGCGCTGATTGCCCGTGGACAGGTCGACGTGACGGTAAGCTCGTTGCTGGTGGCGCGTTTTCTGATCGCCCGCCAATACCGCGACCGCCTGCGTATTACCGGCACCGTAGGCGATCAGCCGGCGCGCATCGCTTTGGCCACGGCGCCGCAGTCGGCGCTGCTGCACTCGATCCTGAACAAGGCGTTGCTGAGCATCGCGCCGCAGCAAATGGATGAACTGGTCGAGCGCTGGAGCCACGATGTGGTGGTGGAGGACAGCTATTGGTCGCGCCATCGCCGCGAGATTCTGCTTGGTTTTGCCGGCGCCGCAGGCTTGCTGCTGCTGGCCCTGATCTGGATCGGCTGGCAGCGTCGGCAGATCCATCAGCGCCAGCAATGGTTGTTGCAACTGCAACAGGCCAAGGACGCAGCGGATGAGGCCAATCGGGCCAAAAGCACCTTCCTGGCGACCATGAGCCACGAGATCCGCACACCGATGAACGCCTTGATCGGCATGCTCGAACTGGCGCTCAAGCGCGCAGAGGAGGGCGTGACTGATCGACTGGCAATTCAGGTGGCGTCGAATGCCGGCCAGCAATTATTGGCGTTGATTGGCGACATTCTCGACATCGCCCGTATCGAGTCGGGGCATTTGTCCCTTTCGCCCGAGCGGGCCAACCTGCGCGAGACGGTGTTATCGGTGTGTCGGGTTTTCGAAGGGCTGGCGCGGCAGAAACGGCTCTTGTGGCGCATCGAACTTGATCCGCGCGCCGACGTGGATGTGCTGATTGATCCGACGCGCTTCAAACAGGTGCTGTCGAACCTGTTGAGCAATGCGATCAAATTCACCCAGTCAGGTGACGTCTGCCTGCGACTGCAGATCGTTGCGATATCGCACGAGCAAGTGAGTGTGCAAGTGCTGATCGAAGACAGCGGCATCGGTATAAGTGCTGAAGATCAAAAGCGCCTGTTCAGCCCGTTCGTTCAAGCGAGCAATAGCCTTCAAGCGGCGCGCAGCGGTTCCGGCCTGGGGCTGGTGATCAGCCGTAACCTCTGCGAAATGATGGGCGGCACGCTGGGTCTCGATAGTGATCTCGGGCAAGGCACGCGCGTGGAAATGAATCTGTCCTTGCCGCTGTTGACAGCTGTAACGACCACACTGGCAACGCCCGAGGCGGCGGCCGCTACCTGTGTATTAAGCGTGTTGGTGGTGGACGATCACCCGGTCAACCGCTTGCTGATGTGCTGGCAACTGAGCGAACTGGGGCATCGCACGGTAGATGTGGGCGATGGCGAACAAGGGCTGGACCGCTGGCGAACCCAGGCCTTCGATGTGGTGATTACCGACTGCAACATGCCGCGACGCAATGGCTATGAGCTGGCGCGCACCATTCGCGATGAAGAGGCCGCCAGCGGCCGCAGGCCTTGTCTTATCCTCGGTTTTACGGCCAATGCACAGGTCGAAGAGCGTTTGCGTTGTCTGGACGCTGGCATGGACGGCTGCCTGTTCAAACCGATTCGCTTGCATGATCTGGCTGAAGCCCTGGAAGGCGCTCATCGTTGCGAGCGCCACGAAGATGAACCGCCAAATGCCGAGCCCGTCGAGATTGATCTGAGTGCCCTGGAGCAGATGGCCGGTGCCGATCACTCGTTGATCGAGCGTTTGCGCAAGGAAGTCGGTAATAGCTTGCGCGACGATCTGCAGGCTTTGAATCAGACCCACGTCGGCGACCGCAACGGCCTGCGTGAGCTGGCCCATCGCATCAGGGGCGGTGCGCAAATGGTTGGGGCTGCGCGGGTTGTTGCGGCGTGCGCAGATCTGGACACGGCGTGCCGAGACGGTGAAAACGCGTTTATCGAGCGTGCCATCGGCAAGTTGCGCGAAGCCATGCACGGCCTCGCACGGTGCCTCTGAACCAATGCAGTCTGCTGTGGGAGCGAGCCTGCTCGCGAAATGCGCGCCGCTGCTCAATTGTTCTGCATATGGAACACTCAAGCCGATTTCCACCCTCTATTCGAATATTCGATATGCCTTTAGGCTTAATCCAATGCATTTACCCATTGGAGACCCCATGAAAAACATCATCGGCATTTACACCAGCCCGCGCGGCCATTGGGTCGGCGATGGTTTCCCGGTGCGCACGCTGTTTTCCTACGACAACCTGGGCAAGCACATCAGCCCGTTTCTTCTGCTCGATCACGCCGGTCCCGCCGAATTCACCCCGACCACTGAACAGCGTGGCGTCGGCCAGCACCCGCACCGTGGTTTCGAGACCGTGACCATCGTTTACGACGGCGAAGTGCAACACCGCGATTCCACCGGCAGTGGCGGCACCATCGGCCCGGGTGATGTGCAGTGGATGACCGCAGCGTCCGGCATCCTTCATGAAGAATTCCACTCGGAAAACTTCGCCCGAACCGGCGGCAAGCTGGAAATGGTCCAGCTGTGGGTCAACCTGCCGGCCAAGGACAAAATGGCCGCGCCGGGTTACCAGACCATTCTCGACCGAGACATTCCGAGCATCGCGCTCAAGGACAACGCCGGCAGCCTGCGTCTGATCGCCGGTAAATTCGATGGGCACACCGGACCCTCGCGGACTTTCACGCCAATCGACGTCTGGGATTTGCGCCTCAATGCCGGCAAGCTGCTGGCGCTTGAGCTGCACGAAGGACGCAACACCGCACTGGTGGTGTTGAAAGGTTCGGTGCAGGTCAACGGTGCGGAATCGGTTGGGGTAGGCCAGTTGGCGCTGTTCGAACGCGACGGTGATCGACTCACCCTCCAGGCCAGCGAAGACGCGGTGGTATTGCTGCTCAGTGGCGAGCCGATCGACGAACCGATCGTTGGCCACGGCCCGTTCGTGATGAACACCGAGCAGGAAATCCATCAGGCCTTCGCCGACTTCCAGTCCGGGCGCTTTGGCCGGATGCACGCCTGACCCCGAGCTTTACCGCCAACTGAAGCTTCACTGTGGGAGCGAGCCTGCTCGCGAATGCTCTGATTCGGTCGAAGAAGTAGTGACTGACATGACGCCTTCGCGAGCAGGCTCGCTCCCACAGGTTTTTCAGCGTCTGATCGTTCCCACGCTCTGCGTGGGAATGCAGCCGGGGACGCTCCGCGTCCCACAGCCTCAAGATCGCAGCCTTCGTCAGCTCCTACAGGGTTTCGCAGTGTTTTCAAGCGGCGGTTCATCCGCCGAAATCAATTGCTCCTACACTGTGCCAATCTGTGCGATCTTCTCGCGATTGGCCTTTGTCGGAGTTGTTTGATGCTGTCTCTGCTGACCGAACACCCTTTGTTTAGCGCGTTGATCCTGATCCTGCTCGATCTTGGCCTGTGGCGGCTGATCAGCTCTCGCGGCAGTGAATGGAAGCTGTTGGTGCGGGTGCTGATTTTTGCCCTGTTCAGCATTGTGCTGTTCAACGAAGGTCTCAACCCGATGGAACCGGCACCGTGGGCCGACAACGTGCCGCTGCATCTGGCGGCGACCGGGTTGCAGATCGGTTGGTGGCTGTTTGGTGCGCGGACCCTGACGGTGCTGATCGGCGCGGTGATGATGCAACGGGTCGGCCATACCGGCCGGCTGTTGCAGGACTTGCTCGGCGCGGTGATTTTCCTCATCGCGATCATTGCGGCGCTGGCGTACGTGCTCGATCTGCCAGTCAAAGGTGTGCTGGCGACGTCCGGCGCGTTGGCGATCATCGTCGGCCTGGCCTTGCAGAGCACCTTGAGCGACGTGTTCTCCGGCATCGTCCTCAACACCACCAAGCCCTATCAACTCGATGACTGGATCTCCATCGACGGCACCGAGGGCCGCGTCACCGACATCGACTGGCGCGCCACGCGTCTGCAAACCAGCCAGGGCAGCATGGCCGTGATTCCCAACTCGCTGGCGGCGAAAGCCAAAATCATCAACTTCAGCCGACCGAGCAATATGTTCGGCGTTTCCGTCAGCGTGCCCGTCAGCCCCCATGCCCGGCCCAGTTCGGTAATCGAGGCGCTGGAGCGAGCGATGCAGGGTTGTCGGCAATTGCTCGACACACCGGCGCCGAGCGTGTCGTTGAAGAGTTCTGCCAGCGGCGGCGCGGAATACGAGATCAGTGGATTTGTCGCTTCGATGGGCGAGAAGCGCGTGGTGCGCAATCAGTTGTTCGACCTCGCGTACCGGCATTTGCAGGCCTCCGGGGTCAACCTGCTGTCGAGCAACGAGACCAGCGCCGCACCACAGTTGTCGCGGCCACGGGCGCTGCTGGAAAGCTCACCGATCTTCTCGACTCTGCGTGAAGAAGAGAAAGACACCTTCAGCCAGAACATGACCCTGCAAACCTTCCGCGCCGGCGAAACGATTCTCGCGGGCGGGGAGGTCAGCGATCATTTGTTCATTATTGAGTCCGGCGTGGTATCGGTGACGCTCAAGCGCCATGGTGCGCCACTGGAATCCGGGCGCATGGGGCCGGGCGAGGTGATCGGTGAGGCCGGGATTCTTTCCGACACCGCGCTGCCGGCGGATTTTTCCGCGAAGACTTTCTGCGCGCTGTATCGCATCGAGAAGTCCTACCTGAAACCGTGCCTGGATGCGCGCCATGACATCCACGATGCGATGCAGGCATTGCTCGATTTCCGTCTGCACAAGGCGCAGTCGCTGACCGAGGAAACGCCCGTGGTCGCGCCGAAAAGAGGCTTTCTGCAATGGCTGCGTAACCGAGTCTGAGCTGGCGCTTTGTGATTCGATGCAACCTGCGCGGCGTTCTCGGGGTCACAATTTGCAATCCCACCGGGCAGGAGTTGCAGACGATGAAAAACCTGCGAATCGCCACCTTCAACGTCAACGGCATGCGCGCGCGGCTGCCGAATCTGCTGGAATGGCTCAAGCGCGAGCAACCGGACATCGTCTGCCTGCAAGAGCTCAAGTCAGTCGACAGCGCATTTCCCGCCGCCGAACTCGAGGCCGCCGGTTACGGCGCGATCTGGCAGGGCCAGGCGTCATGGAATGGCGTGGCGATTCTGGCGCGCGATGCACAGCCGCTGGAGAGTCGACGCGGTTTGCCCGGCGATCCCGATGACACCCACAGCCGTTATATCGAGGCGGCGGTGCACGGTGTGCTGGTCGGTTGCCTGTATCTGCCCAACGGCAACCCGCAGCCCGGGCCGAAATTCGATTACAAACTGGCCTGGTTCGAGCGTCTGATCAGTTACGCCAAAGACCTGCAAAGCAGCGATCACCCAGTGGTGCTGGCCGGTGACTTCAATGTCGTGCCCACCGACATGGACATCTACAACACCCGCTCCTGGCTCAAGGACGCCTTGTTGCAACCTGAAAGCCGCGAGTGCTACCAGCGGCTGCTGGATCAGGGCTGGACCGATTCCCTGCGCCACGTGTATCCCGAAGAGCGCCTCTACACCTTCTGGGATTATTTCCGTAACCATTGGCAAACCAATTCCGGCCTGCGCATCGACCATTTGCTGCTCAACCCGGCATTGAGCCCGTATCTGCACGACGCCGGTATTGACGCCTGGGTGCGCAACGAACCGCACGCCAGTGACCATGCGCCGACCTGGATTCGCATCGCTTCGCGGAAAAAGCGCTGAACGGGCGATTGGCGAAATCAATTGTCGAAAGCCGTGCCTGATCCCGTATACAGGGCAACATCAACGCAGTGTTCTGCGGCCCATGCATAAGGATCGAGCAATGAGTGTGGCACGGCTGACCAATACCAATCTGTACCTGCAACGTCTGGGTTTCGATGCGCCGCCGCCACCGACACTGGATACGTTGCGCCAGTTGCAACTGCGCCATACCGCCGAGTTTGTTTTCGAAAATCTGGCGACGATCAGTGCAGAGCCGGTGTTGATCGACTTGGTCTCCATCGAAGACAAGGTGTTGCAGCAGGGGCGGGGCGGCTACTGCTATGAACTCAATCATTTGTTCTATGCGCTGCTGCTTGAATTGGGCTTCGACGCACGGGCGATCAGCGGGCGCGTGGTGATGAATCAACCGGAAGGCAGCTGGACGGCGCGAACCCATCGTTTGAGTCTGGTGACCATCGACGCAGTGCGTTACATCACCGATGTCGGCTTCGGCGGCATGGTGCCCACCGCGCCGCTGTCGCTCGACAGCGAAGATGAGCAACCCACCCCGCACGAACCTTACCGCATCGACAAGCAAGCAGATGGCTACCTGCTGCGCGCCAAAGTCGCAGGCGAATGGCGGCCGATGTACCTGTTCGATTTGCAACGCCAGGAAGACATCGATTACAGCGTCGGCAACTGGTACGTCTCCACCCATCCCGAGTCACCTTTTGCCCAGCGCCTGATGGTCGCGCGCACCGACCCTGGCTGGCGCAAGACCCTGAACAACGGCAGTTTTGCCATTCATCACATGGGCGCGGACAGTGAGCGGCGCGAGGTGGCGGACGTCGACGAGCTGATGGAGTTGCTGCGGCGCGAGTTCGACCTTCAGGTGCCTGATTCACCGCGTCTGCGACAAGCGCTGGCTCGGGTCATCGCGCCAGCCTCCATCTAAGGCTTTACATCAGGCTCCAATACGCGACGGATTTCGCCGATGGCCGCTGACAGCTTTCGCTCGAGACTCTTGAGATCGGTGGCGGTGATGCCTTTCTTGAATTGCCCCGTCAGACCTGAATCGTCAGCGCTTTCCTGCTGGCGTGGGCCATCAAGCAAAGCATGGCGCAGGGTGTTGTTGATCACAGTCTGGTAGCCAAAGCCCTCGGTTTCTGCGGCAGTACGCGCTGCTTCGATCACCGCGTCATCTAGCATGATGGTGATGCGGGTCTTGCCCTTGTTCGGCGCTACTGCGCCGCGTTTACCTGTGGAAAAGTCATATTCGTCTTTCATCGTTCAAGCCTCCTGAAAATACGCGCGCTGTTCGCTGGGTGTGGCGAGACGTGCGGAAATGATTCGAACAACATTGGCTTCGCGATAGCTGTAGGCAACGGCAAGCACACGACCCTTGGCATCGAGGCCGAGGGTGATCCAGCGTTGTTCGTCATGGTCGTTGTCCTCAAGTGTCAGTGCGCGTTCGTCATGGAAAACCGGTTTGGCTTCGGCGAGGCTGATGCCTTTGTGCTTGAGTTTGTTGGCTGCGTTTTTGCTTTTGTCGTACTGAATCTTGAATGACTTCATTATGCATACTTTATATGTATAACAAAGAGCGCGACTGCACCGTCGGTCGCCGTGAACACTTCAGCCTAGTGGGCACTGGCGCGGACGCAGCGGGGATGTGTTGCCGGATTTGTTGGGGCAAGAAGCGCAGGCTAGAAGGTTGGATGGCTACCTAACCATTATGTGACTGACAAGTTGTATACAACTCTATGGACATTTGTCCTGAGTATTGAATACAGTGTGCGCATAACAAAAACCAGGGAACCCCCCACCATGAAAACGCCCCATGTTTCACACCAACGGCCCGAGGACGAAAACCTCGGGGTCGGCGCGAATATGGCTTACGGCCTGCAACATGTTCTGACCATGTACGGCGGTATCGTTGCGGTGCCACTGATCATTGGCCAGGCGGCCGGTCTGTCGCCGGCGGACATTGGTCTGTTGATTGCTGCTTCATTGTTTGCGGGGGGGCTGGCGACGTTGCTGCAAACCCTGGGTCTACCGTTTTTTGGCTGTCAATTGCCGCTGGTCCAAGGCGTATCGTTCTCCGGCGTGGCGACCATGGTTGCGATCGTCAGCAGCGGCGGGGAGGGCGGTTTCCAATCGGTGCTGGGTGCGGTGATTGCCGCCTCGTTGATCGGCTTGCTGATCACGCCGGTGTTTTCACGCATCACCAAGTTCTTTCCGCCGCTGGTCACCGGCATTGTGATCACCACCATCGGCCTGACGCTGATGCCGGTGGCCGCACGCTGGGCGATGGGCGGCAACAGCCACGCGCCGGACTTCGGCAGCATGCAGAACATCGGTCTGGCGGCGGTCACGCTGGTGCTGGTGTTGCTGCTGAGCAAGGTTGGCAGCGCGACTATCTCGCGGCTGTCGATTCTGCTGGCCATGGTGATTGGCACGGTGCTGGCGGTATTCCTCGGCATGGCCGACTTCTCCAGTGTCACCACCGGTCCCATGTTCGGCTTTCCGACACCGTTCCACTTCGGCATGCCGACCTTCCATTTCGCCGCGATCCTGTCGATGTGCATTGTGGTCATGGTGACGCTGGTTGAAACCTCGGCGGACATCCTCGCCGTGGGCGAGATCATTGACACCAAGGTGGATTCCAAACGCTTGGGTAACGGCCTGCGTGCCGACATGCTGTCGAGCATGTTCGCGCCGATCTTCGGATCGTTCACGCAAAGTGCGTTCGCGCAGAACGTCGGGCTGGTGGCGGTGACCGGGATCAAGAGCCGATTCGTGGTCGCTACCGGCGGCTTGTTCCTGGTGGTGCTCGGCCTGCTGCCGTTCATGGGCCGGGTGATTGCTGCCGTACCGACTTCGGTCCTTGGCGGCGCCGGGATCGTGCTGTTCGGCACCGTGGCGGCGAGCGGCATTCGCACCTTGTCGAAGGTGGACTACCGCAACAACGTCAACCTGATCATCGTTGCCACCTCGATCGGTTTCGGCATGATCCCGATCGCCGCGCCGAACTTCTACGATCATTTCCCGAGCTGGTTCGCGACTATTTTCCATTCGGGCATCAGTTCGTCGGCAATCATGGCGATCCTGCTCAACCTGGCGTTCAACCACTTCACGGCCGGCAATTCGGATCAGCAGTCGGTGTTCGCCGCAGCGGAAGAGCGCACCCTCCGTTATCGCGATCTCGCCGCGCTGCGTGAAGGCGATTACTTCAGCGACGGCAAGCTGCATGATTGCGATGGCAAGGAAGTGCCGGTGATCGAGCCGGATGACCACGACCATGGCCACGGCGCGCCGAAGGTGCAGGTGAAAAGCAGCGAACATGTCTGACCGCTGCGTCTGAAACAGAAAAGGCCGATCTGCCCAAACAGATCGGCCTTTTGGTATTTTTCGTGCACCCACAAAAAAGCCCCTGAACCTTGCGATTCAGGGGCTTTGCTATTTGGCTCCACAACCTGGACTCGAACCAGGGACCCAGTGATTAACAGTCACTTGCTCTACCAACTGAGCTATTGCGGAATTGGTGCGTATGTTACTGATTCAAAAAGAGAAGTCAAGCATCGCCTGGCAACTTTTGCGATTCGTCGGGACGGACGGCATTTTGTCAGCGATTGGCGGTTACCAGAAAGGCCTCAGAGGTCTACCATGGCAGCCCGGAAGTGGTCACACGCGCTGCCGGCCATTCGCCGCAAAGGTACGCGCCATGAATCAAATCACCCGTAACACCGAGGTGCTCGCATGAGCACTGCACAGATCAGCCTGCCCAAGGGCCTCGGCCCGCACGCCGAAAAACTCTTCGATGCAATCGCCGGGGCAAGCACCGCCGAAGAATTGAACCGCGCTGGCGGCAAGGCTGAAGGTTTCGTCCTTGGTCTTGAAAGCAGCAAGGCCATCAAAAGCCAGGTCGCCGAATCGCTGTATGTGATTTACGACGATGCTGCCACTCAACGCTCGGCCGAGCTGGCTTAACTGCCGAAGGTAATCGTGCCGAGCATCAGCTTGGCATAGACCGCCGTCGCCGCCAGTTGCACCACCCACAGGGCCAGGCCACCGAGGAATACCCCGGTGGCGACTTGCAGCACCAGGCTCTTTTCACGCTTGGCCGGAGCGCGCGGGATGAAATCATCCAGGTCGTCACGGTCAGCGCGCAGGTTGTCGTTTTTCATGTGGGTTCTCTTCAAAAATCTCGGGTGTACACAAAACCGGTAGGAGCTGCGGCACGCTGCGATCTTTTGATCTTGATCTAGAAACAAGATCAAAAGATCGCAGCCTCGTTGCACTCGTCAGCTCCTACACTTTGAATTGTGTGCAGTCTAGAGGTTGCAAGGCGTTCGCAGAGACAAATAAAAACGGGAAGCCCAAAAGGCTTCCCGTTTTTCATCACTGGCCGAAATCAGATGACCTGAACGATCGCGTCCGTCACAGCCTTGATGTTGCTCTGGTTCAGCGCGGCCACGCAGATGCGGCCGGTGTCCAGGGCGTAAATGCCGAACTCGTTGCGCAGGCGATGCACTTGTTCAGTGGTCAGGCCGGAGTAGGAGAACATGCCGCGCTGACGGCCAACGAAGCTGAAATCGCGGCCCGGGGCTTTTTCCGCCAGCAGGGCAACCATCTGCTCGCGCATGCCGCGAATACGCAGACGCATTTCGGCCAGTTCGGCTTCCCACTGCGCGCGCAGTTCCGGGCTGTTCAGCACCGCAGCAACGATGCTGGCGCCGTGGGTCGGCGGGTTGGAGTAGTTGGTGCGGATCACGCGCTTGACCTGCGACAGCACCCGCGCGCTTTCTTCTTTCGATTCGCTGATGATCGACAGCGCGCCAACGCGTTCGCCGTACAGCGAGAACGACTTGGAGAACGAGCTCGAGACGAAGAAGGTCAGACCGGATTCAGCGAACAGGCGCACAGCGGCGGCGTCTTCATCGATGCCGTCGCCGAAACCCTGGTAAGCCATATCGAGGAACGGCACGTGACCTTTGGCCTTGACCACTTCCAGCACCTTGTTCCAGTCCGCCGGGGTCAGGTCGACGCCGGTCGGGTTGTGGCAGCAAGCGTGCAGGACAACGATCGAGCCGTTCGGCAGGGCGTTGAGGTCGTCGAGCATGCCGGCACGGTTCACGTCGTGGGTGGCAGCGTCGTAGTAACGGTAGTTCTGCACCGGGAAACCAGCGGTTTCGAACAGCGCGCGGTGGTTTTCCCAGCTCGGATCGCTGATCGCCACGGCGGCGTTCGGCAGCAGTTGCTTGAGGAAGTCGGCACCGATTTTCAGTGCGCCGGTCCCGCCGACGGCCTGAGTGGTGATGACGCGACCGGCGCTGATCAGCGGCGAGTCGTTGCCGAACAGCAGTTTCTGCACGGCCTGGTCGTAGGCAGCGATGCCATCGATCGGCAGGTAACCGCGCGAAGCGTGTTGCGCGACTCGAATCGTCTCGGCTTCGATCACCGCGCGCAGCAGTGGAATTCGCCCCTCTTCGTTGCAGTACACGCCCACGCCCAGGTTGACTTTGGTGGTTCGGGTATCGGCGTTGAATGCTTCGTTGAGGCCCAGGATTGGATCGCGGGGTGCCATTTCGACAGCGGAGAACAGGCTCATTATTACGGCGGCTCTGAATGGAGAGTGGAGGGACGTGTCGCGCTCCAGCCGAATGCACTAGAGCGGTGCACAAACGGGGAGCTAGTATAGAGGCCATCACCGCGCAATGGCGACAGGCGAATCGGCTTTTAGGGTAAGTTTTTCCGATTATTTCTTGACCGTTAGTCGATTGACTTTGTCAGACTCTTTACCGGATGTAGGACGTTTGCCTTGAAAGGTCAGGCAATCGCCACCACATTCAGCACAATCCAGGTTTTTTCTTGCGCGACATCGGTCGTTTGCGGTCGTCCCCGTGGTGCTCCGTCTGACGCGGAACGCCGCGATTCCAGAGGTGTGTATGTCGGAATTCCAGCTAGTCACCCGCTTCGAGCCTGCCGGCGATCAGCCGGAAGCCATTCGCCAGTTGGTTGAGGGCATTGACGCCGGGCTGGCGCACCAGACACTGCTCGGTGTGACCGGTTCGGGCAAAACCTTCAGCATCGCCAACGTCATCTCCCAGGTCCAGCGGCCGACGCTCGTACTGGCGCCGAACAAGACCCTGGCCGCGCAGTTGTACGGGGAGTTCAAGGCGTTCTTCCCGAACAACGCCGTTGAATACTTCGTTTCCTACTACGACTACTACCAGCCCGAAGCGTATGTGCCGTCGTCCGACACCTTCATCGAGAAGGACGCCTCGATCAACGACCACATCGAGCAGATGCGCCTGTCCGCAACCAAAGCGTTGCTCGAGCGCAAGGACGCGATCATCGTCACCACGGTCTCATGCATCTACGGTCTGGGCAGTCCGGAAACCTATCTGAAAATGGTCTTGCACGTTGATCGCGGTGACAAGCTCGATCAGCGCGCGCTGTTACGGCGCCTGGCCGACTTGCAATACACCCGCAACGACATGGATTTCGCCCGGGCGACGTTCAGAGTGCGCGGTGACGTGATTGATATCTTCCCGGCGGAATCCGATCTGGAAGCGATCCGCATCGAGCTGTTCGATGACGAGGTCGAGAGCATTTCCGCCTTCGACCCACTGACCGGCGAAGTCATCCGCAAGATGCCGCGTTTCACTTTCTATCCGAAGAGTCACTACGTGACGCCTCGGGAAACCCTGCTCGACGCCATCGAAGGCATCAAGGTCGAATTGCAGGAGCGCCTCGAATACCTGCGCAGCAACAACAAACTGGTGGAAGCCCAGCGTCTTGAACAGCGCACCCGTTTCGACCTGGAAATGATCCTCGAACTGGGCTATTGCAACGGCATCGAAAACTACTCGCGCTACCTGTCCGGGCGTCCGGCCGGCGCGGCGCCGCCCACCCTTTACGACTATCTGCCGGCCGACGCCTTGCTGGTGATCGACGAATCCCACGTCAGCGTGCCGCAGGTCGGCGCGATGTATAAGGGCGACCGCTCGCGTAAAGAGACGCTGGTCGAGTACGGCTTCCGCCTGCCTTCGGCGCTGGACAACCGGCCCATGCGTTTCGACGAGTGGGAAGGGGTCAGCCCGCAGACCATTTTCGTCTCGGCAACGCCCGGCAATTACGAAGCTGAACACGCCGGGCGGGTGGTTGAGCAGGTGGTGCGGCCGACCGGCCTGGTCGACCCGCAGGTTGAAGTGCGGCCGGCGCTGACTCAGGTCGATGACTTGCTCTCGGAAATCACCAAGCGCGTGGCGATCGAAGAACGTGTGCTGGTCACCACGCTGACCAAGCGCATGGCCGAAGACCTGACCGATTACCTCGCCGACCACGGCGTGCGCGTGCGTTATCTGCACTCGGACATCGACACCGTCGAGCGCGTCGAGATCATCCGCGATTTGCGCCTGGGCGTGTTCGATGTGCTGGTCGGGATCAACCTGCTGCGTGAAGGCCTCGACATGCCGGAAGTGTCGCTGGTGGCGATTCTCGATGCCGACAAGGAAGGCTTCCTGCGTTCCGAGCGCTCGCTGATCCAGACCATCGGTCGCGCGGCGCGTAACCTCAATGGCCGGGCGATTCTCTACGCCGATCGCATGACCGGTTCGATGGAGCGGGCGATTGGTGAGACCGAGCGCCGTCGCGAGAAGCAGATCGCCTTCAACCTTGAGAACGGCATTACCCCGAAAGGTGTGATCAAGGACGTCGCCGACATCATGGAAGGCGCCACCGTGCCGGGTTCGCGCAGCAAGAAGCGCAAAGGCATGGCCAAGGCCGCCGAAGAGAACGCCAAGTACGAAGCCGAGTTGCGCTCGCCAAGCGAAATCACCAAACGCATCCGCGCGCTGGAAGAGAAGATGTACCAACTGGCGCGGGATCTGGAGTTTGAAGCGGCGGCGCAGATGCGTGACGAGATTGCCAAACTGCGCGAACGGCTTCTCACCGTTTGATCTTGATCGCCTTGCCGGGCCTCTTCGCGAGCAGGCTCGCTCCCACATAGCAATTGCATATTCCTGTGGGAGCGAGCCTGCTCGCGAATGGCCTTCACACAATCGGAAGGCCTTAGGGCTTCCGGCTTAAATACCCTGCCCGCTGGAGCGGGGCGGGTGTCGCCTGTTACCATTCGCCGCTTGATTGTTCTGCTCTTCATTTTTTCGAGACAAGCCATGACCACCGTCCGCACTCGCATCGCGCCATCGCCTACCGGGGACCCCCACGTAGGTACCGCTTACATCGCATTGTTCAACTACTGCTTTGCCAAGCAGCATGGCGGTGAGTTCATCCTGCGCATCGAAGACACCGATCAGTTGCGTTCGACCCGCGAGTCCGAACAGCAGATCTTCGACGCCCTGCGCTGGCTCGGTATCGACTGGAGCGAAGGCCCGGACGTCGGCGGCCCGCACGGCCCATATCGGCAGAGCGAGCGCGGCGACATCTATCAGAAGTACTGCCAGCAACTGGTCGACATGGGTCATGCGTTCCCGTGCTTCTGCACCGCTGAAGAACTCGATCAGATGCGCGCCGAGCAAATGGCTCGCGGCGAAACTCCGCGCTACGACGGCCGCGCGCTGCTGCTGTCGAAGGAAGAAGTCGCCGCGCGTCTGGCCGCTGGCGAGCCGCACGTGATTCGTATGAAGGTGCCGAGCGAAGGCGTCTGCGTGGTGCCGGACATGTTGCGTGGCGACGTCGAGATCCCGTGGGATCGCATGGACATGCAAGTGCTGATGAAGACCGACGGCCTGCCGACGTACTTCCTCGCCAACGTGGTCGACGATCACCTGATGGGCATCACCCACGTGCTGCGTGGCGAAGAATGGCTGCCATCGGCACCGAAACTGATTTTGCTGTACGAATACTTCGGCTGGGAACAACCGGAGCTGTGCTACATGCCGCTGCTGCGCAACCCGGACAAGAGCAAGCTGTCCAAGCGCAAGAACCCGACCTCGGTGACGTTCTACGAGCGCATGGGCTTCATGCCGGAAGCGATGCTCAACTACCTCGGGCGCATGGGCTGGTCGATGCCGGACGAGCGCGAGAAGTTCTCGCTGCAGGAAATGGTCGACAACTTCGACCTCAAGCGTGTCTCCCTCGGCGGGCCGATCTTCGACATCGAGAAGCTATCGTGGCTCAACGGCCAGTGGCTGCGCGACCTGCCGGTGGAAGAGTTTGCCGCCCGCGTGCAGAAGTGGGCGTTCAATTCCGAATACATGATGAAGATCGCGCCGCACGTGCAGGGCCGGGTTGAAACGTTCAGCCAGGTCGCACCGCTGGCGGGGTTCTTCTTTGCCGGCGGCGTGAATCCGGATGCCAAGCTGTTCGAGTCGAAAAAGCTCTCCGGCGATCAGGTTCGCCAGTTGATGCAGTTGATCCTGTGGAAACTGGAAAGTCTGCGGCAGTGGGAGAAGGACAGCATCACCGCGACGATTCAGGCGGTGGTCGAATCTCTGGAGCTGAAGCTGCGCGACGCGATGCCGCTGATGTTTGCTGCGATCACCGGGCAGGCGAGTTCGGTGTCGGTGCTCGATGCGATGGAAATCCTCGGCCCGGATCTCACCCGTTTCCGCTTGCGCCAGGCGATTGACCTGCTGGGCGGCGTGTCGAAGAAAGAAAACAAAGAGTGGGAAAAGCTCTTGGGCGCCATCGCCTGATTGCTTTTGCTTCTTTGTAGGAGCTGCCGCAGGCTGCGATCTTTTGATCTTGTTTTCAAAAGGCAAAGTCAAAAGATCGCAGGCTGCGCCAGCTCCTACAGGTCTGCCCGCGTTGCAAACCGCCCAGTTTTACGGGGGAGGGCGGTAAGTGATTGTTATCCCGGCAAAAAATTTTGAAATTTTTCAAAAATAAGTTTGACAGGCTTTCGATACGCCCTTAAGATTCGCCCCGTCCTCAGCGATGAGGGGCTATAGCTCAGCTGGGAGAGCGCTTGCATGGCATGCAAGAGGTCGACGGTTCGATCCCGTCTAGCTCCACCAATTTACACTTCGAGGTCTGGCCACACCGGCCTTGAAGCGATCAACACTCAGCGTTGATCAGTTGTATAGAAGGGTTTGCGTCCCCTTCGTCTAGTGGCCTAGGACACCGCCCTTTCACGGCGGTAACAGGGGTTCGAGTCCCCTAGGGGACGCCAGTTTTACAGAAGTGATGTTGCAAGAGATCACTCCGCCGCGAGGCGAAAAATCCGGGGCTATAGCTCAGCTGGGAGAGCGCCTGCATGGCATGCAGGAGGTCAGCGGTTCGATCCCGCTTAGCTCCACCAATTTTACAGTTCAAGGTCTGGCCACACCGGCCTTGAATCGATCAGCTCTCAGCACTGATCAGTTGTATAGAAGGGTTTGTGTCCCCTTCGTCTAGTGGCCTAGGACACCGCCCTTTCACGGCGGTAACAGGGGTTCGAGTCCCCTAGGGGACGCCACGATTACCCGCTCTGCGGGATTTTATAAGGGTCATTCAATTGTTGAATGGCCCTTTTGTTTGTCTGGCGTTTGGCCAACTCTCCTTTTTCCTTACACTGTGCTTCAGACCAGCGGTCATATTCATGACTTGCGGAATATTATTATGCGAATAATATTCTAGTCGTAATATTCGGAGGCAACGATGAACGATAAAAAAGCTCAAACCCGCGAACGCATCCTCAAGGCTGCCAGCGCCGCGTTGATTCAGCGCGGCCCGGCAGACCCGAGCGTGGGCGAAGTGATGGGCGCCGCCGGCCTGACCGTCGGCGGCTTCTACGCACACTTCGAAAGCAAGGACGCGATGATGCTCGAAGCGTTCAAGCAACTGCTGGGCCGCCGTCGCGACCTGATTGCCGACATGGACGCCGATCTGACCGGCGAAGAGCGTCGCGCTTTGGTCGCTGCGTTCTACCTGTCGCGCAAACACCGGGATTCCAGCGAAGCCGCATGCCCGATTCCGGCCTCGATTGGCGAATTGGGTCGTTTGCCGGAGTCGTTCCGCATCGCGCTGAACGAGCATCTGGAGCTGATGGTCGCGCAACTGGCCGCCAGCCCTGAAGACACCGACAAGGCTCTGGCCGATGTCGCGTTGATGGTCGGTGGTCTGGCCTTGGCCAGAGCGCTGGGTCCGGGAGAGTTATCCGATCGATTGCTGCGCGCCGCCAAGTCGGCGGTGCGTTGACCTGAAGGCAACAAGCCTGAGGAGAGTGCGATGAACGCGTTGAAGTGGGTTCGTGGCGTTAACGGTACCTTGGGCTGGTTTGCACCGAAGCTGGTGGCAAGCAAAATGCGTCTGGCATTCATGACGCCCCGCGCGCTACCGCTGCGGGATTGGGAGCTGCCGCTGTTGGCCAGCTCCGAACGCATCACGTTGCGCTTCGGCCTGTCGGCGCTGCGCTGGGGCCAAGGCCCTACGGTGCTGTTGATGCATGGTTGGGAAGGGCGGCCAACGCAATTCGCCTCGCTGATCAATGCTCTGGTCGATGCCGGTTATACCGTCGTCGCGCTCGATGGCCCGGCCCACGGTCGCTCCCCTGGGAGAGAAGCCAATGTAGTGCTGTTCGCCCGCGCCATGCTCGAAGCCGCTGCCGAATTGCCGCCGCTGCAAGCGGTTATCGGCCATTCCATGGGCGGCGCCAGCGCGATGCTCGCCGTGCAATTGGGTCTGCGCACCGAAACCCTGGTCAGCATCGCCGCACCGTCGCGGATTCTCGGCGTGCTGCGCGGTTTTGCGCGAATGGTTGGCATGCCGCCGCGCGCGCGTTCTGCGTTTATTCGTCAAGTCGAGCAGGACGTCGGCATGCGCGCCGCTACGCTGGACGTGGCCCACTATCAACTGGATATGCCCGGTCTAATCGTGCATGCCGAGGACGACAATTTTGTCTCGGTCAAAGAATCGCAATTGATTCACGAAGCCTGGTTCGACAGCTGCCTGCTGCGCTTGGAAAGCGGCGGCCATCAACGCGTGCTGGCCGACCCTCGAGTGATTGATGGCGTGTTATCACTGCTCGCCGGTCGCAGCCTTCAGGCGCGCCAATCGGCCTGAGCTCCGTTACACTGCCCCGGTTGAATACTTTGACCGGGAGTGGGGCATGGGCTGGGATCGGGCAACGCCGTTTACCATTGATCTGCAAGTAGGCGCCGAAGACATCGACGGGCTCGGGCACGCCAATAACGCCGTTTACGTGACCTGGCTCGAGCGCTGCGCCTGGCGCCATTCGCAGCGCCTCGGCCTGGACCTGGTCGAATACCGGCGGCTGGATCGGGCGATGGCGGTTGTCCGCCACGAAATCGATTACCTGGCCGCCGCCTATGAAGGTGATGAACTGCAACTGGCGACCTGGATCGTCGACTGGGATCAGCGCTTGAAAATGACCCGGCATTTCCAGCTCAAACGCCCCAGTGACAATGCCACCCTGTTGCGCGCGCAGACCACGTTTGTGTGCATCGAACTGTCGACCGGCAAGCCCAAGCGCATGCCGGCGGAATTTATCGAAGGCTATGGCCCGGCGATCCAGATTGCAGAGGCGATGTAAATCTCACCCTGTGGGAGCGAGCCTGCTCGCGAAAGCGTCAGGTCAGTCACGCATGCATGAACTGACAGACCGTCTTCGCGAGCAGGCTCGCTCCCACAGAGAGATGTGTTGTCCTGCGGTCTTCCACGATATCCAGTAAACTGCCGCACGTTTTTTCTTCAAGTAGTGTTTCCCATGCAAATTGCTCTGGCGCCCATGGAAGGGTTGGTCGACGACATCCTGCGCGACGTGCTGACCCGCGTTGGCGGCATCGACTGGTGCGTGACCGAATTCATTCGGGTCAACGACCAGTTGCTCACCCCGGCGTACTTCCACAAGTTCGGCCCCGAGCTGCTCAACGGCGCTCGCACCGCGTCCGGTGTGCCATTGCGCGTGCAATTACTTGGTTCCGATCCGGTGTGCCTGGCGGAAAACGCCGCGCTTGCCTGCGAACTCGGTTCTGAGGTGATCGACCTCAACTTCGGCTGCCCGGCCAAGACCGTCAACAAATCCCGCGGCGGCGCCGTGCTGCTCAAGGAGCCGGAGCTGCTCAACCAGATCGTCGAACATGTCCGTCGCGCCGTACCGGCGCACATCCCGGTCACCGCGAAAATGCGCTTGGGTTTCGACAGTCCTGACGGCTCGCTGGTCTGCGCCACGGCGCTGGCCGAAGGCGGGGCAGAGCACATCGTCGTACATGCGCGGACGAAAATGGACGGCTACAAACCGCCGGCTCATTGGGAGTGGATCCCGCGCGTGCAGGACGTGGTCAAGGTGCCGGTGTTCGCCAATGGCGATATCTGGAGCGTCGAAGACTGGCGCCGTTGCCGCGAAATCAGTGGCGTGGAAGACATCATGCTCGGTCGGGGTCTGGTCTCCCGCCCGGATCTCGCTCGGCAGATCGCTGCGGCGCGCGCTGGCGAAGAGGTCGTCGAGATGACCTGGGCCGAGCTGATGCCGCTGATTCAGGACTTCTGGCTGCAGGCCAAAGCGCAGATGACCGCCCGGCAATCGCCCGGTCGCCTCAAGCAATGGCTGGCCATGCTGACACGGAACTACCCGGAAGCCGCCGAGCTTTTCACCGTTCTGCGCCGTGAAACCGAGCCGGATCAAGTCTCGCGTCTGCTCGGATTGCCGCTCGTCGAAGCCGCATAAAAATCTCAAAATAATCTCTTGAAATCAAAACAGTGGTCCCTATCTAAGGGTTACGCGATGCCGAATTCGGGTCGCGGAGACACAAAACCTTGCTGATTGTTTTCAGGAGATTTGAACCATGAGTACTGCATTTTCTCTCGCGCCACTGTTCCGTTCCTCGGTAGGTTTCGACCGTTTCAACGACCTGTTCGAAACCGCCCTGCGCAACGAGCCAGGCAGCAGCTACCCACCTTACAACGTCGAAAAACACGGTGATGACCAATACCGTATCGTCGTTGCGGCCGCCGGTTTCCAGGAAGAAGACCTGGACCTGCAAGTCGAAAAGGGTGTGCTGACCATCAGTGGCGGCAAGCGTGACACTGACGAAAGCGTCACGTTCTTGCATCAAGGCATCGCCCAGCGAGCCTTCAAGCTGTCGTTCCGTCTGGCCGATCACATCGAGATCAAGGACGCTGCCCTGCGCAACGGCCTGCTGAGCATCGACCTGCTTCGTGTGATCCCGGAAGAAGCGAAAGCCAAGCGCATCCCGATCAATGGAGCGCAGCAGCCGGCGTTGCAGCATTGATTCATGTGCTGACACACAATCGCCCGAACCGGCGATGAGCCGCTGAACGAAAGGCCCCGATACGTCGGGGCCTTTTTTGTGCGCGCAGTCAAAGCGATGCAGGGTTTGCCGCTGTTGGCGGGGCTCTTTACAATCGGCGCAGTTTTGCCGGCCCCCATTTCCCAGCGGTCGGCCTGGAGCCTTTTTTCATGGACGAGATTCAACAGCGCTGGCTGTGCGCGTTGTCCGCACCAATGGCCGCGCTCAACACCGGCGCCGGGTATGACGACCCGGCGTTCTGCAACGATCGTTACATCAACCTCAAGGAAAGTTGGGGTATCGATGATCGGCAACAGTTGTTCGACATGCTCGGATGGATGACCGACGACGGCCATGCCAAACACCTCAGTGCGGCCTATCTGGCGTGGCAGCGATGCCTGCCGAGTGAATGGCAGTCGTTGCTCAATGAGCTGAGCCCGCGCGAGCGCGTCCTGCATGAATTTGCCAGCCGTACCTTCGGCAGCTGTGGTCCCGGCGGCATCTTGTCCTGGGATTACGGCCGGATGGGCTTTCTGTTGCGCTGCGCCGTACGTAATCAATGGATCGATCTGGCCGAGAGCAACTGGTTGCACAGTCGTCTGGCGTTGAGGGCGCAGTTTCATTACGGCAGCTGGATGGCTTACTTCAACGGCTTTCTGGTGGGACGAACCTTTTGGTGCTGCATGAGTAAAAGCGATGATGAACTGGCGGTCGAGATGAGTCGTGAGGGCACCAGCGCTTTCAACACCAGGATTGCCCGAGGTCTTGCGCAAAACATTCCACACTTTCTCGCTGATCTGCCTTGGCACATGGATATTGATCCGCCGTCTCGTCCGGCATCGCTTGGGGAGTTCGACTGGTCATGAGTTGCTGGATTCGACTGGGCATTGAACCGACTACTGACGAAACCCTGATTCGCAGCGCCTATCGCGCCCGTTTGCCGGCGCACCATCCGGAAACCGATCCGGAAGGTTTTCAAGCGCTACGCATGGCCTACGAGAGTGCCCTGCGTCTGGCCCGTGAAGAGGAGGAAGAGGCTGGAGACGAGATCGACGCTGCACAAGCCAATGTCGTTCGGGCGCCTCAAGCTTTCCTGGATTTCTGTGCGCTGCTGGATGATCCCGCGCGACGATTCAATCACACGGCGTGGCAGGCATTCGTCCGGACGCTGGATGAATTGTCACTGGAGGTTTTAGATGACCTCAACTGGGGCTTGTACCACCGACTGTCCGGCGCCGGTCCGTTGTCCTACCGTTGTGCGAATCTGTTGGCGCAGCGCATGGCCTGGGACCAGCAATTGCTCGATCTGGCATTCGACGATGCGCAAGCGGTAGAAGGCTTTTTGCAGCGCATCAAGACGCCCGACCCGTTCGACACGGATCTGATGAGCGCCTGGTCAGAGCCGGCACAGACCGAGTCGCTGTGGTATGCCCGTAGCCTCGATTTCATCTTTACTCAGCGTCCGCTTCACGAGTTCGCCGAGTTCGCCAGTCGGCACACGTGCTTGCCGTTGCCCAACGATGCCGCGTACCTCAAGCGGTTGCTGGTGCAGTTCACCCAAGCGGGGATGGGCGCGCCGACGTTCCTGCAATGCTGTGCCGAACAGCACGATGCCGCGCCGGATAACGTCGACTGGCTGTACCTGCTGGCGTGTCAGTACAGTCTGTTGGGGCACGACGATCAAGCGTTTCCATGCTGGATTCGGCTCTGGAGCGAACATCGCCATCCCGCGGCAGAGAGTCGCTTGCTGGAGCTGTGTGCCAAGCGTCAGCCGACCTTTCTGCCGTTGCTGATTCAGGCGTTCGATCGTCTGGAGGACTGCGCCGTTTGGCCGGACGAACTGGGTGCTGAGTGCCAAGTGTATGGCAGTCCGTCACAACGGCCCGAGACCTTGACCCGTTGGTTGGGTGTCGGACGGCTCAAGCTTGATGCACTGGCGCAAAGCTTTGTTGATTGGCGCATGGCGGGCGACGAGTTGCCATTGCTCGCGCAGTTGATCGGCGAAAACCACGACAGCCGTTTGCTGCGTCTGTACCGGCACGCCTGGGCGCTGCATCGTGGTGATTCGGCCTTGTTGCAGCAGATTGTCGACGAACCGCTGCCGGTGGACGCGCTGGAATGCCTGGTTTTGAGCGGCCTGAAGTATCAGGCCAGGCAACATCTGCATTGGCTGGCCAAGGCGCCTGTTGCGCAGGCCATGAGCGCTTTCACTGACTCGCAAACACTTTCACCGCAATTGCCGCTCGCGTTGTCCGAAGGTGCGCTGCACAAGGTTTGTCGTCTGTGGTTGCAGCGCTTACGGCCCTATAGCGACACGGCGCTTGCACGCATTGCCGACGCGTTCGAGCTGAGTGCGGTCAAAGACGGCAATGACCTCTCGGAGCTTGATCTCATGCTCCAGTTGAGTCGGCGCGCGACAGGTTTGCCGCCGATCGGGTTGGGAGCGGCCATCTGGGATTGGCACGCTCAAACCGTGTTTTTTCTGGCATTGCTGGAACAACCCGAGCGCTGGTTGCAATTGATTGATGCGCAGTGTCTGGAGCGTTTGCCGTTCAATCCTGCGCATCCTTTGAGCCGACTGCAGCCGCTATTGCGGCGCTTGCTGCGTGAGCAGGGCAATTGCGCCGGTTTGCTCGGCTGGCTGCAGGGTGACGATCCTGTGCACGGTTTGCTGGTGCAACAGTTGTTCAGTGTCGAGCAGGCTCTCGACAGCGCCAGGCTGCCCGCCAATACCCTGCTTTACACCTGCGTCGAAAGTGACCGTGCGGCGTGCGGCGATGACCTGCTGGGCTTGTTGATGTTCTGGGGCGTGCTCTACCACGATCCAGGCCTGAGCGCCGAGCAGCACCGGGCGTTGTTGCAGTCGATTGAAGCGGTCAGTTGCGAGGATAACTGGTTCGAAGGCTTTCGCGACGGTCTGATCAAGGGCGAACCGGTGTGGCCACCGCGCAAGGTGTTGACGGATTTCGGTGTCGACAAACTATTGGCCTATGAGGCGCTGGATGCGCTCAAAAGCTTGATTCGCTACGGCGCTGCCGGTGTGCCGAAAACGCGAGTGTTGCGGCAACTGCAGCAGGGTAAGGATGACGTGCAGAACAGCGTCGGTTTGCGCTTGGCACTGTGCGCGTTGCTGTCGTGGTCGGAGCGGTTGCTGTTAGCCAACAGTGATGTCCAGCCAGTACCAGCGAAAGCGTTCTGGCGCCTCGGATCACGGCTGGGGCGCAAGGCTTTCATCGCTCAGGTCCTGGGATGCGTAGTGGTAACCCCAATAGCCGGGCTGATAACGGGCACGACGATTGGCGGGATGGTCATCTTTTTGCTTGGCGTGCTGCTGTTGTTCGCGGCAGTTCTACGGCGGTTGCACGATATGGGCCGGGGCATACCGACACTGCTGATATTTCTTGGATTGTCGCCGTTTCTGCCATTCCTGCCGCTGGTGTTGTTCGGCTTTCCGGGAGACAAACTGCCTAACCGCTATGGCGTGCCGCCGGACAGTGGGGCAGATATGTTGTCCGGCGGGTTGCAGGCTGCTTTACGGCAACTGAACGGTTAAAGACGCATCTGATCCAGCGCATCATTCAGCGCTGAGCGGTGGCTGGCGATTTCGCTGGCTTGCTGGCCGGCAAGCACGGTGTTGAAGGTGTCCATCCACTCGGCAATGCGCGCACGCTCGTCGCCCAGACTTTGCATCCATGCTCGCTCCAGCCGTGCGAGCAGGGTGCGGTTGGGCAGGGCGTCGCGAGGGTGAACTTTGAGCGTCGCGAGCCGGGCATGGCTGTCTCTGCGCGCCTGTTCATCCAGTCCGGTCGGGCTGCGGTCGATGCTGTGGCCGTAACGTTCGCCGGTTTCCAGAAGCGTGACGTCTACTTCCAGCAGGCCGTTGATGTCATAACTGAAACGCACATCGAGGCTCTGCAGCTGCTCACTAGGGGTGAACTGGATGTCGAAAGAATCGATGAAGATATTGTCGCGTACCCACGGGCGTTCCCCTTGATACACCGCGATCCGGATTTCAGTCTGTTGCGCAAACGTCGTCGAGTAACGCTGCACCCGTGACGTTGGAATCACCGTGTTACGTTCGATGATCGGCGAGAACGCGCCACTGACGCCTTCGCCACGATTGGTCGAAATCCCCAGCGTATACGGACAGACATCCGTCAGAATCAATTCCTCGACCGCACCATCCCGCGCCTTGCATGCTGCCTGCGTCGCTGCGCCCAGAGCCACGATGGTGTCCGGATCAAGATGCCGATAAGGCAGGCGTCCAAACAACGTGGCGACCATTTGCTGTACCGCCGGCATGCGCGTGGCGCCACCGACCAGCACCAGGCTGTCGAGGTCGCGCGGTTTCAGTCGGGCATCGCGCAGAGCCTGTTCGATCGGCGCGCGCAAGCGGGCCAGCAACGGCTCCCATATTTTCACTGCAGCGGCTTCATCCAGTTCCCATTCGAATGTCTGCTCGGCATACCGCCAGCTCAAGTGCTGCGCGCCTTCGCCGAGTTTGCACTTCAGCTGCTCCAGGGCATCACCGAGGCTGGCCATGGCTTGTGCATCGATCGTTGAGGGTGTGAGTTGCCAGTGTTTCAGGCAGGCCTGCAACAGGGCGGCGGTGAAGTCTTCGCCGCCAAGAAAGTTGTCACCGGTGGAGGCGTGCACTTCGATCAGCGGCAATGCGTATTCGAGCACGGTGACGTCGAACGTACCGCCGCCGAGATCGAATATTAGCGTGCGTTCGAACTTCTGTTCGTGCAGGCCGTACGCCATGGCGGCAGCGGTCGGTTCATTGATCAGGCGCGTCACGGACAGCCCGGCCAGTTCGGCGGCGAACAACGTGCGCTTGCGCTGCTCGTCACTGAAATATGCCGGTACGGAAATGACCGCTTCTGTGACCGCCTGGCCGAGAAAGGCTTCCGCGTCTTGCTTGAGTGAGCCAAGTACCAGCGCCGACAACTCTTCCGGGCTGAACTGGCGAGAGCCGAGCTGGATTTGCCTGTCGCTGCCCATGAAGCGCTTGAACGCGGCGGCAGTGCGTTCCGGGTGCGTGGTCAGGCGGGCGCGGGCGGCTTTGCCGACCAGAATCGTGTCGTCTTCATCAAGGCTGACCACCGACGGTGTCAGCACATCGCCGAGGGCGTTGCGGATCAGTTCGGCGCGGCCTTCACGCCAGACGGCGATCAGGCTGTTGGTGGTGCCAAGGTCGATGCCCAGCAGGGCCGGGCGGGGAAGGGATGCATCCTGCATGGTTGATCTCGAAGCGGCGCAAAAAACGCGACCCTACAGGCTGACGCAAACCGTGGCAATTGTTGCTCTGTTGCCAGGCTGTGCGACCACCGATTCAGGGCAGCAGTTTTTTCAGATCCTCCAACCCCACTGGCCGACTGTGCAGATAACCCTGATACAAATGGCATTCCAGCCCTTGCAGAAACGCCAGTTGCGCTGGCGTCTCCACGCCTTCGGCAATCACTTCCAATTCCAGGCTGCGGGCCATCGCGACAATTGCGCGAATGATCTCCGCGACATTGGAATCGGTGGTCGCATCGCGGATGAACGACTGATCGATTTTCAAAGTGTCTACAGGCAGACGCTTCAAATAAGTCAGCGACGAATAACCGGTGCCGAAGTCGTCCATGGCGAAGCTCACGCCGAGCTTTTTCAGGCGGCGCATTTTGCTGATGGTGTCTTCCAGATTCTGGATGACGATGCCTTCGGTGATTTCCAGTTTCAGCAGCGAGCAGGGCAGGCCGTGGCTGGTCATGCTGTGTTCGATGCGTTCGACGAAATCGTTCTGGCGGAACTGCCGGGGGCTGATGTTCACGCACAGGCTGAAGTTGAGCGGGTCGACCAGTTTCAACGCGATCAGTTGTTTGAAGGCGTTGCAGGCTTCATCGAGGATCCACGTGCCGACTTCGAGAATCAGGCCGCTGTCTTCCAGTACCTTGATGAACTCGGTGGGCGATTGCGCGCCGAGTTCGGGATGATTCCAGCGCACCAGGGCTTCGGCGCCAATGATGCGGTTGTCGCGGGCATCGACTTGCGGCTGAAAGTGCACATTGAACTCGCCGCGCGACAGCGCCAGGCGCAGGTCGGTCTCCATGCGCAGGCGCTCGCTGGCCGCTTTCTGCATGGTGTTGTGATACATCTGCGTGGTGTTGCGCCCGGAATCCTTGGCCCGGTACAGGGCGATGTCGGCGCGTTTGAGCAGGTCGGTGGGGGTCGAGCCGTGATCGGGAATCAGCGCGACGCCAATGCTCGGCGTCACTTGCAGGCGCTGGCCATCGAGGAACATCGGCTCCGAGAGCAGTTCGCGAATGGTGTCAGCCAGCGCGCGCACTTGCTCGCTGACTTCACTGCGCGAACCTTCGAGGCCGCTGAGCAACACCACAAACTCATCGCCACCGAGGCGCGCCACCGTGTCTTCCATGCGCACGCTGGCTTCGAGCCGCGCGGTGATGATTTTCAGCACGGTGTCGCCGACCGGGTGGCCGAGGGAATCGTTGATGTGCTTGAAGTGATCGAGGTCGAGAAACAGCAAGGCGCCGCGCAGATTGTGGCGCTTGAGCAGGGCGATCTGCTGACTCAGGCGATCCATCAGCAGGGCGCGGTTGGGCAGGTTGGTCAGCGGGTCGTGATAGGCCAGGTGACGAATCTGCGCTTCGGCGTTCTTCAACAGGCTGACGTCGCGCGCGGTCAGCAGCAGGCACGCGGTTTCATTGAGGGTGATCGGCTCGACCGAGACTTCCACCGTGAGCAACTCGCCGCGCTTGTTGCGCCCGAGCATTTCCTGATGATGCACGCGGCCCTTGATCTGTAACTCGGCGAGTAAGGTCGAGCGCTGTTTCTCTTCGGCCCAGATCCCCACCTGATAAACGGTTTTGCCCACCACTTCGTCAGCGCGGTAGCCGGTAAGGCGACAGAAACCGTCGTTGACCTCCAGATAACGCCCGGTGTCGCGCTCGGTGATGGTGATGGCGTCGGGGCTGGAGTGAAACGCCTTGGCGAATTTTTCTTCGCTGGCCTTCAGCGCTGCTTCCGAGCGTTGTTGCTGGGTGATGTCGCGCAGGGTGGTGACGATGCACGGCTGATCGCCGACGCTGATCTGCCGGCTGGAAATCACGCAGGTCAGCGACTGGCCGTCCTTGTGCTGGACGAGAATGGCCACGTTGCTCAGGCCTTGTTCGCGAATCACCCGTTCGATGCGTTGCAGACTTTTCGCCGAGGCGTCCCACAGGCCGATTTCCTCGGCGGTGTGGCCAATCACATCGGCGGCGCTCCAGCCAAAGGTCTGGCTGAAGCTGGAATTGATCTCGATGAACTCCCCGGTTTCCTGGCGCGTGACGCAGATCGGATCGGGGCTGACCTGAAACAGCGTGGCGAATTTCTCTTCCGAGGCGACCAGACGCTGTTCGCGCTCGACCTGATCGGTGATGTCCAGCAACGTACCGGCCATGCGCAGCGGTGCGCCGTTGTCGTCGCGATAGAGACGCGCGCGGCTTTCCAGATAGCGCGAGCTGCCGTCAGGCAATTGCACGCGGTAGGTCAGTTGATAATTGCCGGCGGGGCCTTCGCGCAGGCTGCGGTAGGCGTCGCGCATGCTGTCGCGTTCCTCGCCCGGCACGCCTTCGAAAAACTCCTCGAATGATTCATGGAATGGAATCGGCTCCAGCCCGTGCAATTGCGCAGCGCGCGCCGAGCCGTAAAGCATGCCGCTGGGGATGTGCCAGTCCCAGGTGCCGAGTTGCGCCGAATCCAGCGCCAGGTCGAGGCGTTCCTGGCTGTCCTTCAAGGCCAGTTCGGCGGCTTTGCGTTCAGTGGTGTCGAGAAACGTGCTGAGCAGATAGGGCTGGCCCTCGAGCTCGACCTTCTGCGCGCTGAGGATGCCGTCGTGCACTTGGCCATTGCTGGCGCGAAACTGCACTTCCATGCTGATCAGCTCGCCCTTGGCTTTGGTTTTCTTCACCAGTTCGGCGCGTTGCTCGGGGTGCACCCACAGGCCCAGTTCCAGGGTGGTGCGGCCGATTGCGCTTTGCACCGGCCAGCCGAACAGGCTTTCGAAATACTGGTTGGCCTCGCTGATCAGACCGTCATCCTGACGGGTCAGCAGAACCATGTTCGGGCACAGGTGGAAAAGTGTCGCGAAACGTTTCTCCGAACTGCTCAGGGCCTGCTCGCGCTGGCGTTGGTGGGTGATTTCGCGAATCACCCCGATCATTCGGGGCCGGCCGTTCTTGTCTGGCAGCAGGCTGCCGCTGATCTCCAGCCAGTGCAGGCTGCCGTCGGGCCAGCGGATGCGGTGATGCATCGCCTGCTCCAGCGGCGCGCCGGCGATGACCGCGTGGAAGGCGCGCACGGTTTTCGCGCGGTCCTCCGGCGGCAACAGGTCGAGGTATTCCAAATCGGCGGGCAACGGCTGCCGTGGATCGAAACCGAACAACGCCTGGGTGCCCCGCGACCAGCTGATCTGCCCACGCTCGATGTCCCAATACCAGGCACCGAGCCGCGCGCCGTTGAGCGCGGCGAGCAATTGCGGCGCGCTTTCCCAGCTCTGCTCGGAATGGCGCGGATCGACAGCCTGGATTCGCGGCATCGGCGGAGTTCGGTCAACAGATTTCGGCATTGTCAGCGGGCCTTGAGCTGAGTGGCGTTAGGCACAGGAGCGGCTCTATAGGAGTAGCACAAGTCAGGCCGGAGTCCCTGGCCGATCGATTTGTGCGTCCAGCAAAGCCATGAAGGCTCGTGCTGCATTCGATAGCGTCCGTTCGGTGTGCAAGATATAGCCTAGCTGGCGAGTGAGCTGTATGCCCGGCAATGCGATGCTTGCCACTTGTTCGTCGAGCATGGTGCGCGGCAGCACGCTCCAGGCCAGGCCGATGGAGACCATCATCTTGATGGTTTCCAGGTAGTTGGTGCTCATGGCGATGTTCGGCGTCAGGCCCTGGGCTTCGAACAAACGCTGGACGATGTGGTGGGTAAAGGTGTTGCCGCCGGGGAAAACCGCCGGATGGCCGGCGATGTCCGCCAGACTGACGGCACCGTTGTTGATCAGCGAATGCTCCGGCGCCACGACAAAATCCAGCGGGTCGTCCCAAACCGGGGTGGCTTTGACCAGCGTGTGCGGCTCCGGCGCCAGCGTGATAACTGCCAGTTCTGCACGGCCGTGGAGAATTTCCTCGTAGGCCACTTCCGAATCAAGAAACTGAATATCCAGCGCAACCTGTGGGTAGCGGCGGGTGAACTCCCTTAATAGAGGCGGCAAGCGGTGCAGGCCGATGTGGTGACTGGTGGCCAGCGTCAGGCGACCGCTGACCTCGCCGGTCAGGTTGGTCAGGGCGCGGCGGGTGTCGTCGAGCACGTTGAGAATCTGATAAGCCCGTGGCAGCAGGGCACGACCGGCCTCGGTCAGGCCGACTTCACGGCCCAAGCGGTCGAACAGGCGCACCTTCAATTGCTGCTCAAGACCGGCGATGCGCTTGCTGATCGCCGGTTGGGTCAGATGAAGGCGTTCGCCAGCGCCGGAGAAGCTGCCGGTCTCGGCGATGGCAATAAAAGCGTTGAGGTTAGCCAAGTCCATGTCGCATTCCAGTTGGTTATCGAAAGCATAAAAAATATGAATTTGAGTTATTTAATCTAACCCCATAGGATCGGCCTCACAAGCCAAAGGGTTATCGATAAGCCCAAGGCATAGAAACAAGCTGATGAGGAACCGTCTGATGGCCGGCAAAACGCTCTACGACAAGCTCTGGGATTCGCATTTGGTCAAGCAGCGCGACGATGGCTCGGCGCTGATCTACATCGATCGTCACATCATCCACGAAGTGACTTCGCCGCAAGCTTTCGAAGGCTTGCGTCTGGCCGGACGCAAGCCTTGGCGCATCGATGCCAACATTGCGACCCCGGATCACAACGTACCGACCACTCCGGAGCGCAAGGGCGGCATCGAAGCCATTGCCGATCAGGTTTCGCGTTTGCAGGTGCAGACCCTCGACGACAACTGCGATGAATACGGCATCGTCGAATTCAAGATGAACGACGTGCGTCAGGGCATCGTTCACGTGATCAGTCCGGAGCAGGGCGCGACCTTGCCGGGCATGACCGTGGTCTGCGGTGACTCGCACACCTCGACCCACGGCGCATTCGGTGCGTTGGCCCACGGCATCGGCACCTCCGAGGTCGAGCACGTCCTCGCCACGCAGTGCCTCGTCGCGAAGAAAATGAAAAACATGCTGGTGCGCGTTGAAGGGCAATTGCCGTTCGGCGTGACCGCCAAGGACATCGTTCTCGCGGTGATCGGCAAGATCGGCACCGCCGGTGGTAACGGCCACGCCATCGAATTTGCCGGCAGCGCGATCCGCGATCTGTCCGTTGAAGGCCGCATGACCATCTGCAACATGTCCATCGAAGCCGGCGCCCGCGTCGGCCTGGTGGCGGCGGATCAGAAGACCATCGACTACGTCAAAGGTCGTCCATTCGCGCCGAAAGGCGAGCAGTGGGACATGGCCGTCGAAGCCTGGAAAGACCTGGTTTCCGATGCCGATGCCAAGTTCGACACCGTGGTCGAGCTCGACGCCGCGCAAATCAAGCCGCAAGTCAGCTGGGGCACTTCGCCTGAAATGGTCTTGGCCGTGGATCAGAATGTGCCGGATCCGGCCAAGGAAATGGATCTGGTCAAGCGCGACTCGATTGTCCGCGCCTTGAAATACATGGGTTTGACCGCCAATCAGGCGATCACCGACATTCAGCTTGATCGCGTATTCATCGGTTCCTGCACCAACTCGCGCATCGAAGACTTGCGCGCCGCTGCGGTGATCGCCAAGGGCCGCAAGGTGGCCTCGACCATCAAGCAGGCGATCGTCGTGCCGGGCTCGGGTCTGGTCAAGGCGCAGGCGGAAGCCGAAGGGCTGGACAAGATTTTCCTCGAGGCCGGTTTCGAATGGCGTGAGCCGGGTTGCTCGATGTGCCTGGCGATGAACCCGGACCGTTTGGAGTCCGGCGAGCATTGCGCCTCGACGTCCAACCGTAACTTCGAAGGCCGTCAGGGCGCCGGTGGCCGTACCCACCTGGTCAGCCCGGCGATGGCAGCGGCGGCAGCAGTGAACGGCCGTTTCATCGACGTTCGTGAATTGATCCAAGGAGCACAGTAAAGATGAAGGCATTTACTCAGCACACTGGTCTTGTCGCGCCTCTGGATCGTGCCAACGTCGACACCGATCAGATCATTCCCAAGCAGTTCTTGAAGTCGATCAAGCGCACCGGTTTCGGTCCGAACCTGTTCGACGAGTGGCGTTATCTGGATGTCGGCCAGCCGTACCAGGACAACTCCAGGCGGCCGATGAACAAGGATTTCGTCCTTAACGCCGAGCGTTATCAGGGTGCCAGCGTATTGCTCGCCCGCGAGAACTTCGGCTGCGGCTCGAGCCGTGAACACGCGCCGTGGGCGCTGGAAGAGTACGGTTTCCGCAGCATCATCGCGCCGAGTTACGCCGACATCTTCTTCAACAACAGTTTCAAGAACGGCCTGCTGCCGATCATCCTCAGCGATGCAGAAGTTGATGAACTGTTTAAGCAGGTTGAAGCCGAGCCGGGTTATCAATTGCAGATCGACCTGCAAGCGCAGACCGTGACCCGCCCGGATGGCAAGGTGTACAGCTTCGAAATCGATGCGTTTCGCAAGCACTGCCTGCTCAATGGTCTTGACGATATCGGCCTGACCTTGCAGGACGGCGATGCGATTGCGACGTTCGAAGCCAAGCATCGGGTTAGTCAGCCGTGGTTGTTTCGCGACGCTTGATTCGGGATTGATGTAGTCAGGGCGGGCCTCTTCGCGAGCAGGCTCGCTCCCACAGGGAATGTATTTCAAATAACACTGCTTACAGGATGTGATCCATGACCAGCACCGCCCAGCACACCCAGGTCGTCCAGAAGCAATTCGGCGAACAGGCCGCCGCTTACCTGAGCAGCGCGGTTCACGCCCAAGGCAGCGAATTCGCGCTGCTACAGGCTGAACTGGCCGGGCAGGGTGGTGCGCGGGTGCTGGATCTGGGGTGTGGCGCCGGTCATGTCAGCTTTCATGTGGCGCCGCTGGTCAGGGAGGTGGTGGCTTACGACCTGTCGCAGCAAATGCTTGATGTGGTTGCCGGCGCTGCCGTCGATCGCGGCTTGAGCAACATCATTACCGTCAACGGCCCTGCCGAGCGCTTGCCGTTCGTCGATGGTGAGTTCGATTTTGTGTTCAGCCGCTATTCGGCGCATCACTGGAGCGACCTCGGTCTGGCCTTGCGCGAGGTGCGCCGGGTGCTGAAGCCGGGCGGGGTGGCGGCGTTCGTTGATGTGTTGTCACCAGGCAGTCCGTTGTTCGACACTTACCTGCAAAGCGTTGAAGTGCTGCGCGACACCAGCCACGTGCGCGACTACTCCGCCGCCGAGTGGCTGCGCCAGGTCAGCGAGGCCGGACTGCATGTGCGCAGTACCACCCGTCAGCGCCTGCGTCTGGAGTACAGCAGTTGGGTCGAGCGCATGCGCACACCTGAGGTGATGCGCGCGGCGATCCGCCAGTTGCAGCAGTCGATGGGCAACGAAGTGGGTGAATATTTCGAAATTGATGCCGACGGCTCGTTCAGTACCGATGTGATCGTACTGATGGCTGAGCGATAAGAATTTTTCCCGGCGCGCCGTTCACTGGCGCACCGCTTGAAGACACGAGGAAAGCATGAGCAAGCAGATTCTGATTCTCCCGGGTGACGGTATTGGTCCGGAAATCATGGCCGAAGCGGTCAAGGTGCTGGAATTGGCCAATGACAAGTACAGCCTGGGCTTCGAGCTGAGCCACGACGTGATCGGTGGCGCGGCCATCGACAAGCATGGCGTGCCGCTGGCCGACGAAACCCTTGATCGCGCCCGCGCTGCCGACGCTGTGCTGCTGGGCGCTGTCGGTGGGCCGAAATGGGACACCATCGAGCGTGACATCCGCCCTGAGCGCGGCCTGCTGAAAATTCGCGCGCAACTGGGCCTGTTCGGCAACTTGCGTCCGGCGATCCTCTATCCGCAACTGGCCGATGCGTCGAGCCTGAAGCCGGAAATCGTTGCCGGCCTGGACATCCTCATCGTCCGTGAGCTGACCGGCGGCATTTACTTCGGCGCGCCGCGTGGCACCCGTACGCTGGACAACGGCGAGCGTCAGTCCTACGACACCCTGCCGTACAGCGAAAGCGAAATCCGCCGCATCGCCCGTGTCGGTTTCGACATGGCCATGGTTCGTGGCAAGAAGCTCTGCTCGGTGGACAAGGCCAACGTCCTGGCATCCAGCCAGTTGTGGCGCGAAGTGGTCGAGCAGGTGGCCAAAGATTACCCGGAAGTCGAACTGAGCCACATGTACGTCGACAACGCCGCCATGCAACTGGTGCGCGCACCCAAGCAGTTCGACGTGATCGTCACCGACAACATGTTCGGCGACATCCTCTCCGACGAAGCGTCGATGCTCACCGGTTCGATCGGCATGCTGCCGTCGGCCTCGCTGGACTCCAACAACAAGGGCATGTACGAGCCGTGCCACGGTTCGGCGCCGGACATCGCTGGCAAAGGCATTGCCAACCCGCTGGCGACGATCCTGTCGGTATCGATGATGCTGCGTTACAGCTTCAATCTGCACGACGCTGCCGATGCCATCGAAAAAGCCGTCAGCGTCGTGCTCGATCAGGGCTTGCGCACCGGTGACATCCACTCGGCCGGTTGTACCAAAGTCGGTACGCAGGAAATGGGCGACGCAGTAGTCGCCGCGCTGCGGAATCTGTAATCTCTCGGGCCCGCTGCGAAATTCAATACAAAGCAGCGGCCCACTTTTCAAGAAGGTGTAGTTGCGATGAAACGTGTAGGTCTGATCGGTTGGCGCGGGATGGTCGGTTCCGTGCTCATGCAGCGGATGCTGGAAGAGCAGGATTTCGATCTTATCGAGCCGGTGTTTTTCACCACGTCCAATGTCGGTGGCCAAGGCCCGTCCGTGGGCAAGGACATTGCTCCGCTCAAGGACGCTTACAGCATTGACGAGCTGAAGACCCTCGACGTGATCCTGACCTGCCAGGGCGGCGACTACACCAGCGAAGTATTCCCCAAGCTGCGTGAAGCCGGCTGGCAGGGTTACTGGATCGACGCGGCGTCGAGCCTGCGCATGAACGATGACGCGGTGATCATTCTCGACCCGGTCAACCGCAAGGTCATCGACCAGCAGCTGGACGCGGGCACCAAGAACTACATCGGCGGCAACTGCACCGTCAGCCTGATGCTGATGGGCCTGGGCGGTCTGTTCGAGGCCGGTCTGGTCGAGTGGATGAGCGCCATGACCTATCAGGCGGCCTCCGGTGCCGGCGCGCAGAATATGCGTGAACTGATCAAGCAGATGGGCGCGACGCACGCCGCTGTCGCCGATCAACTGGCCGATCCGGCCAGCGCGATCCTCGACATCGACCGTCGCGTGGCCGAAGCCATGCGCAGCGAAGCGTACCCGACCGAAAACTTCGGTGTACCGCTGGCCGGCAGCCTGATCCCGTGGATCGACAAGGAGTTGCCGAACGGCCAGAGCCGCGAAGAGTGGAAGGCCCAGGCCGAGACCAACAAGATCCTCGGTCGCTTCAAGAGCCCGATCCCGGTCGACGGCATCTGCGTGCGCATCGGCGCCATGCGCTGCCACAGCCAGGCGCTGACCATCAAGCTGAACAAAGACGTACCGATCGCTGATATCGAAGGGCTGATCAGCCAGCACAACCCTTGGGTCAAACTGGTGCCGAACAACCGCGAGATCAGCATGCAGGAGCTGAGCCCGACCAAGGTTACCGGCACCCTGAATGTACCGGTCGGTCGTCTGCGCAAGCTGAATATGGGTTCGCAATTCGTCGGTGCCTTCACCGTCGGCGACCAACTGCTGTGGGGCGCGGCCGAACCGCTGCGCCGCATGCTGCGGATCCTGCTGGAGCGTTGATCGCTTGAAGCAATGAAAGAGCCCGTGCCTTGTGAGAGGTGCGGGTTTTTTTATGCCAAGGATTTCTCCGGTATCTGTGCCGCCTTTTTTGCGAGCAGGCTCGCTCCCACATTGAAATGCGGTCCCTGTGGGAGCGAGCCTGCTCGCGAAAGGGCCGGCACAGCCGCCGCAAATCCCGCAGAAATTGCCTGTGCGCCACCCACCCGGTAAAGTGCCGCTCCCCCCGTTTTGCCAGAGGTAGCTCCATGACCCAGACTTTCGATATCGCCGTTATCGGCGCCACCGGTACTGTCGGCGAAACCCTCGTACAGATTCTCGAAGAGCGCGACTTCCCGGTCGGCAATCTGCACCTGCTGGCCAGCAGCGAATCGGCCGGCAGCTCGGTGCTGTTCCGCAACAAAAACGTCCGCGTGCGCGAGGTCGACGAGTTCGATTTCAGCAAGGTCAGACTGGTGTTCTTCGCCGCTGGCGCTGCGGTGTCGCTGAGTTACGCCGCCCGCGCCCATGCTGCCGGTTGCTCGTTGATCGACCTGTCCGGCGCGTTGCCTGCCGATCAGGCGCCGCAGGTGGTGCCCGAGGCCAATGGCGATATTCTCGCCAGTCTGAAAAGCCCGTTCCAGGTCAGCAGCCCAAGCCCGTCGGCCACTACGCTTGCCGTGGTGCTGGCGCCGTTGCTTGATCTGCTCGATCTGCAATACGTCAACGTCACCGCCAACCTGGCCGTTTCTGCGCAAGGTCGCGAGGCGGTAACCGAGCTCGCGCGGCAGACTGCCGAGCTGCTGAACATGCGTCCGCTGGAGCCGACCTTCTTTGATCGGCAGATGGCGTTCAACCTGCTGGCGCAAGTCGGTACGCCTGATGCGCAGGGCCACACGCTGCTGGAAAAGCGTCTGGTGCGCGAGTTGCGCCAGGTGCTGGCAAAACCTTTATTGAAGATTTCTGCCACTTGCGTTCAAGCCCCGGTGTTTTTTGGCGATAGCTTTAGCGTGACCTTGCAGTCGGGCAGCGCTGTTGACCTGGAAAAAGTCAACGCCGCGCTCGAGGCTGCACCGGGCATCGAGCTGGTCGAGGCCGGCGATTATCCGACCGCGGTCGGCGATGCGGTGGGGCAGGACGTGGTCTACGTCGGCCGCGTACGCACTGGCGTCGACGACCCGGCGGAACTAAATCTTTGGCTGACGTCAGATAACGTACGCAAAGGCGCGGCGCTCAATGCCGTGCAACTGGCTGAGTTGTTGATAAAAGACCTGCTGTAAAAGATACTTGGCAACAATTTGTCGACTGATTCTAGGTGAGCGCTATGCTTGCCCGAAGCGCGTCGATGACGAGTCACCCTCCGGGACTTTCCGGGGCAGCACCGAAATGATCGCGCGCGGCGACCCCCGTCGTCGCGCGCAATGCCTTACGGCAGCGGTATTCAAAAGCTTCTCGCTGGCCGAGGAACGTTCAAACAAAGGATGAGGCTATGGTTCAAGTTCGCAAACTGGTGTTAGCAATAGCGGCCGCCTCGGCGCTGTCCTCCGGTATGGCGCATGCCCTCGGGCTCGGGGAGCTGACCCTGAAGTCGACCCTGAACCAGCCGTTGGTGGCTGAAATCGAGCTGCTCGACGTCAAGGATCTCACCGCCGCCGAGGTGGTGCCGAGCCTGGCTTCCCCTGAAGATTTCGCCAAGGCCGGCGTTGATCGTCAGGCCTTTCTCAATGATCTGACGTTCACCCCGGTACTCAACGCCAGCGGCAAAAGCGTGTTGCGCGTGACCTCGAGCCAACCGCTGTCGGAACCGATGGTGAAGTTCCTCGTGCAGGTGATGTGGCCCAATGGCCGCCTGCTGCGTGATTACAGCGTGCTGCTCGATCCGTCGAAGTTCTCGCCGCAGACCGCTGACGCCGCCGCGCAACCGGCGCCGTCGCAGACCATCACCGCGCCAACCACTGGCGCCACCCATCGCAATCAATACACCACCACGCCGCGCGACACCCTGTGGGAAATCGCCGCGAAGGCGCGCAACGGCGGCTCGGTGCAGCAGACCATGCTGGCGATTCAGGCGCTCAATCCAAATGCCTTTATCGACGGCAACATCAACCGTCTGAAAACCGGTCAGGTGCTGCGTCTGCCGGACCCGGTACAAAGCACGGCGCTGCCGCAGTCGGCAGCCATCGCTGAAGTGGCGGCGCAGAACGAAGCCTGGCGTCAGGGCCGTCGTTACGTGGCCAAGCCTGGCACCGGTCAGCAGCAGTTGGATGCGACCAATCGTGGCCGTGGCAATACCGGTGCAGCGGCCAACACTCAGGACAACCTGAGCCTGGTCTCGGCGGAAAGCGCCAGGCCCGGTGCGAAAGGCCCGGCCGGCGACGCCAAGGCGCTGAGCAACAAACTGGCAATCGCTCAGGAAAACCTCGACACGACCCGTCGTGACAACGAGGAACTGAAAAGCCGCATGGCGGATCTGCAGAGCCAGTTGGACAAGCTGCAAAAGCTGATCGAGCTGAAGAACAATCAACTGGCGAAGATGCAGGCCGACGGCGCCGGCGCTGCGCCTGGCGCCACCGCTGCTGTGCCGCCGGTGCCGGCGATCACTGCCGAACTGGCCGCAACACCGCCAGCCACCCCGGCCGACGCCGCAGCGGCTTCACCGACTCCAGAGTCGGCCATCGCGCCGCCAGCGGAAACCCCGGTTGAGCCAGTCGTCGAGCCGGTGGTTGAAACCACGCCTGCTGCCGCCGATGACGACAAAGCCTTCAATGAACTGCTGACCAATCCGATTCTGCTCGGCCTGATCGGCGGCGGTGCGGTGGTTCTGCTGCTTCTGCTGTTGCTGCTGGCGCGTCGTCGCAAAGCCCAGCAGGAAGCTGAAAAGCACCTGCGCATGGCCCGCGCTCTGGCTGAAGAGCAAGAGTTCTCTGCTGAGCAGGATCTGCCGGAAAGCAGCTTCTCTGGTCTGGAAACCCCGGCGGCCAGCGTCAAACTCAATACGCCAGCTCCAGCTCCAGCTCCAGCGCCTGCGCCAACCCCTGCACCGGTCGTTGCTCCGGTGGTGATGGCCACGCCTATCGCCGCGCCTCTGGTGGCCCCGGCCGGCGAGCGTTCGGACGATGTGCTCGACAAAGCGCAATCGCACATCAATGCCGGTCGCCTCAATCAGGCCTCCGCGCTGTTGGAAGAGGGCGTCAGCCTTGAGCCGGAACGCAGCGATCTGCGCCTGAAGTTGATGGAAGTCTACGGTCAGCAGGGCGACCGCGATGCGTTCGTCGCGCAGGAGCGTCAACTCGTGGCCAATGGCGATAACTTCGCCAAGGTCGAAGCACTGAAAAGCCGCTTCCCGGCCATGGCCGTGGTTGCTGCCGGTGGACTGGCGGCTGCCGCCGTCGCTGCCGAGCTGGACGCGCAGTACGTCAAGGAACTGCTGCAAGACGAGCCGCAAGCGCCCGAGACCCCTGCTGACGACCTCGACACTGCGTTCGATTTGAGTCTGGACGATCTCGACAACATCACCCCGGTCGATCCTGCACCAGTGGCCGAGCCAGAAGCGCCGGTCGAGCTCGACGCGTTTCCGGCCGAAGACGATCTGAGCTTCGCCTCGGTGCTGCAGGAACAGACCGAGATGAAAGACAATCTCGACGATCTGTCGGACTTCGATCTGGATATGGATCTCGGCGCCGAACCATCGCCGGCCACGTTGGCTGAAGATGACTTCCTGCTGGATCTGGACGACGGCGTGAAGGACTTGCCGCCGGTCGAGACGCCGGTTGTCGCTGACGTGCCGCAGGACGATCTGGAGCTGCCAGCTGATTTCGACCTGTCGCTGGCGGACGAAATGGACAGCAATCCGGCTGCTGAGCCGGATGCCTTCGCGGCCGAGCTGGACGACGTCAATGCCGAGCTGGATCGCCTGTCGCAGAGCATGGCCGAACCGAGCTTCACCGAAGCGGACGCGGCGATGGGTGACGATCTGGGCGAAGACGATTTCGACTTCCTCGCCGGCACCGACGAAGCGGCGACCAAACTCGATCTGGCCCAGGCCTACATCGACATGGGCGACGCCGACGGTGCGCGCGACATCCTCAACGAAGTGTTGACCGAGGGTGACGAGAAGCAGCGGGGCGAGGCCAAGGAAATGCTTTCCAACCTGGCGTAAGTTCAGCGGTAAACAACAAGCGGCAGCCCGGTGGGGCTGCCGTTTTTGTTGGTGCCGGATTCGGCGGTGTCTGATCGATTGCTTTCGCGAGCAGGCTCGCTCCCACAGTGGGATGCATTGCAAATGTGGGAGCGAGCCTGCTCGCGAAGGCGGCGGTACTGCCGATAGAGAACTCTGGCATCCCCGGCCCACCACCTTATAATGCCCGCCTTTGCAGAATCAGCAGGCTGTCCCACCTTGGCAAACATAGATAACCCGGTCGCCGAAATGGCGCCCGATGGCTTTTACCGCGTCGCGCTGGGCGTTGAGTACAAAGGCTCGCGCTACAGCGGCTGGCAGCGTCAGTTGACCGGTGTGGCGACGGTGCAGGAAGAGCTTGAAAAAGCCCTGTCGAAAGTCGCCAATTCACCGGTTTCCCTGCAATGCGCCGGGCGTACCGACGCCGGCGTGCATGCCTGCGGCCAAGTGGTGCACTTTGACACCCAGGTTGATCGCTCGCTGAAAGCCTGGGTCATGGGCGCCAACATCAATCTGCCCCACGACATCAGCGTCAGTTGGGCCAGGGTCATGCCGGCACATTTTCATGCTCGGTTCAAAGCCATTGCCCGGCGTTATCGCTATGTGATCTACAACGATCAGATCCGCCCGGCGCACCTCAATGAAGAAATCACCTGGAATCACCGTCCGCTCGACGCCGAGCGTATGGCCGAGGCCGCGCAGTACCTGATCGGTACCCACGATTTCAGCGCGTTCCGGGCTGGTCAGTGCCAGGCCAAGTCACCGATCAAAAAGATGCATCACCTGCGCGTGACCCGTCACGGCAAGATGATCGTGCTCGACATTCGTGCCAACGCGTTCCTGCATCATATGGTGCGCAACATTGCCGGTGTGCTGATGACCATTGGTGCCGGGGAGCGCCCCGTGGAGTGGATGAAAGAAGTGCTGGAGAGTCGCGAGCGTCGCTCCGGCGGGGTGACGGCGCATCCATATGGGCTCTATCTGGTGCAGGTCGAGTACCACGACGAATTCCCGTTACCCGAGCGCTTTATCGGGCCACATTTCCTTACGGGTTTCTCCGAACTTGACGGCTGACGCTGTCGAACGCTTTTGTTACCATCCGGGACGTTTTCGGATTTTGCCTTGAGGTTTTCCTGACATGTCAGCTGTTCGCAGCAAGATCTGCGGCATTACCCGCATCGAAGATGCGCTGGCCGCCGTCGAAGCCGGCGCCGATGCGATCGGTCTGGTGTTTTACGCCAAGAGCCCGCGAGCGGTGAACGTGCAGCAGGCGCGGGCGATCATCAAGGCGTTGCCGCCGTTCGTCACTACCGTGGGGCTGTTCGTCAATGCCAGTCGATGCGAGCTGGGAGAAATCCTCGATGCGGTGCCGCTGGATCTGCTGCAATTCCATGGCGATGAAAGCGCGCAGGAGTGCGAAGGCTGGCATCGTCCATACATCAAAGCGCTGCGGGTCAAGGCTGGCGATGACATTGCCGCTGCCTGCGATGCCTTTCCCGGCGCCAGTGGCGTACTGCTCGACACCTATGTCGAAGGGGTGCCCGGCGGAACCGGCGAGGCGTTTGACTGGTCACTGATTCCGCAACACCTGAGCAAGCCGCTGATTCTGGCCGGCGGCCTGACGCCGGATAACGTTGCCGACGCGGTAGCACGGGTCAAGCCCTACGCGGTGGATGTCAGCGGCGGGGTAGAAGCGAGCAAAGGCATCAAGGATCACCACAAGATTCGCGCATTCATCAACGCGGTGCGCGGCAATACATCGTCGATGTGACGGCTGGCAGTCTGCCGCCGTCCATCAATGCACTTGCACAAAGCAGGCGCGGCTGAGGGTTGCTGAATCGTACGCAGGTCATGTTCCGCGCTGACCGCGACTGTTCAGCAACCATCGCCACACACATGAATTTAGCTCAAGGGCATACGCGGGGCTGCGAACCAGAGCGTTCGGGCCGCCGGTACTGGAGAAAGAAAGCATGAGCAACTGGTTAGTAGACAAACTGATCCCTTCGATCATGCGCTCGGAGGTCAAGAAGAGCTCGGTGCCTGAAGGTCTGTGGCACAAATGCCCGTCCTGCGAGGCGGTGTTGTACCGTCCGGAGCTGGAAAAGACCCTGGACGTTTGCCCCAAGTGCAACCACCACATGCGCATCGGCGCACGTGCGCGTATCGACATCTTCCTCGATCCGGAAGGCCGCAACGAACTGGGTGCTGACCTGGAGCCGGTTGACCGTCTGAAATTCCGCGACGGCAAGAAGTACAAGGACCGCCTGGTCGCTGCGCAGAAGCAGACCGGCGAGAAAGATGCGCTGATCTCGGTCAGCGGTACCCTGCTGGGCATGCCGGTAGTGGTTTCGGCATTCGAATTCAACTTCATGGGCGGTTCCATGGGCGCCATCGTCGGTGAGCGCTTCGTGCGCGCTGCCAACTACGCACTGGAAAACCGCTGCCCGATGATCTGCTTCGCCGCTTCCGGTGGCGCGCGCATGCAGGAAGCGCTGATCTCGCTGATGCAGATGGCCAAGACCTCGGCCGTGCTGGCGCGCCTGCGTGAAGAAGGCATTCCGTTCATCTCCGTACTGACCGACCCGGTCTACGGCGGCGTTTCCGCCAGTCTGGCGATGCTCGGTGACGTCATCGTTGGCGAACCGAAAGCCCTGATCGGCTTCGCCGGTCCGCGGGTAATCGAGCAGACCGTGCGCGAAAAACTGCCGGAAGGCTTCCAGCGCAGCGAATTCCTGCTGGAGCACGGTGCAATCGACATGATCATTCACCGTCAGGAGCTGCGCCCGCGTCTGGGTAACCTGCTGGCACAGATGACTGGCAAGCCGACGCCGAAGTTCGTCGCCGCGCCGATCGAGCCGATCGTGGTTCCGCCGGTGCCTGCCAACGTATGACCCAGCGCACCCTTGGTGAATGGCTCGCCTACCTCGAGCAGTTGCATCCTTCGGCCATCGACATGGGCCTGGAGCGTTCGCAACAGGTAGCGTCCCGCATGGGGCTGGGCCAGCCGGCGCCTCGGGTGATCACGGTCACCGGCACCAACGGCAAGGGTTCGACCTGCGCGTTCGTGGCTTCGTTGCTGCGTGCGCAGGGCCTGAGCGTTGGCGTCTACAATTCTCCGCACCTGCTGCGTTATAACGAGCGGGTGCAACTCAATGGCGTCGAAGCCACTGACGCCCAGCTGTGCGAAGCCTTTGCTGCGGTCGAGGCGGGCCGCGGCGACACTTCCCTGACTTACTTCGAAATGGGCACCCTGGCGGCGTTCTGGCTGTTCCAACAGTCCGCGCTTGATGCTGTGGTGCTTGAAGTGGGTCTGGGCGGGCGTCTGGATACCGTCAATGTGGTGGATGCCGACATCGCGCTGGTCACCAGTATTGGTGTCGATCACGCCGATTATCTGGGCAATACCCGCGAATCCGTAGCCTACGAGAAGGCCGGAATCTTCCGCCAGGGCAAGCCTGCTCTGTGTGGCGACCTGAATCCTCCGCAACCGCTGCTCGACAAGGCGCACGAACTGGCTTGCCCGTTCTTCCTGCGTGGACGCGATTTCGATCTTGGCATCACCGAGCAGCATTGGCAGTGGCGCGGCACCGATGCCCTAGGCCAGGTGGTCGAGTTGCGCGACTTGCCGCTGCTCGATCTGCCGATGGAAAACGCCGCGCTGGCGCTGCAAGCCTATCTGCTGACAGGTTTGCCGTGGAATGCCGAACAGATAGTCCCTGCATTGCTGGCGACGCGCGTGGTCGGACGCCTCGATCGTCGTTCGTTCGAATGGAACGGCAAGCGCCTGAACCTGTTGCTGGATGTCGGTCACAACCCGCATGCCGCTGAATATCTCGCGCGACGGCTGGCTGCGCGGCCGCCGGTTGGCAAGCGTCTGGCGGTGTTCGGGTTGCTTGCGGACAAGGATCTGGATGGTGTTGTTGGCGAATTGAATGCTAGTGTCGCGCATTGGGCTGTCGCGCCGCTGGATTCGCCGCGCGCGCGTCCCGTGGCTGAGATTGAGACAGCGCTGCAGAACCTTGGCGCTTCGGTTACGTCCTATGCCAGCGTTGCGGCCGCTCTGGAAGGGCAGTGCGCCATTGCGACCAGCGACGACGAGATTCTGTTGTTTGGATCATTTTATTGTGTCGCCGAGGCCCTTGTATGGCTGGCCCGGCGCTCCACGGAGGAAGCGGCAAATGGCTTTGCTGGATAAAGCGTACAAGCAGCGCATGGTTGGCGCGCTGGTGCTGGTGGCGCTGGCGGTGATCTTCCTGCCGATGCTGTTTTCCCGTCAGGACGAGCAGCGTCAGGTGACTGTCGAGGCCCCGGCTGCTCCTCAGCCTTCGGCCATGCCGCAAGTGCAAATGGACCCGGTCGCCGTGCCTGAGCCCCAGGCTTTGCCGCAAGAGCCGGTGCCAACGGACGAAGAGGTCGCTGAAGAAGTGGTGCCTGCTGCTCCGGCTGCTGCTCCGGCCGCCCCGGCACCGACCATCCCGGCGCAGATTGCCCGCCCGGCGACGCCGCCACCGGTGGCCAAGCCGATTCCGGCGCCGGCTCAGCCGATCACCTCGGCAACCAGCAAGCCTGACACCACGCAGAGCCGCGTCGATGCCAACGGTCTGTCGGTGAGCTGGTCGGTGCAACTGGCCAGTCTGTCGAGCCGCGCCAGCGCCGAAAGCCTGCAGAAGAACCTGCGCAGCCAGGGTTATAACGCCTACATTCGTTCGGCGGATGGCAAGAATCGGGTTTTCGTCGGTCCGCTGATCGAACGTGCCGAAGCCGATCGTCTGCGTGATCTGCTGAGCCGTCAACAGAACCTCAAGGGCTTCGTTGTCCGTTTTCAGCCTGAACGTGGCTGAAATCTATCACCTCGATTGAAAAGCACTGACAATCGCAGCTTACCGACAGCCATGCGCTCTGCTAAAATGCGCCGCCTTATCCGTCTGTAGGCTGCACTGTGCCATTTACCTGGGTTGACTGGGCGATCGTTGCAATCATCGCCATCTCCGCATTGATCAGTCTGAGCCGCGGCTTCGTAAAGGAAGCGTTATCGCTGCTGACCTGGATCATCGCAGGAGCGGTTGCCTGGATGTTTGGTGGCTCACTGTCCGAGTACCTCGCCGGATACATCGAAACCCCATCGGCTCGCGTGATCGCGGGCTGTGCCATCATGTTTGTCGCCACACTGATCGTGGGCGCAATGATCAATTATCTTATCGGCGAGTTGGTTCGCGTCACCGGGTTGTCCGGGACCGATCGATTCCTCGGCATGGCCTTCGGCGCAGCGCGTGGCGTGTTGCTGGTGGTCGTGGCGGTCGGGCTGTTGAGCCTGGGGCCGGTACAGCAGGACGGGTGGTGGAAAGAATCACAGCTCGTGCCCAAGTTTCTATTGGTCGCCGACTGGTCCAAAAACCTGATACTCGGGTGGAGCAGTCAGTGGCTTGCCAGCGGAATCAGCGTACCCGCTGAGATTCCGTTCAAGGAGCAGCTCTTGCCGACGGCGAAAACGCCTCAGTGAGTGCTGTTCAGTTCAGATCCATTAAGTAGGGGTTGCGTCGCATGTGTGGCATCGTCGGTATCGTCGGTAAGTCGAACGTCAATCAGGCGCTGTATGACGCGCTAACCGTGCTCCAGCACCGCGGCCAGGACGCTGCCGGTATCGTGACCAGCCATGATGGCCGGTTGTTCCTGCGCAAGGATAATGGCCTGGTGCGTGACGTGTTCCAGCAGCGTCACATGCAGCGTCTGGTCGGCCACATGGGTATCGGCCACGTCCGTTACCCGACTGCCGGCAGCTCGACGTCGGCCGAAGCCCAGCCGTTCTACGTCAACTCGCCGTACGGCATAACCCTGGCGCACAACGGTAACCTGACCAACGTTGAACAGTTGGCCAAAGAGATCTACGAATCCGATCTGCGTCACGTCAACACCAGTTCCGACTCGGAAGTGCTGCTCAACGTGTTCGCCCACGAGCTGGCCCAGCGCGGCAAGCTGCAGCCGACCGAAGAAGACGTGTTTGCCGCTGTGACCGATGTGCACAACCGCTGCGTGGGTGGTTACGCCGTTGTGGCGATGGTCACGGGTTACGGCATCGTCGGTTTCCGCGACCCGCACGGCATTCGTCCGATCGTGTTCGGCCAGCGTCACACCGACGAAGGCGTCGAGTACATGATCGCCTCGGAAAGCGTTTCCCTGGACGTGCTCGGTTTCACCCTGATCCGCGACCTCGCGCCGGGCGAAGCGGTTTACATCACCGAAGATGGCAAGCTGCACACCCGTCAGTGCGCAACCAACCCGTCCCTGACCCCGTGCATCTTCGAACACGTCTACCTGGCGCGTCCGGATTCGATCATCGACGGCGTGTCGGTGTACAAGGCGCGTCTGCGCATGGGCGAGAAGCTCGCCGAGAAAATCCTGCGTGAGCGTCCTGAGCACGACATCGACGTGGTCATCCCGATTCCGGACACCAGCCGTACTGCCGCGCTGGAGCTGGCCAATCACCTGGGCGTGAAATTCCGCGAAGGCTTCGTCAAGAACCGCTACATCGGTCGCACCTTCATCATGCCGGGCCAGGCGGCACGCAAGAAGTCGGTACGCCAGAAGCTCAACGCCATCGAGCTGGAATTCCGTGGCAAGAACGTGATGCTGGTCGATGACTCGATCGTGCGCGGCACCACTTGCAAGCAGATCATTCAGATGGCCCGCGAAGCCGGCGCGAAAAACGTCTACTTCTGCTCGGCGGCACCTGCGGTGCGCTTCCCGAACGTCTACGGTATCGACATGCCGAGCGCCCACGAACTGATCGCGCACAACCGTTCGACTCAGGACGTGGCCGATCTGATCGGCGCTGACTGGCTGATCTATCAGGACTTGCCTGACTTGATCGAAGCGGTCGGTGGCGGCAAGATCAAGATCGAGCACTTCGATTGTGCGGTGTTCGACGGCAAGTACGTGACTGGTGACGTCGACGAGGCTTACCTGAACAAGATCGAACAGGCGCGCAACGATGCCTCGAAGGTCAAGACCCAGGCAGTCAGTGCGATCATCGATCTGTACAACAACTGAGTTTCCACCGGCCCTGAGGGGCCGGTTTTGTATCTGATATTTATTGTTCGTGAACAAAGGAGAGACAGCATGAGTCAGGAATGGGATGCCGGTCGGCTGGACAGCGACCTCGAAGGCGTAGCGTTCGATACCCTGGCCGTGCGTGCCGGTCAGCACCGCACGCCGGAAGGCGAGCACGGTGATCCGATGTTCTTCACCTCCAGCTATGTGTTCCGCACCGCTGCCGATGCGGCGGCGCGCTTTGCCGGCGAAGTGCCGGGCAACGTCTACTCGCGTTACACCAACCCGACCGTGCGCGCATTCGAAGAGCGCATTGCTGCGCTTGAAGGCGCCGAGCAGGCCGTCGCCACGGCCACCGGCATGGCCGCGATCATGGCGGTGGTGATGAGCCTGTGCAGTGCGGGCGATCACGTGCTGGTGTCGCGCAGCGTGTTCGGCTCGACCATCAGCCTGTTCGAGAAGTATTTCAAGCGCTTCGGCGTCGAAGTCGATTACGTCCCGCTGGCCGATCTGTCGGCCTGGGGTGCGGCAATCAAATCCAACACCAAACTGCTTTTTGTCGAATCGCCGTCCAATCCGTTGGCCGAACTGGTGGATATCGCCGCACTGGCAGAAATCGCGCACGCCAAGGGCGCGCAGCTGGTGGTCGACAACTGCTTCTGCACTCCAGCGTTGCAGCAGCCGCTGAAGCTCGGCGCGGATATTGTCGTGCACTCGGCGACCAAGTTCATCGACGGTCAGGGCCGCTGCATGGGCGGCGTTGTTGCCGGTCGCGGTGAACAGATGAAAGAAGTAGTGGGTTTTCTGCGGACCGCCGGGCCGACTCTCAGCCCGTTCAATGCGTGGATCTTCCTCAAAGGCCTCGAGACCCTCAACCTGCGCATGAAAGCGCACTGCGCCAATGCTCAGGCGCTGGCCGAATGGCTGGAGCAGCAGGACGGCATCGAGAAAGTCCATTACGCCGGCCTCAAGAGCCATCCGCAACACGAGCTGGCCCAGCGCCAGCAGAAGGGCTTCGGTGCGGTGGTCAGCTTCGAGGTCAAGGGCGGCAAAGAAGGCGCCTGGCGCTTTATCGATGCCACGCGGTTGATTTCGATCACCGCCAACCTTGGCGACAGCAAAACCACCATCACCCATCCAAGCACCACCTCCCACGGCCGTCTGGCGCCACAGGAGCGTGAAGCGGCGGGGATTCGCGACAGTCTGATCCGCGTCGCGGTCGGTCTGGAAGATGTGGCTGACCTGCAAGCCGACTTGGCGCGCGGTCTGGCGGCATTGTGATCGAGTTGTCCACACCGGCGACCAATACCCATGGCCGCGTGGCGCTGGTCACTGGCGCTGCGCGCGGTATCGGCCTTGGGATTGCCGCCTGGCTGATCAGCGAAGGCTGGCAAGTGGTGCTGACCGATCTCGATCGGGCGCGTGGTTCGAAAGTGGCGAAGGTGCTCGGCGAGAATGCCTGGTTCATCGCCATGGACGTTGCCGACGAAAACCAGGTCGCGCTGGGCGTGGCCGAAGTGCTCGGGCAGTTTGGTCGCCTCGATGCGTTGGTCTGCAACGCGGCGGTGGCCGATCCGCACAATATCACTCTGGAAAGCCTCGATCTGGCGCATTGGAATCGGGTGCTGGCGGTGAATCTCAGCGGGCCGATGTTGTTGGCCAAGCACTGCGCGCCGTACCTGCGTGCGCATAACGGTTCGATCGTCAACCTGGCCTCGACCCGCGCGCGACAGTCGGAGGCGGACTCCGAGGCGTATGCGGCGAGCAAGGGCGGGCTGTTGGCGCTGACCCATGCGCTGGCAATCAGCCTTGGGCCGGAAATCCGCGTGAACGCAGTCAGTCCGGGCTGGATCGACGCGCGTGATCCCTCGGTGCGTCGCGCCGAACCTTTGGCCGATGCCGATCATGCTCAGCATCCGGCGGGCAGGGTGGGGACGGTCGAAGACGTGGCGGCGATGGTGGCGTGGTTGCTGTCGCGCAATGCGGGATTTGTCACCGGGCAGGAATTTGTCGTCGATGGCGGCATGACCAAGAAGATGATCTACACGGAATAACAAGCGAAGCCGCGTCCTGTGGGAGCGAGCCTGCTCGCGAATGCGGTCCATCGGTCGATGGCTTCTTCAGGAATGAAGCAATTTCGTCTTTTTCAGAAAAACTCCAATCCTGCTATTGACTTAGCTTCGCCACCTGCGTAAATTTCGCGGCCTCGGAGATGCAAACGGGTGATTAGCTCAGCTGGGAGAGCGTCTGCCTTACAAGCAGAATGTCGGCGGTTCGATCCCGTCATCACCCACCACTCCCGAGAAGCTTGCGCAAGCAAGAGAGTAGGCTGAAAGTGCCTGCACCGACGCGCAGCGGTAGTTCAGTCGGTTAGAATACCGGCCTGTCACGCCGGGGGTCGCGGGTTCGAGTCCCGTCCGCTGCGCCATATTTTACGAGTCAGATTCATCTGGTTCGTGATTGCCAGGCACCGAAGCCGGCAATCAAAACGAGTTACTTGAGCGCAAGCTCAAAGCGATACGCAGCGGTAGTTCAGTCGGTTAGAATACCGGCCTGTCACGCCGGGGGTCGCGGGTTCGAGTCCCGTCCGCTGCGCCATATCTGTTTCAAGGACCACTGAACGCCTTGAAGCGCCGAAACCAGTCATAGGCTGGATCGGATCGATAGCAAAGACCCTGGTCGAAAGACCGGGGTTTTTTGTGTCTGAAATTTGGTTATTCCTCTTCCTCTCTCCTTAAGTCCACGCGAATCCCTGTGGGAGCGAGCCTGCTCGCGAAAGCGCCGGCACATTCAAAATCTGTATTGCCTGGAAAAACGTTTTCGCGAGCAGGCTCGCTCCCACATAGGCTCGCTCTGTTATCTCGGCGGATCGGATGCGGTGCCACGTCGCATTGATTTTTTTGATTATTTAGTCAGGTTTTTGTAACTGGTTGTTTGCTGTGGGCGCAGAAACCTTTAAAGTTAACCTTTCGGTCAGCTTTGCACTGGCAACACAGCTCTTTGCGTCGCCAGAAAGAGCTTCTGCACGACTCGAGATCCCCAGTAGATAACCACAAGGGCGGACCTATAACCGCCCAGAGGATGATCCATGTCCAACCGTGAAATATCCCGGCGCTCGTTCCTCCAGGGCGGGCTGGTGGCGGGTGTGAGCGTTACGCTTACGCCGCTCAGCAGTCAGGCGCTGGCTGCCTTGATGGAAAACAGCGTCACCGTGCCGTCCGAGAAATGGCTCGGCAATAACGGCAAGGCGCGCCAACGCAACGATGCCTTGTCCAAGGTCTGCGGCAGCAAGGTTTTTGCCCGCGACATCCGTGCCAAGGACATGCCCGGCTGGCCTGAACAACAAGGCCACGCGATGCTGCTGAAAACCATCAAGGCCGACCGTATCTACGCAGGCTACGACCTGTCGTGGCTCGGCGCCGATCTGCAGCCGGACCGCATCGTCACCGCTGCCGATCTGGACAAGGACGGTATCGTCTTCCCCGAAGAGCACGCGCCTGATCCATTGCTGCCGGAAGGTAGAGTGCCGATGTTCATCGGTCACCCGGTGGCGATCCTGATCTGGAACGATTTCGAGCGTTTCCGTCAGGCCAAGAATCAACTCAAATTCAATGACAAAGCGATTCGGTACGGCGCCAAGGTGCCGTTCTACGAAGGCGACCCCTACGGCAGCTTCCGCTACGTGCGTGTCGGTGGCGCGACCTCGGCGGACGAAGACGAATTCGCCAGCCTCAAGGATTCGATTCTGTTCCCGATGCTGAAGAACCGCCGTCCAGTGTGGAATGCATCGCCGAACCTGCATGGCAACCTCACCGAGCGCGGCCTGTTCTACGCCGACCGCATGAAGCAGGAAATCGACACGCCGCCAGACAACTGGCTGGTGTTCGATGAGCGCTACAAGACGCCGTCGATCGAACCGGCCGCCCTCGAGCCGGACAACGGCAACGGCTGGTACGACCCGAAAACCAAAGCCCTGCATTTCGTCGTGGCGACGCAGTGCCCGCTGGAAGTCGCGACCGAGACCGCGAAGATGATCGGGCCATCGCGTTTCGGCCTGGCCAACCTGAACATGCACCCGGGCTATACCGTCGGCTATGGCTCCAAAGACCACAACATTTTTGTCTACTACGCAGCCTTGGCCGCACTGTACGGCGCCGGTGTCCCGGTGCGTCTGGCCAACGACCGCTACGAGCAGTTCCAGAGCGGCATCAAGCGTCACCCGTTCGACATCCGCTACCAGTTGGCCGTGGACAAGAACGACTACACCTTCAAGATTTTCCGCGCGGAAATGAGCGTCGACGGCGGCGGTCGGGTCAACTACAGCCCATCGGTGGCGGCGGTTGGCGCCACGGCTGCGCAGTCGATCTACTACATGCCGCAGAACGATCTGCAAGTCACCGCGTATCACTCGCGCGCGGTCGAGGCGGGTTCGATGCGCGGTTACGGCACTCTGCAAAGCATGGCGGCCACCGAAATGATGGTCGACGAGATCGCCAATCGCCTGGGTGTCGACGCCATAGACTTGCGCCGCAGAAATGCCCTGCGTTCCGGCATGAAAAACACCCAGGGCGCAATCCCGGCCGGTGCACTGCGCCTGCACGAAATTCTCGACAAGGCCTCGGTGCACGAAGTCTGGAAAAATCGCGACACGATCAAGCAGCAACGTGAAGCGGCAGATCCGGATAACTGGTACGGCGTCGGTTTCGCCATCTGCCAGAAAGACTTCGGCACCGGCTCCGAAGCGCCGATGGCCAGCATCGAATTCACCGCAGACGGGCGCATCACCCTGCGCCATATCGGTATCGAAATCGGCACCGGCATGTCCACTTCGCAAGCCTTGGTTGTCGCCGATTTCCTCGGCAGCCCCGCGCACGAGGTGAAGACCGGCGAAACCGAATGGCAGGAAATGCAGCTGATCACCAGCGGCAACCCGTACATCATGAGTCAGACCGAGCAGGACAATCTGCTGCGCAACCCGCGCTGGGTCGGCAAGCTGGCGTCGGCGTCTTCGGCGACCAACTCCGCCTATTACTTCAGCCACGCGACCCGTGAAGCGGCGCGTGTGCTGTTCAACCACGGCTTGTGGCCGGCGGCGCTGGAGATCTGGCGTCAGGGGCCGTACGGCGGCCAGGCCAACCCGTACGTGGTGCGCCGCGAAGATGCGCATTGGATCGACGGCAAGCTGACCGCCAACGGCATGCAGCCGCTGAGTTTCGAAGAGCTGGCCAAGCGCGCCCACGAGCGCGGTCTGGTGACGGGCGCTACGGTGCATGGTTTCAACCGCTGGAGCTGGGCCGAGGCTGAATACAGCATCGACGGCGTGCGCGAGCGCCTGCCGCTCGACGGTCTGGCGGTGAAATACGGCGATGGCGCGCCGCAAGCGAAGAAAGCGCAGATGAACAGCGCCGGCTTCCACTTGCTTGATCGGCAGAACGTCAACTACCCGGTAGTGCAGTTGAACAACGCTGCCGTGACCTATTACAGCCCGGTCGCGACGCTGGTCGAGTTGAAGGTCAATAAAGGCTCGGCGGAAGTTCAGGTGCTCAACCACCATTCGTGGATCGAGTGTGGTCGGGTACTGGTTGAAGAGTTGGTCAAGGGCCAGCTCGAAGGCGGTATCGCCATGGGTATTGGTCATGCGCTGATGGAAGAGATGCCGTTGTACGAAGGCGGGCCGGGGGAGGGTGACTGGAACTTCAACCGTTACCGTCTGCCGATGGCGCGTCATGTTGCCGTGTGGAGGCAGACTGCGGAGATCCTGCCGCCGCTGTCGCCGAGCGATCCGTCCAAGGGCATCGCCGAAGTGGTGATGATCCCGATTGTCGGTGCCATCGGTAACGCCGTGGCGCACGCCATCGGGAAACGTGTTCGTGACCTGCCTATCACCGCTGCGCGCATCAAGGAGGCCCTCAATGGCTAACCGTCCGCTTCAACTGACCCTCAATGGTCAATCCGTCGGCCCGGTGGACATCCCTGATGACCTGCCGATGATCGACTACCTGCACGAATACAAAAACCTCACCGGCTCGCGGCTGGGCTGCGGTCAGGGGATCTGCCACGCCTGTGTGGTGATCGTCGATAACCCCGACGGTACCAGCGAAGAAGTGCGCACCTGCATCACCGGCGCGCACTACTTCGAGGGCAAGAAAGTCCGCACCATCGAAGGCCACGCCACTCGCGACGAGCAGGGTCAGGTCACCGAGCTCAATCCGATCCAGCAGCGCTTTGTCGACGAGTTCGCCTTCCAGTGCAGCTACTGCGCGCCAGGCTTCGTCAACGCTGCCACCGTGCTGGTGGAGAAGCTGCAACGCCAGCCAACCGTACAGAGCAAGCTGGAACAGGTGATCGAGGACAGCCTCGGCCATCACGTCTGCCGCTGCACCGGGTACGTGCGTTATTACAACGCCACGCGCAACGTGCTGACCGATCTCGGCCTGGTCAAGGAGGGTTGAGCATGAAGCATTTACTGACCCGCCTGACTTTTGCGGTCGGACTGGCTGTGCCGCTTTTGGCGGTCCAGGCTGATGATCAGGTCAAGCGCGGCGAATACCTCGCCCGCGCCGCCGACTGCATGGCTTGTCACACCGCACCCGGTGGCGCGCCCTATGCCGGCGGCCTGCCGATCGTCTCGCCATTCGGCACGATCTACGGCACCAACATCACCCCGAGCAAAGAGCACGGCATCGGTCTGTACAGCGATGACGAGTTCTTCGCTGCGCTGACCGAAGGCAAGCGGCGCGACGGTGCGAATTTGTATCCAGCGATGCCGTACACCTCTTATCACCTGATGCCGCGCGCCGATTCCGATGCGATTCACGCGTATCTGAAAACCATCGAGCCGATCGAACGCGCCGCGCCGGTGACCAGTCTGAGCTTTCCGTTCAATGTGCGTCTGGGCCTGACGGGCTGGAACATGCTCTACGGCAAAGACGTCAAGCTGGAACCGGTCGAGGGCAAAAGTGAAGCGTGGAAGCGCGGCCAGTATATGGTCGACGTTCTCGGTCACTGCGGCGAATGCCATACGCCACGCGGCCTGCCCGGCGCGATGCAAATGGACAAGCGCATGACCGGCGGCATCCTCAATGGTTATCTGGCACCGAGCCTGCTGGCCACCGACCTGGCCGCGCGCGGCTGGAATCAGCAGGATCTGAGCACGTTTCTCAAGCATGGCATGAGCGCGCAAGGAACGATGTTCAACGAAATGTTCCCGGTGTTTCACAACAGCACTCAAGGTCTGAGCGATGCTGACCTGGCGGCAATGGCGACATTCCTCCTTGGCGAGCAACCGCCGCCAGCCAAAGAGCTCGTCGAGGTGCCGCTCGACAAGCTCAGCGCGAGTGCTCAGCGCGGCCGTCAGGAATATCTGAACGTCTGCGCCGGTTGCCACGCGGCTGGCGGTGAGGGCAAACCGCACATCGCAGTGGCCATGCGTGGCAACACCACGTTGCGTCTGGAAGATCCGCGCAACCTGTTGCGAGTGATCGAGGATGGCATCGGCGAACAGAAGTTCTCCGGGTTCGAACACATGCAGCCGATGCCGGGGTTTGCTGAAAAGCTCAGTCCTGAGCAATTGACCGATCTGCTTAACTACCTGCGTCAGGGTTGGGGCGGGCAGGGCGCTGAACTGGCGGTGAGCGAAGTGCAGAAGCTGCAAGCCGACGCGCCGAGCGTCGAGCACAAGGCCCACTGATATGCAGCATCTCGATCTGCAAGTGGTGCGTCGGGCGCTGGAATGGTCGGTGGCCGGGCAGCGAATCTGGCTGTGCACCGTGCTGGCCACCTACGGCTCGGCACCGCGCGCGCCGGGTTCGCTGCTCGCGGTGAACGAAGGCGGGCAGTGGATCGGTTCGCTGTCGGGCGGTTGCGTCGAGGAGGACTTTCTTCAGCGCGTCGCCGAAGGTGCGTTTCACGAAGCGGTCAGCGTCGTGCGTTACGGCGAAGGCGATGATCCGCGCTCGCGGGTCAGTCTGCCATGTGGCGGCATTCTTGATGTGCTGGTTGAGAAGCTTGATGCCGACTGCGCGGTGCAGGCGCACCTGCGTGAACTGGGATCGGCGCTGCTGGGTCAGCGTCGGCTGCTTCGCGAAGTCGATCTGGCCAGCGGTGCGCGCGCTCTGTTTGCTGATCGCGAGCAGGGCGCGCGGATCGAGCGTGAGATCGATCGGGTGCGCATCCGTGTCGGTGCAGCACAGCGCTTGTTGCTCGCTGGCTACTCCAGTGTGGCGCAGGCCTGTGCCGAGTTCGCGGTAGGGCTTGGCTTCGAAGTGATTCTCTGCGATCCGCGCGATGAAGTGCTTGAAGGTGTGGTGCTCAATGGCGTGGAAATCCGTCGGCAGTTGCCTTCGGTGTTCATTGCCGACGGAGGCTGCCATCGCGACACGGCAGTGGTGGCGCTGACCCATGATCCGCGCATCGACGATTTGGCGATGATGGAAGCGGTGCGCACCGAAGCGTTTTACATCGGTGTGATGGGATCGCAGCAGACGTCGCAGAAACGCTTCGAGCGCTTACGCCGCATTGGTGGCTTGAGTGAGGCAGAGCTGGCGCGGGTTCATGCGCCGATCGGCCTCAACCTCGGCAGCAAGACACCGGCGGAAATTGCGCTGGCGGTGCTGGCGGATATCCTGCGCATTCGCACCGGGATCGCTCGGGATCAGCTCTGATCCTAAGCCTTGCTGAATCTACTGTGGCGAGGGGATAAATCCCCTCGCCACAATGGTGTTTATAGGCCGTACTTATCGCGCAGCCCGTAATACCAGGCGCCCAGCGCGGCAAACGGTGTGCGCAGCAATTGCCCTCCGGGGAAGGGATAGTGCGGCAGGTCGGCAAAGGCATCGAAGCGCTCGGCCTGACCACGCAACGCTTCGGCGAGGATCTTGCCCGCCAGGTGCGTGTAGGTGACGCCGTGACCGCTGCAGCCCTGCGAGTAATAGATGTTGTCGCCCAGGCGCCCGACCTGCGGCAAGCGCGAAAGGGTCAGCAGGAAGTTGCCGGTCCAGGCGTAGTCGATCTTCACGTCCTTGAGTTGCGGGAAAGCCTTGAGCATCTTCGGGCGGATGATCGCTTCGATGTTCGCCGGATCGCGAGCGCCGTAAACCACGCCGCCACCGAAGATCAAGCGCTTGTCGGCGGTCAGGCGATAGTAGTCGAGCAGATAGTTGCAGTCCTCCACGCAGTAATCCTGCGGCAAAAGCGCCTTCGCCAGCTCATCGCCCAGCGGCTCGGTGGTGATCACCTGGGTACCGCACGGCATCGATTTGGCCGCCAGTTCCGGTACCAGATTACCGAGGTAGGCGTTGCCGGCGACGATGATGAACCTGGCCCTGACCTTGCCCTGCGGCGTATGCACAACCGGATTGGCGCCGCGCTCGATGCGCACGGCAGGTGATTGCTCATAGATGGTGCCGCCGAGAGACTCGACTGCCGCGGCTTCACCGAGCGCCAGATTCAGCGGATGGATGTGGCCGCCGCTCATATCGAGCATGCCACCGACGTATTGATCGCAACCCACCACTTCACGAATGCGGCGTTGATCCATCAGTTCCAGCTGGGTGTGGCCGAAGCGTTCCCACAGGCGCTTTTGCGATTCCAGGTGACCCATTTGTTTGGCGGAAAGGGCGGCGAATACACCGCCGTCCTTCAGGTCGCACCGGATGTTGTATCTGGCCACGCGCTCGCGAATGATCCGGCCGCCTTCAAAGGCCATTTCGCCGAGCAGTTGCGCCTGCTTGGGGCCGACCGTGCGTTCAATGACGTCGATGTCGCGGCTATAGCTGTTGACGATCTGCCCGCCGTTGCGGCCCGAGGCGCCAAAACCGACTTTCGCCGCTTCCAGCACGGTTACGCGAAAACCGTTCTCCAACAGGAACAGGGCGGACGACAGCCCGGTATACCCGGCGCCGATCACACAGACGTCCGTCTCCACATCATCCTGCAGCACAGGGCGTGGTGGTACGGCATTGGCCGACGCAGCGTAATAAGACTCTGGGTATTGGGTGTTCGCCATCCTGCCGCCTCTGTTTAATATATTTTACGAGTGCGTCGATCCTACCCGAGTTGAAAAACCTCCGCCAGCCACCGGAAACTCTTCGTCGCTGAGGCGAAATTAAATATTTTGCATATTCATAGGGTTAGGTGAAAAAAAGGTGTTGACACCCCTCCGGAATTCCGTAGAATGCCGCCTCACAGCAGGCACGTAGCTCAGTTGGTTAGAGCACCACCTTGACATGGTGGGGGTCGTTGGTTCGAGTCCAATCGCGCCTACCAAACAAAATCCGCTCTGCTGGGCGGTCTAGAAGGGCTCACCGAAAGGTGAGCCCTTTTTTGTTGTCTGCGATTTGCAAAACTTTTGCAAAACTTTTGCAAAACCCCCACCTCAGAACGCCAGTTCGGCACTCACCTCAACATAGTCGATCGTCTTGTCGCCGTGTCCCTCCTGGTAGTGCTTCGTCATCTTCTCGTCCGCGTGGCCCAGCAGCGCCTGGATGTATTCCTGTGGGAAGTTCTGCTGCTCGTACAGCCACGCGCCTAAAGCGCGGATCTCGTGAAAAGTGGGGCGCTCACCGGCCGGCACATGGTCATATGCGTGCGCCGCGTCCCGCGCCTTGCTGAACTCCTTGGTCAGGTAGTCCGGCGTTACCGACGTCCAGTGATCCTTCGCGTCGATCTGTTCCCTTCGCCGGGCCTTCGGCTTGTAGTGGATCAAATAAGGCGACACCAGCGGCGATCGCAGGCACTCACCGACGACTTCGCGCAGCGCTGCACCCATGGTGATCTTCAGGTGGACCGGGTTGTCGTAGCCCTGGGTCTTGCCCGGCGACACCGTCAAGGTGTTCTTGTCCATGTCGGCCGCCGACTTCAGCCAGGTCACGATATCCTCGCGGCGCTGAAGGCTGGCCAGTGCCAGGCGGATTGCCCGCTTCAGCCAGGGCGGCGTGGTCGCCGCGCCGATGATCGTCTGTAGTCCTTCCAGCGTGTGCCGCTGGCGCTTCTTCTCGGCTTCCTTCTTGACCAGCGTCAGCTCGGCGCAATTGCGCTCGGCCAACCCCTTGGCCACGGCGAAAGCGAAGATCTGCACCCACAGCCCGCGATGCTTTGTGTAGGCGTTGTTGCTGAACTGGTCCAGGTATTCAGCCATGGCCAGCACATCCATCTGCCCGATCAGTCGGTCGCCGAGATCCTGCCGGTACCGCTCGAGCTTGAATTTGATCTCTTCCAGTGTCCGCGCCGCATAGCCCTTGTCCACCAGCCATTCGTCATTGAACCGCTGCAGCAGGTTGCTCACCGTTGGCAACCGGTCGCCGGTCAGCAGGGTGAGCAGCGCCCCGTCATCGACGACCAGCGCCGCTACCTTGAGGTTTGCGGCGTGTGCGAGCTTGATTGCCTCCTCAAGTGGGCGGTTGATGCTGGTCATCAAGCCGGTAATGGGATTCCGGTACCGAAAATATTTACCATTCGGGTAAAGATTTGGCGGTAGCTTCCTGTTTTTGAGCGTGCGCGGCCGGGCAGCCATCAGCCTATCTCCAACATCTTGGCCAGCAGGGGATCATCTGACCCCATCACGGCCGCCTGCACATCCACGAAATACATCCCGCCTTTTACTTCTCCTACCACTTCGCCTTCCTCAATCCATTTTTTCAACTGCTGCAAACTCGGCTTGCCGCCGACGTAGCGGAGCTTTCTGTATTCGCCTGCCTCCATAAGGCGCGGCAACTTGACCGTGATCTGGGCCAGAATTTTTGCCATTGTGATGCTCCATGCCGCGCGTGGCGGCAGAAGGTGGTGTGGGCTACAGGTTCACTACCTGACTGTTCGGATCGAAAGGTTTGCCGTCGGGATCTACCACCAGGCGCGGCACGTTCTTTTGAAGAAACTCATCGAAACACTGAGGGCAATAACTGGCCTGAGTGGTCTGAAGCTGAGCGTGCCCGGTGTAGCCGCACTTCGGACACTTGAGTGCTGTGGGGATGATGAAAGCCATGAGGAATCCTCGCCCGCCGGACACCGGCAGGCTGTTGAGTTGGGGGAGGGGTTAGGCGGTGCCGAATAGATCGAGCTGATCAGATTCCGCTTGCAGCTCTTGCTGTCGGGTGACTTCGTGATCGATACGCGCCCGGGCGATCGCCGCGTACTGCTCGTCGATCTCGCACCCAATGAACTGGAAACCTTCGCGCACGGCGGCCTTGCCTGTGCTTCCGCTGCCCATGAATGGACCGAGCGCAACGCCGCCGGCCGGTGTCACCAGGCGCAGCAGGTAGGCCATCAGGTCAGTCGGCTTCACCGTGGGATGGCTGTTGCCGTTGCGAGTACTCCACTCAGCGGTTTCGCAGTCGCGCATGGTTGCATCCTTGGCGACAGCGGGAGCGTTCGAGCTGAGCAAACCTTCGTTTCTATCTTTGCGACTGGTCTTGGCGCAGTAGAAAAACCGCGCGGCGCTGCCGATATCGGCGTGGAATGCACCAGGTGCCCGGGCTCGCATACCGCTGTACTTCACGGATCCGCTGAATCCGTTGGCTGTCGGTTCGTTGCCAGGCACGGGCGCCGCTGCGCCAGCTTGAGCAGGGAACAGCGCGACCACCTCCGCGCTGCCGTCATGGATCAGGTTGGCAGGCCACCGCCCAGATGCCGCTGATCCACCACCAGCGCGAAGACTGGTTACACCCTGAGCATCAGCTGGTCGAGTACCCGCGGCCATGCGATCACCAGAGCAGTTACGCGCGTAATCTGCGTCGACCACGCCGACACGGCAGGCCTCAATGTTCAGCGCCCCTGTGCCATGGTTGAGGACGTTCGCCGCGACTGTGCCGGTGAAAGGTTTCCGCGCCACGGTAATTGGCTCCATTGCTGGTTTCAGCGCAGTGCCCCAGCCTTCCCATTGGGCGGCCTCGTCGGTGGCTGGCGCGGTGATAGCGGATGTATCAATGCGACTGGAAGGGTTGTTTGCGTAGTTTCCGCCGCGCATGTCCGCAACCGGTGTTGCGGCTCTGCCGCTCTTCCGGCCAACAGTTTCACGCTCAGCACCGGCAGCCTTGTCGATCGCCTTGCTCACATCCATTGACTTAGGAAATCCAGATCCATAGACCCATGCAATCATGTCGCGGATCTCGAAACCGGCGTCTTCAACGCGCACCGCCATGCGGTGCTGAGTGCGAGTCCCGGCGAATGCCAGCAAGTGCCCGCCGGGCTTGAGTACGCGCAAACACTCTACCCAAACCTCGGTTGCTGGAACGTCGTAGTCCCATTTCTTTCCCATGAAGGAAAGGCCGTACGGCGGGTCAGTGACGATGCTGTCGACGCTGCTGTCCGGCATTCGCCGGAGGAGCTCCAAGCAATCGCCGACCATGATGGTGTAGGCGCTCATCCGATCACCGCCTTTATGGTCAGCACCAATGGAAGCCAGAAGAAGAGGGTGCAGCCGAGTAAGCACTTGGTGATCATGGCGTCACCCGTTTGAACTCGACGACCCAGACCCACGGGTTGGCGTTCCACGAATCGGCGCCGTTCACCGACACCCACAACTCGCGCCAGGCGTCGAACGGGTCAGTCCAGCTTCCCGGCCCCGGCTCGCTTTTGAATGGGTGAAATGCGTACTCGCCGTCGCCTTGGTGAATTCTGTTGATGCCCTCGGCAACGTAACGGCTTTCGAAGGCGGTCTCGCCTTCGCCGTCCTGCAACCGCTCGACGCGCACGTCGGTGATCTCCAGCAGGATGCGACTGGCCCACCGAGGCATGTGGATGCTCGGCCGCGATCGTCTCGGGTAGTCCCAGTGAGCCACTGATCCGTTGTATTCAGGGTCTTCGCTGCCGGCGTACAACACGGGCGCCCGGTCAGCGGCATATCGCGAAAGAGCCACCGTGTCGCCGCGGTCCTGGTCCGCTTCCGTCGTCTCGCGCACCCACAGCCGTTCGCCGGGCTTGCCGAAGGGACAGTCTTCGATTATTTGCTGCTTGGCGTTTGGGTAAAGCCAGTGGCCGCCGCGTTTGTTTTTGAAGGTCAGCATTGGGCCGATCATGTCGACCATGCGCACTTCAGGCTGAGGCTTTACCGGTCGCCGCGTGACCGTCTTCCGGCCATCCAGAATGGCGCGCACCATCGGCGCCGAGAACAGGATTGGCCGTTCCTTGATAGCAGTCATGGCGTCACCTCGCGGCGTGCCCACCAGCAGACTGGGCCATCGTCGGTATCGTGGATTGAAAGGCAGAACCACCCTTCGCCTTCCGGTTTATCCGGATCCCAGTAGCTGCAATCCGGATCATGGGAGTCGAAGTAGCGCTCCGATATCTCGTCCGGCGCATCCTCAATACTTGTCATCTTCACGACCAGGTGCTGCTCGGCGAGCCACTTCTTGCACTTCTCACCATCACCTTCATCGAATGGCGGCAGTTCCGGGTGCCAGAACATGCCGTTTTCATCGCGCACAACCGGTACCGGCTGAATCAGTTTTATCTTTTCCATGGTCGAGCTCGTCCTTGCCGCTATAGCGGCTGACTTTGAAGGGGGAGGGAGTGGCATTGGCACTTGAGTGAATGCCGATAAGTTGTACAAAATCCGTGCTTGTGTATAGGTATGTGCCACACTGCATGGAGGAGCTTTCAATTGATAAACCGGCCCACTCCACTGCCATTGCGAATCGAGCATTACCATGGCTTCAAACGACGAATTCAGATTTCAATCACATGCGCATCTCGTTGAGCTCGACGCCGCAACGAACCAGCTGATGATGTTGGTAGTAGCAGGCGAGCTCTCAGGCAACCGCTGGAATGAAGCGCTTGCGCGGCAAAGCGCCGCCTATTCGGCTTGGTTGAGCGTTGTTGCTGGTGTTCAAATCGATCCGATGCCAGCTCTTGATGGTCGACCGCCAGAAGGTGGCAGCCCCGCTATCGAATAAGCTTGCTGCCTTCTTCGCAAAGTCTTCTGCGCATACCGCCCCCTTTTATCGGGGGCGGCTGGGTGTTGGGCGGTCGCCGGACAATCAGCTACAGTTTTACGTCTGCCAACGGAGGACGTATGGACTGTTTGATCTGCGGAGCATCGGCTCGGAAGCTTGAGACCAACTTCCACGGAGATGTTTATGACTGCGTTGAATGCGGGAGCTTTGTCGTAAGCGCTGACGTGTTGAAAGAGAGAAAATCTCTCGGAAGAGTTATGTCAGTTGAGCAAACCCGCTTGTGGCTGGTCAGCCAGAGGCTGGCGAACAAGCATCGTCCGGTGATCAACGCCGGCAACGTCCGCTGGGAAAGATAGCCTGGCTCGCCAAGACTTGGCTGTCACTCGAATGCATGTCGCTCATCACGCAATCTCCATCGATACCAGATCATTGGCGTTCACAAGCTTCATGCCGAGTTCCTTGCCGATATGAACTTCAAGGCTGGCGCAACGCGCCCTGTACCGCTTCCACCACCCGGCGCAGATAGTTGAATTCGTGATTCTCCTCGACCGCCTTGTCGCCAACCGGGTAGTGCCACTCATCGCCAAACAGTTCAGTCAGCAGCCTGTCGTGATGCCAGCATTCGTTTGGTGACTCGACGCTTCGTAGAGCGTCGATGTCGTGCCAGAGCTCACGCGCCTCATCCTTGCTCAGCTCATCCAGCTCCCAGTCATGTCGGCCGGTCTGTTGCCGGCGGCGCTGGACGATGCATTTTTTCGCTAAGGCGTGAAGGGCATTCCCGCTGAACCGCGTGCTGCTGATAGTGCGATCGAGGCAGTTCAGGACGTAGTGCCAATCACAGTCGGCCACGAACTCGGCCACCGTGCGCGGACCCATTCCACCCCAGTAGGCGTTCCAGCTGTTGTCCCAGCAATTGACCGTGATCTTGCCCTGGGCGCTCTGATAGCTCGGGTCGGATTCAGTAGGGCAGTCGCGGCGGCCGAAGTCCTCGAGGAACACGGTAATAGCGTCGAGACGCGGCGCGCCGGTGATCACCAGCTTGGTCACAGTCGAGCGCTCAATCTTCAGCGGCTCGGCCGGTTTGTTTTCTGTGGGCATGGGGCGTCCTATGCCGGGGCATGCCCGGGCGGTGAAGGGAAAAGGGTGTGCCACAACTAATCACGCAAATCGCCTCCCGCTGGTTAGCCATTGGATTAACATCGGCGGTCGCCGGTAATACCGGCTTGCTGATAGGCGAAATGCGATGATGTTTCGACTTCTCGAAGACCTGCTGTTACAGCTTGTGGCTGATCAATTGGTGAACCTTTTGGCTCGACTCATCGAGTGGATAAACGCAATGCCGTGGCAGTCTTGGTTCACGTGATTACGCTGCTGCGGCCCGGCGTTCAACTGCACGCCACGGGTCATTGGCTCGTGCCAGTGCAGCCATCGGCGGCGGGCTGACGCTATTGCCGCACATGTGAACCTGCTGTGTTTTGGTGAATGGCTTGCCGTCGGCGCCGTGGCAGATGATGTAGTCGGCGGGGAAGCCTTGAGCCTTGTACAGCTCTGCCGGTTGCAGCATCCGGAGGCAGATATCGACGATCACGTAAGGCGTGCCCTTGATGGTGACGGTGACCAGTCCCAGCCGATCCTTGGTGGTGATCGTTGGCGCTGGTGCGTCGGCGGCGCTCATGTTCTCTGTTCCGTAGTAGCTGATCAGGAATGCCGCGACCCGCAGTGCGCCGGCTTCGACCTCTGGCGAGAGCTGCAGCTCGACCAGTGAGCTCTTGCCACCGCCGCCCGCCGTGATGGTTGGTGCTGGCTCGTCCACACCCTGGCCGACGCTGGCGCCGAACTGGCGTTCCAAGAAAGCAGTGACCAGTCCGTGATGAGTGCCGCCGGCGCTGATGGTATGCAGCGGATCGTCCGCGTCTCGCGCATCGCAGTTGCCGCGCAGGTGCACCCGGTTTGCCGTCACCAGCTGCTGCTGGCTTCCGGTGTTCGTCACCGTGGTCATCGGATCGTCGACGCTCTTGGCGTCGGTGGTGTTGAACCCGCCGTTCATCTGGGCCATGAATACGGTTGAGATACCCATGGCGTGAGCGGCACCGGCCGGGCGCTTGTAGTCGCCGCCGCTGGTGATGGTCGGCAGCGGTTCGTCGAGTGCCTTGCCTTCGTCCGAGAAGCGAAACTTCACCAGGTGCGCAGCGGCGAGCGCGTGTTTCACGCCGCCGGCGACCACGGTGCCCAGCGGTTGATCGAGACCGGGCACGCGTGGCACCTGACCTACGCGCTCTCCGTAGCCTGTTTGAATCAGGGTAGGGCTGATCAGCGTCAGCTCGCCGCGATTTGCGCAGGTCACCGTTGGCAGCGGGGCGTGTGGATCGTTGACCCGGTCGCTGCCCTGATGGGTTGCTGGTGCGATGATCGGGCTCGCCATGGCGAACGATCCGCCGCGTGGCCAAGACGTCACGGTGCGCAGTGGATCATGCGCAGACTGGACACTTTCGCCGGACCAGTTCGCGATCGGCACGATGAATGGGTCAGCAGCATCAATCACGAACTTCTTCATGCCCTTGGCGATTCGGCGCAGGGTTGCCGGTGCCAGCGGTTTTGCCCGGTCGAAAATGCTTTTGCTCAGGATGGTCCAGTCGATGCACTCGGCGGCGGTGCGCCACTTCTTTTGGCCCTTGGCCGGGTTCTTCGCGTGGGTTGGCTCTGGCCACATGATCGGCTGGCCGTCGCAACGGGCGATCATGAACAGTCGCTCGCGGCTGGTCGGCGCGCCGAAGTCGCAGGCCTTGATGACCCGCCATTCAACGGCGTAGCCCAAACGCTTCAGCTCAGCGACGAATACATCCCACGTTTGCCCGCGGCGTTTCGGGTCAGGCACCAGGAACTGCTGGTGAACCGGCACGACTTCGCCAGGCTCGGCAATGGAACCGTCCAACTTCATCACGCGGCCGGTCGACTTGCAGCGCTTGGCGATCAGTGGCCCCCATTGGAGGATCTGCTTCACGTTCTCCAAGCTGATGACGCGAGGCTTTTTCTTGCCGGCCCACTTCAGGCCGATCCACGACAGGTTCCGGATCTCACGCTTGCGCGGCTGGCCGCCGGCGGCCTGGCTGTGGTGCGTGCAGTCCGGCGACATGTGGAACCAGCCCACGGCCTTGCCGCCGCACTCGGTGTCGGGGTCACCGTCGAACACGTCGGTTGTGTAGTGCACGGCGCCAGGGTGATTCACTGTGTGCATGCTGATCGCTTGCGGGCTGTGATTCTTGGCGACATTCACCGCGCGGCCCAGGCCCATCTCCAGACCGGTACCGGCGCCGCCGCCACCGCAGAAGAAGTCGACAACGATCTCATCGTCCTGAGTGCTGAAGCCGAGTCCGTATTGAGTTTTGAAATCGAAGGGGTGTTTCTTCTGTTGTGCGGACATGAGGTATCCTCAAATTAAGTTATCAAACCATTGGAATTAAAGGCATGGCGAAACAAGAATTTATCGATTCGATTAATCCTGCTGAGGCTAAAAAGGTAGGAAGAATTGACGCGGTGCTGCGGTCTGGTATTGCAATCCTTGTGATAGCTTTGGTGATATCCGGCATATTTTATTTCTGGGTGTTCAGATACGGATTGTCTAGTAATCCCGATAACTGGTCCGCATTTGGCTCTTTCTTTGGAGGTATCTTCGGACCATTGATTTCCGCTGTTACGCTTGTCGCGCTATTGAAGACTATAAGTCTTCAGAGGGAGGTGATCGATACTCAGCGTGAAGAGTATCGAAAGTTGCAGAAGCAACAAGAGTTCTCGCTTTCAGAGCAGCAACAGCAGACTGAGCTTGCTCGCATGGCTCTGATGAGTGCGAGGGTTGCAGACTATCGTGCTGGGATTCTTCAGATGCTAGAACAGCAATGTAATTATCAGCACAGCGCCGCTAATGCCTACAGTGGCAGGATTAATACATCCTTATCAATGCTTGGGCCTCTGGCTAAAATGGAAGACTCTCCTGAAAATATTAAGGCAGTGAGTGATTTAAAGGTGCTTGCAGAGCGGATGGGTGAAAGCGAAAAAAGCGCGCAAGAAATAAGTAAGCTGTCGATGAGACTCGCAATTAAAGAGTTTGAAACTGTCGATGAGTTAAAATCTTATATTGAAGTGCATATTTCAAAAATAGTCTCTCAGCGCGAATTAACAAAGTAAATGATCGTCGCCGACGCAAATACACCTGACTGGTGACACGTCTCACGATATCTAGGGGAGACTGTGCTGTTTTAGCGGACGATTAGTGAGTCGGCGATGGGCGGCCTTGCGAGCACATTGGCGACTAGGCGCCACATTAGCTGGGACATTAATAGCCTCGGCGTTATATTGAGAGATGACTTCACAAAGGGGATAGGGATGTCGATTTGTTTTGCGATCACGGATACGGACTGGGCGCTTACGAAGGATGTCTTCAGCGTAATTGGTACAGTGGTAAGCGCGGTGGGCGTAGCAGTGGCCGGTTGGGTTGGTTTCTCCGGTCTAGCGACATGGCGCAGGCAGAACAAAGGAACAGCAGATCATGACCTCGCCAGGCGTCTGTTGATGGATCTCTATCGGCTACGCGATGGTATCAGCCACGTTCGCAACCCTGTCATGCTTGGGAATGAGGGCGCCACAGGCGAGGAAGAGCCTCAGAACCTCAATTTCCAGGAGAGAAACTACAGAAACACAGCGCGCGCCTATCAGAGTCGTTTTGCGCCGATAGGCGAGGTTCGGGCACGTATTAGCACCTCTCTGTTAGAGAGCGAAGCGGTCTGGGGTAGAGAATTGAAATTCCGCTTCGATCCAATCTTTAATCTCCAGCATGAACTGTGGATCAACGTTAACGCGTACGTGACATCGATCAATCCGGATGAAACAGAAAGCCGATCCCGCTCGTATCAAAAGATTCTTGCTGAGAGAAGGGAAGTTTTGTATGAAATGCCGCCAGGAATGGATGATGATTTCCGAGATGAATTGGATGCGGCTCTTGCTCTTGTCGAAGACTATCTAAGACCCAAACTCATAAGGTAAGTCACTCGCAGAGCCCGTAGGCTGAAGAGCAACTGTTCTGGCTGTCAGAGCGTGCAATTAGGTCAACCATGTCGAACTGGCGGCCACCGCGCGCGGTGTTGCTCCAATCGACTATTCGGTCAATGCCGTGTGTGACGGCGCTGACCTTGTCATCCGATCGTACGGTAGGGTCGGTGACGGTAGCGAAGAACGTAGCCGCTCCGCGCTTGCTGGCGATGCTCACCAGTCTCTCCCACTCGCGCACCCGGTCAACTTCCGCTGGCCACCTGGCCGCAATCTGCCGCAGTTCGTCCTTCGCGCACATTATGCAGGGCATGCAGCCAACGCGATTGCAGCCTTGCAAGTACAACGGGTTCGGCTTGATACCAGCCGCGCGGTGAGCTTCGAACACTGAGTCGACGGTCCATTTCAGGATCGGCCGGTAGTTGAACAGGCCGCCTCCGACCTCATCGCACTCTGGTAAGTACTTGCGGGCCGGCGACTCATCAGCCCGCACGCCTTGCCAGGACAGCAGCATGTTCTCGCCGTCCATAAGTGGCAGGTACACCTGCTCGATGATGGGGTTGCGCTTCAGTTCATCGGTGCAGAAGCGGGCTTTGGTGCTCGGGAATCGGCCTTTCCATAAGCACAAGTCCAGGAACGGATTACCGGTTGGGTGCAGGACTTGCAGAGCGCCAAGAACCACAGATTCCGGCACACCCTTTTCGCGCCATTTCGTTTCGATGAATTTGCGCTTGCCGGCGATCTGCTTGGCGAAGTCTGCCTTCACCCACCGGATGGGTACGCCAGTGGCTTCGGCCAGGTAGTGGATGTAGTCGTACGTTTCTGGATGCTCATGCCCGGTATCAGCCACTACTGCGCTGAGGTTCGGCACCTCCAGCTCGCGAGCGACCAGCAATGTAGCCGTGCTATCTTTACCGCCGCTCATGCTGACGATGTTGTGAATAGGCATAGGGGATCCTCGCCGGCTGGCGTGATTCGAAGAAGTGGGGTATTTGTGTTCGGCCCGGCATGGAGCCGGAAGGAGAAAAAAGTGGGAAAAATCAAGATAGAGCGTCTGACTATCAGCTCTGGATCAAACCTCGCTACCTACGACCGCGAGAAAAGCACTGAGGATCTTTTCTTGGAGGACACCGACGAGCTCAATGTTTACAAGGTGACTCTTCGAGAAGGTACCTACGGTCACACTGGAGAGGTGCGCGCACAAGGTGAGTTCGAAGCAACTCTATCAATCGGCAGCAGCATGCATGGCCAAGTAGTTTCGCAATTGCCGGGCCTTACTCAGGAAGGTGAGCCGGAGACAATCATTCTTACGCTTGAGGCTGAGCGTTAAGGCTCGATGATTTCGTCGTCAGGCTCTGGCGGATCATCGGCGAGCGACTTCATGCCGGCGGCCTGAATAATGCGCGACACCTTTTCCGTAACAACAAAAGGTGTCGTGACACAGCGAAGCATCTTGGCCTGGGTTTCGAAGTCGGCGGCGATCAGGTTCATCAGCAGCAGTTGGTAAACCTCCTGCTGGTTGTTGATGCCGTGAGCGGCCATGACGCGCTTGAGGTCGGGCTTGAACACCCCAGCCACTTCAACCGTAAACTTCTCGACGCCCAATGCAGCGTCCTTTGCTGCTGCCTTCTCGCGCTTTTTCTTCTGCTTGATGGCTTCCTTCGTCGGCTCCGTTACTTCGGCCATGGCCTACCTCTTCAATTCCGCTGGCCGGCAAGTCCAGCCAGGTCTGTCGTTTGCGTTGTTGGGGTCTGGAACGTCTCACGCAGCTACCTTCACCTGATGCCAGGCGCCGGCGGCATAGAACAGCTTCGCGGCTTGAGCTTCGTCCATCGAGATCTCGTCGGGAACAGCGATCCAGCCTGACGCGACCAGATGGTTCGGGTTCGCGCTGTTGCGCAGCTCCAGGTAGTAATGCTCGATGGCATCGGTCAGGCGCTCGACCTTGTAGATGCCCTCCGGCGAGATCTCCACCGACTTGATGTACTCGGCGCCGCGCTCGTCTCGACACATGGCGGCGATGTAGATCGTCCAGCGGTAGGAGAAGTCGAAGATCGCGTTGGCGATCGCCAGACTGCGGATCTGCCGGCAGCTCTTCCAGTTCGCCATGATCTGGCTGCCGCTGGGATCGATGTTCACGACCGCGACGTGGTTGGTGCGCAGCAGCGCCCGGCAACTGCGTTCAGCCCGGGCGAAACCGTTGTTGGGTTTGCGTTTCGACTTCATAGCGAGTCCGCCATTTTGCGCAGCGCCTTGCGTTCGGCCGCCGATATCGGCTTCGGCCGGCGCTTGAGGACCGTTTCAGGGTCTATTTTCTTCGAGCGGGGCGGCGGCAGCGGATTGCGCGGCGGGCTTTTCAACTGGTCGATCCGTCCGCCGGCGGCCAGATACTGCGCGATTCGTTCAGCGATCGACTCGGCGTCCGGTCGGTGCTGCTCGACGAGGTTTAGGTGGTTGCTGATCATGCTCAGGCTCCTAATCGATGGGCTTGCGCCCGCGCTCTGTCGGCGACTTCATCAACCATCCTGCCGAGTTCCAGATTGAACTGAACCAGCTCTTGATGAAGCATTGCGATGTACTCGTCATCGCGCTTGATGGTCTCGATGTATAGGCGGCAGTCTTCGTCTTGGCGCGGATCGAACGACAGGAAATCCCACCACTCCCTGCCCGTGACGAACATGCAGCCCTGAACCTGCGGCTTGTGTTCGTCGGGCATGCCTTCGAGCCAGGTACGGACGTGGACGGCTTCATTGAATGGACACTTCGACTCAATGCCACCGTCCTCGCCAATCAAGCCGTCCGGCGAGCAGCCCAACCAGTCGTATTTTGGATGAACCAAGAAGCCCGACTTGATGACGGTATTGCCGGTCAGGATTTCGTAAAAGTCGTGACTCGACTGCTCAACTTCAGTCCCCCAGGCCATCGACTTGCTGCTGACCGAATGCTTTGATCGGTTGGCCAGTCTCTCGAAGGCCAGCTCGCGCATGTAAGTGGTGCGAGCCGCGAGCGGCTTGCGCTTTCCGTGCTTGTCACGATCACCCCAAGCAATCACATCCTTGAACCTGCTTGCCGTTAGGCGCCCGCTGCGTTCTTGATGCCACTGCTCGGTGCGTTGAAGGTCTACTGAGGCGTTCATTGCTCGCCGCCCTGAACATCGTCGCTCGCATTGCCGTTTGCGCTTTCGTTGAGGGTTGTGAACTCTGCCTCAATTGTCTGTGCAATCGACTTCAGCTCACCGTGACGTGTCACGCCAATAGCGCCGCGCTGCTGCGGCTTCAACGCCTTCCAGGCCTTTTCGTAGCCATCAATCCCTTGTTCTTGAGCGATCTTTTTCAGCTGCTCGAACAGGTCCGCAGTTGCGTCGGTTGCGTCGCCCTGAGGAACCGACGCAGCTCCAACATCTGCTGGTTTTTCGTTGGTAGATCGTGGGGTAACATCCGTTTCCGGAAGCGCGTAGCCGTCGTCCAGCTCGTCACGGGTGTACACGCCCAGAATCACGTCGGGGCAATATAGACGAGCCCATTTTTTAAGCGCCAGATACGCGATCTGCTGCTTCGGATCGTCCGCCCATAGCGTAGAGTTCCGGGTTCGCGCCTGAGTCATCAAGGTGGTCAGTTCGCGTGGAGCGTCTTCGCCAACGAACGTAGCCCAAACGCGGACGCCGAGGCCTTTCTCGTCGTTTATGTTCCAGTTTGGGACGCGGTATTTCTTCGGCTGTCCGTGATCATCCATTTGCTTTTTGCTTTCGATTTCACGGAAGTTGCCAATGATCTTGTCCCAGTCGCCGAACCACTCATAATGGATTCGATCAAGGGTCGGCGCTCTCGTGGTAATCACCGCGTTGACGAGCTGTGCTTCATAGCTGAGCTGGCCGCCATTGACGATGAATGTCTTCTGCGCCACCTGGAAGGGGTTCATGCCCCATTGCATAGACTGCATGATCACTGCCATGCAGTCGGCAGTGTTGCCGTGGAAATGCTTCGGCAGGGTGGTTTTGCCGCCTGCCATGATGCCCGCGAGTTCAGTCATCGATTGCATGCTGTCGCGATTGAGGATCAGCCCTGTCGGGCTGGTGTCCATTGGTACAGTAGCGATCTGGGTTTGAGCGTTCATTCCTAACTCCATAGCCGACGACTTTGGCCGGCCTCCGGGGTGATTTCAGGGTTTGTTAGAACGACAGGGCGCGCAGCCAGGCCGATGCCTCGTCATTGGTGACGCAGAAGGCCATGGCCACGACCTCGACCACTTCGCTGGCGCTCGGCATGTTCGAGTCAGCGACTTCGTCAGCCACTGGAACCGGATCAGCTCCCGCTGCAGTTGTTGACGATGTGTCGGTAACGTCGGGTGTCGTGATTACGTCTGCAACCGCAGCGGGCGCTGCAGCCAGTGCGCGCAGGCGAGCCAACTCTTCTTGGTCGCGCTGATACTGCGCATCGCGTTCGCGCTGCTGGCGTTGCTGTTCTTCTTGCTGCTCACGTTGCTGGCGTTGTTGCGCTTCCATATCGCGGCGCTGCTGGTCGAGTTCATCCTGCTGCTTCTTCAAACGCAGGCGATCTTCCTCGGCGCGCTGCTTGCGCAACTCTTCTGCTTCAGCATCGGCGATGCGTTGCTTCTCACGCAGTTCATCCAGCTCTTTTTGTTGTGCCAGCAGCTTGGTTGCCGCCTCTTCGCGGTCAACAGCAGCCCTTTGCAGTACTTCAAGCTGATCAATAGCGTTGTCGCGGGCAATGGTGGCTTCCGCTTCGAACTCGGCGTATTCGTCTGGCAGGATTACCGACTCTTTGACGCTCAGAAGGACGTTGGCAACATCGGCAGCGCTACGGCTTGCATATGCAGCGGCGACTGAGCTGAATCGGGTGATTTTTGCTCGAATGGCTTCGATGCGCTCAGCTTCGATGCGCTCGCGTTCGGCCTTGGCGTCAGCTGCGCGCTTTTCTTCGGCCTTGATGGCTTCGTCGACAGGCGCTTCGATCGCAAGTACGCGATCCTTCAACGCCTCACCGAATTCCTTCACTTGGTTGACGCGAGCCTGGGCGTCTTTAACCGCCTGTTGATAGGGAATCAGCGCCGTTTTCGTGGTATTGGCCAAGGCGTAGCGGACATCGCGAATATCAACGCGAACTTCCTTCGCATTCGCCAAGCCCTCACTTGTAGAGCAGTCGACAACGAGGTTCGCGTAGGTCGTTTCCAATCGGACGATTTGCTCTTCATGCGGCCGATATTCGGCGATATCGGTGACAGCTACTTTTGGCGCTACAGCGGTCATTTCGATGGACTCTTGCAAAGGTGCTTGTTGGGCTTTTGCGGACATGACGGTTCCTTGCCGCGCCGAGCGCAGCTTGTGGTGGTGTTGTTTATTGAGTGATGCGATCGGCGAGGGCGCTGAGCAGCATCAGGAAGGTGTAAATCGAGAGGACTCGAAACGAGCCGCGCCGAATCAGGATGCGGCGTGCACGCTGAAGGCTGGTCATCGGAACACGTTGTAGGAGGTGGAGCGCGGCATCTGGCACACGCCGGACGAATATTGAGCCGCGCTGTAAGCAGCCATAACCACCAACAGGCCAGCGGCAAGACACCAGAACATGATTTTCATGACCGAGCCCTCACAGCGATGCGGCCTTGTTTGATGGCCGCCACCAGCGGAGGAGGGAGCGCCGAAACAGGGAGCTCACGAGGGATACCAGCGCCGACAACCGCGAGGCTGCGTTCAATTTCCTCCAGCTGCTCATCGAGAAGCGTTTTTACCGGTGCGGTTGTCATGCTGCAGCTCCTTGCGAGGTGGAGGCGTTGTAGGAGGCGTAAATCTGGTCGATGCGAGCGCGGTAGTGGCGGTGCTCGTTGTCATCAATGGCACGAAGCATGAAGGCCAGGGTGATGCAGGATGTCGCTGCGGCGCTGGCGTTGGGCTTGCCGAGGTCGCGGATCATGTTGCTGATCTCGCCCTCGATCCACGTCACCGCCGTTTGATGGTCACGCTGCTGGATGTTCATTTGAGCCCCCAGAATTCGCCATAGGCGACCACTGCTGCCGCGACTCGCTTGGCCCGCGCCTTGCGGTCGACCAACTCTTGAGCGGCCATCAGCGCCTGACGCTGTGTGAGTTCTTGCGCTGCGGCTTCGTAGTCGTGGAAGTCTTCAACCTGCGGCGCTTTGGGCCGGCCCCATTCATCAAAGCGCCGATCCCACTCTCGGGCCTGCGCACTGTCTGCATAGCTGGTTGCCATGGTCGCCTCCGTGGTGGCGGGTGTTGATCCAACAAAACTCGGATGCACTCAGCCGCTCCGCTGGTTGCCGTTGGGCGCGGAGGGGAGTGCATTCGGGGTTGGTCGGGGGAGGGTGGCCCGGTCTCGCTGCTGGCGACAGACCGGGTTTGCAGCGTCAAGTTGTCTTCGTGCGCTGGGGTGGCCTACCTCATTCGGCCGATGCGCGGTGACATCGACGGCCTACTGTCCGCTGCCTGTATGAGTGATGGGCGCCGGCCTTCAGGCTTGCCGCGCCGCGCAGGTGAATCGGTCACTGTTACATGATGGTCATCCTCCTATGGCTCGCTCACTGGGCAGGCAGTGGCCACCTATCGAATGGGTTGCCGGTCTTTCCCGGCTGTCGCGGCGCTTGTGCCAGATCAAGGTAGCTCGCCAATACCAGGTTGGCGCTGACCCTGCGCAATGCGGGTTGAGCTATTCGCCGAGTGATGCAGGTGGGCGGTTATAGGCCGCAGTTTCGTCCGCATCGGGGTGTGATCTACGCGAGGTCGTCACCTCTGGCTTTGCCTGCCGCCGCGCTTTGTCGACGGTGCTCAGTGGCTGGCCTGATTACGAGTCAGGTGCCTTGCTCCGCTGTAGATCACACCCCGATTCGCTCTCATAGAGAGGATCGGGCAGTTAACGACAGGCTGTCGTGGCGCTGGTTGTCCTATTTGAGGAAGGCAGAAAGGCACAGCGCTTTCAATTTCTTGGCCTTGATACCTTTGCGACGGCTTCTGGTTTCGAATCGCGTCTGTTTTTCTGGGCGCTGCGGGTTGCTGGTGAACATCGAATTTCTCCGGTTGTTTTCCCAATACACCCGTCACCAGGTGCATCAGTGAAAAATTCCGTGTTTCTCCGCACCCGCTTACCAGGTCATTCACTCAGTTCGGTCAACACCTCGTCCGCCGTCGCAGTGGGCTGCGCGTGGGCAGGCTTTCGGGCCTGTCGGATCGCCGGTCGCCGGTAGAGGCAAGTGCGGTTTTGTTCATCGGTTTACTGACCTCCCACCGATGGAGCCGGGAGTGACCTAACCGGACTGGCCGGGTAGTCGTTCATGGCGCTGGTTGTTAAAGAGCGGCGCGGCTTTCACTGCTGGGCCGTTGCTGTCATGGCTTGCGAATAAAAGTAGCAGCGCTGCTATTCAAAGTAAATAGCGCTGCTAATAATAAATTCTTTGGGCGTAAAAAAGCCCGCACATGGCGGGCTTGGGAAAAGCGGGGTTCAGTCGAGAATTGGCGGGTATTTCCCGCTTACGGAATCCCGGTACATGATTTCACTGAAAAGCCTCGGCTCATTCCGTAGGAGCGCTGAGGCTTGTTTGGCTTCGTCCTTCGTTTCAAAAGGGCCGGCTCCAATTGCCGCGCCAATCATTGGAACCACAGGAAGTCCGAGCGACTTGATCGCCTCGATGGTGCTTAACTGCTCTTCACCAGCCTTGCACGGCACAGACGCAACCCACCCGTTCTTAAGGCGCGGCACCTGAATAGCATCAACATCAGCGCCGCAGTGCTTGCACTTGATGGCTGCGCTCTTGATCGTTTCGGCGCAGAAAGGGCAGGCCCGCTCGGCGGCCGCACCGGATGCTACCGCCGAATTGCTTTTCGGTTCCTTTGTGTTTGCGGAGGAGGCCCAGACCAATGCTACGACCCAGCCTAGAAACGTCCATCCAAGGAAAAGATTGACTAGGAAAATGGACGTTCCGTTGAGGTGCTTCCGATTCGAGGCAATGAATGTGGGAAGGAAATAGATGACGAAGCCGACCACCAGAAACAAAAAGCCAGCCATAGGACTTCCACTATCCATATCGTAAAACCTGATCCATTGAAGGGGGTGGGGCGCGTATTTTACCATTCGTGGCGGTACGCCACCATTGACTGGGAGGGAGGAGGGGGAATGAAGAAGCCCGGCGCTAGCCGGGCATCAGTTCTGTTCGCGCCACTCTTTTGCTAGGTGAGCCAAATATCGCATAACTACGTTGTTTCTTGCTTGTTCGTGAGCGTCCGGCCAGAAGAATGCAAGAATCAAATAGTGATCTTCCTCAAGCTCCCCCTGCACGTAAACCAATGCTGCGTCCTCGTGAGGCTTCTTAAAGTCGCACACCCGGTAATATTGAGCGCAGTCCTGGCGAAACCTGCCCGGCGGAAGCTTGATGTGGATATGAGATAGGTGAGCGTTGAGCGCTGCCTGCGGCTGGGTATAGGGGGCGTCTCTGCCAAAATACAAGGGCGTTCTGGTTTGTCTCGATTCCATGTAAGCCAGAAAGTCAGAAGCAATTTTCGCGGATAAACCTGGATATTTTTTATCAATCGGCTCGAAAAACTCTGCGAACGTCGCCTCGTGGAAGCTTACAGAAGCCATTTTCTCCCTTAGGCGATATGCGCCAAGCGGGCATTCGTGAAACTTGCCAGCTCTTTCAATCCATTGAAATTTACTTCTGTATCTATGTATTCAGGCATGCGAGTAGCTTGACGATAGAGGCTGTCTAGCTCAGCAAGCCTGGCGCGAGTTCCGGCTACAACACGTCGAAATTTCAGGTGGTCAGCGGCCAACTGCACCGGTGGCTGCGCACTCTTAAGAGCCGACTCTAAAGCTCGAGTTGCGTTTAGCAGCTCTGCTACTCGAGAAAATTCCTGATGAGCAATGTTGTCACGTTTGAGGCAAGCCCTCAAAGCGCTCGCAAATATTCCATCGAGCGCAGACCAACCTTCAGCTAATTCCTTTAGCTCTTTCCGCATTTCCGCAAGCTCCAGATGGTTGCATTCCACCTCCAAGCGAGGGGGCGGGCTCTGATGTGTTGCGGCTTCGGAGTAGCTACCCATCAAAGCGAGAGCTGCAACCATCATCTGTGATGCTGCGCGATAATCCACGATGAGGATCTCCAAATTTAAAAACAACCGGATGTCGCTTCGCAGCGAGAAAACTCCGGATCAGTCGTTAGACGTTAAGCTTTTTGGAAAACGTCACACACAATGATCATACGGCAGTTTATTTTTTTTTCCGATGGAATCCGATGTGCGCCATGACCGTGTATCGGTGTAAGAGATCTCTTACAAGGATGCATGGTGCATGGCTTTCCGCGTTTCGCACAACGGCATCAGCGGCTGGAGCTGGGGGGGTACCGGGCAATTAAGCCTATATTGTTGGTGGTCAATATATTGAAAAATACTGGATACTCGACGGTTGCGAAGATTCAACGGCGGAAGTGTCAATTTATGGAAAATGCCTCTATCGCGAGTACATCGCCCACCAAAAAACATGTCCAAGGATCGATATCTGCTGCTCCTGGATCTGCTGGAATGTGTAGTCCTCATCCGGATGCTCGTCACGGTTGAAGCTACGCAGGCGAAGACCGGTAGGGATGCGATAGACCTGCTTCACGCGAAGCTGGCCGTTGTGGTTTATTGCGTACATCTCGCCGTCGACGATATCGCTCAGGGAGTTTTTCCCCACGTTCACGCCGACGGTGGCGCCGTCGCGCAGCACAGGCACCATGCTGTTGCCACCGACCTTCACGCACTTCGCATTGCTGAACTGAACGCCGTTGTGGCGCAGGTCCTTCTTGTTGAAGCGCAAGCGTGAGTTGGCGCTTTCCTCAATCGCAAACCTGCCAGATCCGGCCGCCAGTTCGACTTCATGAAGGAAGGGGACGTAGACCTCATCGTCATCGAGCGGGGTTTCGTCGTCCCAAGTCTCGATGCTTCCTAATTTTACGCTTGGCTGTACGCGGTCCTGCTGCACGCTGGCAACAGTGGATAACAGTCGAGAGCTGACCTCGCTTGCGTCGAAGTTGAGCGCCTTTGCGAGCTTCAGCAGCGCTTCCACATTTAGTGGCACCTTCCCGGTGGCGTATTGGCTGAATGCGCTTTGCCCAGACCATCCGCACGCTTCGGCAACGTCCGCCTGCGTCAGGCTGCGCCCGGCAGCTTTTGCAGCTGACTTCCGCTGTTCGTAGATGGCCTTGAGCCTGGCGCTCTCGGCGACTTCTTCGGTGGTTAGGGGGCGACGTATTTTCATACGAATAAGAGTATTAGCAGAGCTGATATCCAAGCAAACAGCGCTGCTAGTATTTTGTTGCTGATAAAAAGCAGCGCTGCTACTATCCATGGCAGATATCAAGCCGTGGAAATTCCATGAAAAAGATCCCTTTGAGCAAATACCTAGAAGAGCACGGCACCCAAGCCGCGCTTGCTGCTGCTCTCGGCGTGAACCAGAGCGCGATCTCGCAAATGGTTAGAGCCGGTAGAAGCATCGAAATCACCCTTTATGGCGACGGCCGTATTGAGGCGAATGAGATTCGTCCGATCCCGGCGCGCCCAAAGCGCACAGCAGCCTGAGGCAGTCATTGCTTGCTGCCTAAACAAATGATCGCCCACGCACTGGCAGGGCGCCACGGAAACAAATTAGAGGTTTTACGAATGGAAGATTTTCTGCGGGCCTGCCAGAGCGCTGTCCTGGATAACGAAGCCAAGACCCTTGCTGCAAAGATGGGCGTTCCACACGTTGGCCTGCTTCAGCGCGCCAATCCGGACAACGATGCTCACCACCTGACGGTGGAGCACCTATTCGGAATTTTGTTGCACACCGGTGATATGCGGCCTCTGGCGGCACTGGCGAACGAGTTCGGTTTCGACCTCGTTACGAAAACCGCGCCCGCGCCACAAGCGCTGACCAAGTCACTAATCAATGTCGGCAAGGAAGTAGCCGATCTGACGATTGCGGTGCACCAAGCACTAGATGACAACCACGTCAGCGCTTTCGAGAAAAATCTGATCCGTCAGGAAATCAACCACGTCCGGCAAAGCCTTGATGTGATGGATGCCTCGGTGAAGGCCGCCTGAATCCCGGGCACAAAAAAGCCGACGGAGAAGGTCGGCTGATTCGCAAAACTAGAGAGGCCCGATTATGCAGAGCCAGCCAAATTCCAGCAATACCCCTAACAATGTCGCGACACGTTTTAACAAATCGCAAAACGTGTCGCGCACCTCATCAGTAATTCCTTTCGACTTCGATGGTGGCGCCATCCGCGTTATCACCGACGGGCTCGGCGATCCGTGGTTCGTTGCCCGTGACGTAGCCGACGCCCTGGGTTATGCAAAGCCAGAGAACGCTATCTCCCGTCACTGCAAGGCCGCGACCACTACCCCGAAACAGGGTGGTGGATTCATGACGGTTATTCCTGAGCGCGATGTCTACCGACTGGTGATGCGCTCCAAGCTTGTCGGCGCCGAGCGCTTCGAAGAATGGGTGGTTGGCGAGGTGCTGCCAAGCATTCGCAAAACCGGGAAGTTCGAAGCCTCCAGCCCTAGCAGCTCGAAGGTTGTCGGGGAATTGGCGCTAATGGAGTGCTATACGCGCCTCCTAAAGCCGTCGCCCTCAAGCCAGGTGATGATGCTGGCGAAGATCGCCACCAACAACGGTCTGGAGTCGAGCTTCCTGCCGGCCTACGCGATTGATGCCGCGCCAGATGCCTCAGGCGGCAGCTCGATGCCAACCAAGGCCATAACCGCGCTGATCAAAGATCACTGTATCGCCAGTACCGCACGCACTTTCAACATTGCACTGGAAGCTCACGGCTTTCTCAAAGTCCTTCAGCGCAAAAACTCCAAACAAGAGATGGTCGACTTCTGGTCGGTGACTGACAAGGGGCTGGCCTACGGCAAGAACCTCACCAGCCCTCAATGCCCCCGCGAAACACAGCCTCACTGGTACGTCGATCGCTTCCTCGAACTGGCCAAACTGGTCGGGAAGGCCTGATATGCAATTCACCGTCACGATCAATCAGGTGAAGGCGTTGGAGTGGGGGCTGAACTCTCAGCAGGCCCTGCTGTTCGCCTTCGTCTACGGCTGCCCGAGCTGGACCAAGCCAATCAAGACCGACGACGGGATCTTCTTCGCGCTGAGCAAGGCCAAGATCATCGAGGAGCTGCCGCTGCTCACCGACAAGCCAGACACTGCTTACCGCATGCTGAAGGCCCTAGAAGAGGCCGGTCTGATTGAGCTTTCCAGCACTTCGAACATCACGCTGTTCCGCCTGACCGAGAAGGCGATTGAGTGGAATCAGAAGCTGGACGGGTCGGAAAAATATCCGACCCCACCAAAGAACGAAGGTCGGAAAAAAATCCGATCTACCTCGGAAAAAAATCCGAGCAAGGTCGGAGAAAAATCCGAACAAGGGTCGGAAAAATCTCCGACAAATCAGGATACCAATCATCAGGTTACCAATCAGGATACCAGTCAGGACTTGCAACGCAGCCCGGACAAGCCGGCCCGCAATCTGGTTCTCGTGGTCGATCGCACCGATGCGCCACGGGTCGAGATCCCTGCCGACATGCCAGGCCCAAAAGACCGGTCCTGCAAAACCTTCAAGGTCTGGGCGAACTACGCCATGGCCTACCGCAAGCGCTACAGCACCTGGCCGGTGTGGAACGCTAAGGTCGGTGGCCAGCTCGGTCAATTGGTCGACCGCCTCGGCGCCGATGTCGCCCATCACGTCGCCGCCCACTTCCTGAAAACCAGCGATGCCACCGTTCTGCGCAAATGCCACAGCCTTAACGAGTTGCTGGCCAATGCCGAGAGCTACCACACCCAGTGGGTGACCGGGCAGCGCATCAACGGAACAACCGCGCGCCAGATGGAACGTACCGAAGCGAACGTCTCCGCCGCCGAGCAGGCCGCGCAAATGGTCTTGGCCAAGCGCCAAGCAGGGGAGCGCAATGAGTACCTTTGAAATGAATGACCAACAGGTTGCCGGGCTCGCTGCTGCGATCTGCGCCACTGCTGAGGCCATGGGGCAGGAAATGAACCCAGGCACTGCGGCGATCATGGCCGAAGACCTCTGTGCTTACCCGGTGCCGGTCGTGAAAGCCGCACTGAAGGCCTGCCGCTTTGAAGTGAGAGGCAAGTTGGCAATGGCTGACATTCTTCAACGCGTTCAGGTCGCCGATGGCCGCCCCGGCAAGGACGAAGCATGGGCGATCGCGATGACCACCAACGATGAATTCGAAACCGTAGTGCTGACGGACGAAATTCAGCTCGCGCTGGCAGCCGCGAAACCTGTCCTCGACGCCGGCGACAAGGTCGGTGCGCGCATGGCATTCAACAGTGCTTACGAGCGTCTGGTGGGGCAGGCCCGGGAGGACAGCAAGGAAGTGAACTGGCATGTGTCGGTCGGCTTCGACGCCAACCGCCGCACACAGGCGATCGCCAAGGCCGTGCAGATGCAGCGAATCCCTCAGGAGCGCGCTCAGCAGTACCTGGCCGACTTGAGTGTCGTGCCGGTCACTGAAGACGGTCGGGCCGTCGTTGCGCTGCTCACCGGTGTGGTAGCGCGGCCTTCGCCAAAGCTGCGCGAAAAGCTCGCCGCGGTGAAGGACTCGATGCTCGCCATGCGCCAGGCATCGGCCGAGGAAAAAACAGAACTGCGAATTCTGGCAGCCAATGAGCTGGCGGATCGCCGGGCGCTGCTCATTCAGCAGGCCGAACAATTGGAAGCAAGGAGTGCGGCTCATTGACTATCGACAAACAAAAACTCCAGAAGCTGCTGTGGAGTGAAGTCGCCTCCTGGAAGGCTGACTGCGGAGAGTGGAAGCAGAACGCTGAAGCGCTCGGCGAATTCCTCGGGGAGAAGACCGTGGAGGAGGTGGCGCTGGACCTGCTGGCGGAGAACGATCGCCTCGGACGCATCGAGCAAGCATTTTCTGAGTGGATCGAAAAAACCGAATGGGTGCAGGAGTCCGTTCAAGCGCTGGAACTGGGTCGTCACCGAGCGGATGTGCTGCGCACACGTATTGACCAGCTCAATGCCGAGGTTGATTCGCTTACCCGAGAAGCTGACAGGCAATACACGACCATTGAAGCGTATCGCAAGGACGCCGAGCGCTACCGGTGGCTTCAGCACGGTCACAGTGGCTACATCGAAGTCGTCGAGTGGATCGGACCGCACGCTACCGGGATGACCGGCGAAGACCTCGACGCGCTTGTGGACGGCGCGATGGCCAAGACGGTGCAGCCATGAATGAGTTCGCAATCCGTAGCCAGCGCGATATCAGCCGCCTCATGGGCGTCCTGCACGCATCCGACTTCACCAAACCCAAGATCGTGGTCATCAAGGACGAAAAACGCCCGGACGTCTGCAACCGCAAGATGTGGGCAATGCTCAAGGACGTTTCCGAGCAGGTGGTTTGGCATGGCAAGAAACTGACCAGCGAAGACTGGAAGTGCCTTTTCAGTGCCTCGCTGGAGAAGCAGCGCGCAGAGCCTGGCCTCGACGGTGGCTTCGTCGTGATGGCCGTATCGACCCGCAAGCAGTCGCAGAAGTGGTTCAGCGATCTGTTCGAGCTGATGCACGCCTTCGGCGCCGAGCATGACGTGCGCTGGACAGAGAAGGACAAGTGGGGAGGGCGGTATTGATGCGAACCGCCATCAAGGAACAGAAGGCCCCGAAGCCGAAGAAGTGCAAGAACCCAGCGTGCGGCATCAGCTTCCAGCCGCAGCGCTTGGGGCAAGCGGTTTGCAGTCCGAAGTGTGCGCTGGCCATTGCGCCGGCGAATAGCGAGAGAGCCAGTAAGGCGATCGCCCAGCTCGGTCGCCGCGAGATCAAGGTCCGCAAAGAGGCCCTGAAAAGTCGCGGCGATCACCTCAAGGATGCCGAGAAGGCTGTGCGCGACTATCGGCGCACCTATGAGCTGAGCATCGGCAGCGGTTGCATGAGCTGCGGCGAGTCGCAGGAATCGATTCTGGCGACGCAGGGCTGGAAGACTGGAGGTGCGTTCGATGCCGGCCACTTCCTTGGCAAGGGCGCACGGCCCGAGCTGCGGCTGGTGCCGAACAACATCTGGTTGCAGTGTAAGAGCTGCAATGCCGGGTCATCCAAGTACGCCAGAAAGGGCCAGACGGTTTCGCAAGGATTCCGCACCGGTTTGATTGCCCGCATCGGTCTGGAGGCTGTTGAAGCGCTCGAAGCAGACCACGAACCGCGCAAGCACACCGTAGAAGAACTCAAGGCGATCACCGCCGACTACCGGGCCAAGACCCGCGAACTGAAGAGGGCTGCAGCATGACCTATCGCAACGTGATTTCCGCCGTAGTCCGCGCGCTGGCCGCCGAGACGATCAGCTCTGCAGGTGGCTGCGACTTTGAGCCCAAGGTGCAGTGCGCCAAGCAGAAGGGGGAGATCGTAGGCAAAGAGGCGGCTCTGCTCCAAGATTGTTGGGTGTTCGGACGCCTGCACAAGGCGCTCACGCCGGTGCACTGGCGCGCACTGGTAGCGAAGTATTCAACGCACGAAGAGCGAAAGCACAGCGCGATACTCGAGCTGCTGAGTTCCGTGAAGTCGCCGGCACCGCAACGGTTCCGTGAGTGTGCCGTGCTGACCTGGGCAATACCGCAGGTTGGCGGCACTGATGGGAAGCGCTCATCTGCGGTGCTGCCTGCCGCCTGGTATGACATCACTAACTGGGACAACGACGGCAGGCCTGAATCGACCCGGTACCGGTGGAGATCTTCGATCCGGAGGGCGCTAGACGATCAGGTAAATGAGGCGCTCACAGCGGCGCAGGAACTGCTCGATGCGGAGGGCTTGATCGAAAGTTGCGCGGCGTAGCAAAAAGCCATTGCAATGAATGAGAAAGTGAGAGAATATTTACCCATCCTGTCGATCTTGCGCGTTAGGGATTGACATGAAAAACCCGGCCAACGTGCCGGGTTTTTTGTTGCTTATTTCAAGCGTATCAAGCCTGCAGGAACACCGGACTGCTTCGGAATATGTTCGATTTTCCCGGTCGCGACCAAGTCGTCAATAACTTCTCGGACGGCCTGCATCGTGTCTGGTCGCTTCGCGTAGCGGGTGCGCAGGAAATAGTCGAGCGAGTCGGGATTGACTGTGCCCAAGACTCCCGCAACCGCGCCGACTAGCATTTCGCCGCGTGGGCGCTGTTGAAGCTCATCAATCAATCGACCTACGTAGAATCCGGCTTGCCCGCCCCCATAGGGCAGGTTGATCCATTCTGGATCGGCGGGGCTCACGCGAATAGAGGCGTTCAATGCGTCCAAGGCTTTCTCCAATTGTTCCATTTTCGAAGTGTGAGTGAAGTCAACCAGGCGGTCTCCGATTGTCTGGGAGACGCCTAGGCGTCTGCATAACTCAGCCTTCTTCATCCCGAGACGCATCATCTCGTTCCAAATGGCGATTTTAGCGACTGTAACGGCTGGAAGATGAACAACGTGCTCACCCTCTTTAGCAGGACTTGCCTCAGGGATAGGCCGGCGCAAGTCCACATAGAGTGAAAGTGTCGTTTCAATGGCGTCCGACGCTTCACGAATCGCGTGCTCCCGGTCATCGCCGTAGCTATTCAGCTCTGGCAGGTCGCGGCAGAAAACGGCAATACCAGTGGCGTTATCGTCCTGTTCAAATCGAATTGCATAGTCGTACATGGCCACTCCTTAGAGGTGATAGTCCAGCATCAGATATGGTGTAGGGGCTCATCAGAGCCCCAGTTGTTTAATGATCGCCTTGCGGGTCGGTTCCGGCATTTCCTTGGACCCGTGATCCGCGAAGGTGCTTCTATTGCCGTTTGGGGCGATGATCTTGAAGTGGCTTCCTTTGCCGGCTTCGAAGGTCACCCCTTGGGCCTTCAACCATCGTCTGAACTCGCTGAACTTCATCACCTCGCCTCGTTGTTTGGATGAGTCCATTCTACAACACTTATGTGTTGATACAACACTTTTGTTTTATTGGTTTAGCACCTATTCAGGGCCTCTGCATTCGCGGAGGCTTTTTCGTTTTCGGCTCCCCACACCCATAGCCCCGAGCTGGGAGTGCAGCTGGAGCTGACTTATTTGTACGGGTCGTACGTCGGCCACCTTTCTCTATGGAGTGGCGATGGATCCTAACGACCTGGGGCCTGGCACGTTCGCGTGGCTCGGCGGTACCGGCACTGTGTTGCTCGGTGGCCTGTTATGGCTGAGGAAATTTCTCTCCAAGGATGCGACTGACCGGGCGATGGATAACGCCGATATCGGCACCGTCCGCCGGTTGAATGAGCTGCTCGATACCGAGCGTGCTCGCGCCAACGCCGCCGAGGCCCGTGCTGACCAGTTCGCCAAGGAGCGCAACGAGCTTGCCGCTACCGTCGGACGCATGGAGGGCAGGGTAGAACTTTTGGCCGGCCAGATTGCGACCCTCACTGAAAGGGTGACCACGCAGAGCGCAGAGATTGCGCGTCTGCGGGCACAGCTCGGAGGTATCAACTGATGGACAGATGCGCAATCAACTTTATCGCCCGCCACTGGTGGAGACGCGCCGAGGTGTGGGTGATCGCACTGTTACTAGTCGCCGGTGGATCGATCCTTGGCTACCAGGCCGGCGTCTGGTCCGCCAGCAGTGAGCACACAAAGCAGCTCACCGAAGTTCGCCGCGCTTATGACGCTGCACTGGGCAAGCGCGATGTCCGACTGAACAGTTTGGCCGAGAAGACTCAGGACGCAGCAGTGAAGGTGCAAGAGGCCTCGCACTCAGTCGTCCAGGCCGCTGACACCGCGAGCAAGGCGGCAGAGAAGGTCAACGAAGCCGTCGAACGGCAGACGCCATGAACGCCTTGCTGAAGTTGGTCCCTGTATGGTTGTGGGTGGTGCTGGCAGCGCTCGCAGCCGTCGGTTATCTGTCACTGCGACTGGATAGCGTGAAGGACGATCGAGCAGCAATTACCGCCCAGTTCGATACCGCCAACGCCCGGGTGGATTCGCTCACCAACACGCTCCGCATCCAGCGCGAGATCACCAATGACATCAATCGAGTCTCCGACGATGCGAAAGCCAAAACTGAGCATGTATCGGCTGCCGTTGTTGTTGCTGATAACCGGGCTCGCAGCCTGCAGCAGCAAATCACCGACCTCCTCGCCAAGCGAAAGTCTTGTGCTGCCGAGGTTGCCAGCGGAAGCCAGGCAAGAGCCGACCTTACCGTTTTGCTCGCCGACCTGCGTAGAAGCGCTGACGAAGAAGCGGGAAGACTGGCAGAAGCGCTTGATCGAAGCCGAATAGCCGGCTTTGCGTGTGAGGCTGCATACGCGGCAGCGCAGAATAACAGGTAGGTCGCGACACGTTTCGCGAGAGTGCAAATTGTGTCGCGACACTAAGCAGCCAGTCAGGACTCCGGCGAAGTCAATTACTTGACCTTAAGGGCTTCCTGGATTTTATCTGCGTAGTCAGAAAGGTTAGCCATTTCCTCCTTGAGCATCGAAGCGCGCTCTGGAGTGTTTCCTACTTTCGAGTTGATAAGGGTGAGGGCAGCAGATACCGCTGCATCCCTCCTAGCCGCAGCTGAGCCTTCTGCGAGGCCGTTATTGCGGAGAAGGTTTTTGAAGTTCTCGGACATGTTGCTTTCCTTGCTGTGAGTTGAATCCCACCAATACCGGCATCCAGCCATCATTACAAGTGCAAGGTGAGCCATGAACAGGCCGATGCCTCCGGAGTCGTTGCTCGACCTATCGGATCTGTCCAGCCTGGGTATTCGCCTGATCCCTGCTCCTGAGGTGTGGGAGTGGCTCCAAGCCGAGATCCTCGCCGACACCGGAAGCATCCACAACGAAGACCATGCCCATCTGATCGATGCGGACGTGAGAGTCATGTGGGCGTCTGCCGCATTCACGAAGAAGGGTCGCACGGTGGTCGGTCAAGCCGAACAGGTAGCGTTCCGCGCCGGCGGCTGGCAGAAGGCTCGGATAGAACAGCAGATGCTGGATTGGTTCGGCAACGTGCCGGCCTACATCATCACTCTTGCTGCTGACTACTGTGCCCAGTGCAGTGACGCTGACTTCTGCGCACTGGTCGAGCATGAGCTGTACCACATCGCTCAGGCGACCGATCAGTACGGCGCACCCAAGTTCACCCCGGAAGGATTGCCCAAGCTTGAAATGCGCGGACACGACGTTGAAGAGTTCGTCGGTGTGGTGCGCCGCTACGGGGCAAGCCCTCAAGTGCAAGAGCTGGTGGACGCTGCAAACAATCCTGCCGAGGTGGGGAAATTGAACATATCGAGGGCCTGCGGAACCTGTCTGCTCAAGTCGGCCTGACTTTGACAGTACTTTGACGGATGCCCACTTATGGCCGCACTCAGAGACGAGGTGAAAGCCTTTGTCGTACAGGCTCTCGCCTGCTTTGACACGCCATCGCAAGTCGTGGCGTCCGTCAAAGAAAGATTCGGGCTCGAAGTGACCCGCCAGCAATGCGAGGCATACGACCCAACCAAGTACGTTGGACGCAACCTGCACGTGAAGTGGCAGACGCTGTTCAACGACACCCGCAAGAGGTTTCGCGAAGAGACGGCAGAGATCCCGATCGCCAACCGAGCATATCGACTTCGCACCCTGGGACGCATGGCCGAGAAGGCCGAGAACATGAAGAACATGGCGCTGACTGCCCAGTTGCTGGAGCAGGCAGCCAAAGAAGTGGGCGACGTTTATGTGAATCGTCGCCTCGAACCTGAAAAACCTCTGGGCTCCCAAGCGGACCAGCAGCACGCCGTTGCTGAGTACACCCTGGAGCCTGATGAGAATGTCCCCGCTACCCCGTACCTATGATCCGCCGGTAAAGCTGACGCCGAAACAAGCGAACATTTATTGTTGGGGCTTCCAGCCTCAGGCGCGCTTCCGCGATGCGGTGTGTGGTCGCCGGTTCGGCAAGACGTTCTTGGGCAAAGCTGAGATGCGCCGAGCTGCTCGACTTGCTGCTGAGTGGGGTGTGAGCGTTGAGGACGAGATCTGGTACGGCGCGCCGACGTTCAAACAGGCCAAGCGTGTGTTCTGGCGACGGCTGAAGCAGGCGATCCCTGAGGCCTGGCGTGCACACCGTCCGAACGAAACGGAATGCTCGATCACACTCAAGTCTGGCCACGTCATGCGCGTGGTAGGGCTCGACAACTACGACAATCTGCGCGGCTCCGGTCTGTTCTTCGTCCTGGTGGATGAATGGGCTGACTGTCCATGGGAGGCTTGGGAAGAGGTTTTGCGGCCGATGCTTTCGACCTGCCAATACTCGATACCGGGCATCGGCATGCGGAAGGGTGGTCACGCGCTACGCATCGGCACGCCCAAGGGATTCAACCACTGCTACGACACGTTCCAAGACGGCCGGCCGGGGCATGAGCCTGATCACAAGAGCTGGCTCTACACCTCGCTCGATGGCGGCAACGTTCCGGCTGAAGAGCTGGATGCGGCCCGTCGCAAGATGGACCCTCGAACCTTTCGACAGGAATACGAGGCCAGCTTTGAGAACTACGCGGGTGTCGTCTATTACACGTTCAATCGTGAGGCGAACCGCACCAGCGAAACCATTAAGCGCGGTGAAGCCCTGCACATCGGCATGGACTTCAACGTCATGAAGATGGCGGCAGTTGTGCACGTCATTCGCGATGACCTGCCACTGGCACTCAGCGAGTTTTCAGATGTACGGGACACGCCTGAAATGATCGAGAAGATCAAGCTCCGCTTTCCTGACCACAGCATTGCGATCTACCCGGACGCCAGCGGCCAGAACACAAGCAGTAAGAGCGCGAGCGAATCTGACCTGTCATTGCTCAAAAAGGCAGGATTTACCGTAGTGGTGGATTCGACCAACCCCGCTGTGAAGGATCGGGTCAACGCCATGTGCGCGATGTTCGCCAATACGTATGGTGAGCATCGATATCTGGTCAACGTCGAACAGTGTCCGAAATACACGCAGTGCCTGGAGCGCCAGATTTACACGGACAAGGGCGAGCCCGACAAGAAGGCCGGCTACGACCACCTGGTGGATGCCCCTGGCTACTTCATTGCCAAGCGGTACCCGATCAAAACACGCACAGGCGGAACACGCCGAATTGGAGGCTTGGCCTGATGCCAGTGCAATCGACAAACCCCGACTACGATGCGCACATCGCCGAATGGGAAATGATGGACGACGCCCTCGAAGGCGAATGTGCCGTGAAGCGTAACGAGCGCAACCTGCCCAAGCCGAGCGGCATGGTCGAAGCTGAGAAGATCGACACCGCTGGGAACAAGTACCTCTACGAGAACTACACGAACCGTGCCCAGTACGAGCACTGGGTGCGTGACTCTCTGCGGTCGATGATGGGGCTGGTTTCCAGGCTGATTCCCGAGATTGAGCTGCCCGCTGGCCTGAAGGGGCTGGAGAACAACGCCACCTCAGACGGCTTCGGCCTGAAGCAGCTGTTCTTCCGCATGGTGCGCCAGGCCATCTCTCACGGCCGCGTCCCGCTGGTGGTGAACATTGATGAGCGCGGCGAACCGTACTTCTCGACGTACGCCACTCGAAACGCCATCAACTGGGAAACCGCTGATCAAGGTGGCCGGCAAGATCTGGTCCTTTCGGTTTTCCGGGAGTTCCGCAAAAAGGGTGGCGACCGCTACAGCCATGACTGCGACACGGTGTTCCGTGAGTTCTTCATGCAAGGCGAGACCTGTTACACCGCTGTGCGGAACGAAGGTGGGGAGATCGTCGAGGAAGAAAAGCCCCTAGGCACTATTGGCACCGACAACCGACTGGTCAAAGGCCTGTACTACCTTCCGGTGATCTATTGCGGCTCGACCGACAACTCGCCGGAAGTGGACGAGGTGCCGCTGCTCACAATGGCGCGGGCCGCGCTGAAGTCCTACCAACTAAGCGCTGACTACTTCACTGCGCTACACCAGACCAGCCATCCGCAACCATGGGTGTCTGGCCTTGATGATTCTGTAGAGCTGAGCGTGACCGGACCATCTGCAGCATGGGACCTCGGTCCATCCGGTCAATGTGGCTATCTAGAGTTTCAAGGTGCTGGCATTGAAGCAGTCCGCAAGGCGATGGACGACCAGAAGAACGCCGCCCTTGAGGCGGGCGCCAAGGTCATGGATGTCGGCGGTACCGAGTCGGGTGAGGCACGCAAAACACGCCAGAACGACCAGCACGCCACGTTGCACAGCATTGTCGTCACGGTGGCAGAGGCAGTGGAGCAGGGGCTGCGGTACGCGGCTGAGTGGAAGGGCTACGACCCCAAGCAGGTCAAGTTCAAGGTGAGCCCTGAGTTTGTGACCCCAGTGGTCGATGCCCAGGTGCTTGCCGAGCTGCTCAAGGGCGTGATGGCTGGCACGATCAGCGCCGACACCTACTGGCAGTACCTGACCACTGCCAAACTGCCGGATCGCCCATACGAAGACGAAGCCGACCTGATCAGCGATGAGCGCGAGTCGGCCGGCATCAACCTGGATAAAGACGATGCCATTGACAAACCTGGCGCAGGCGGACAGCCAACTGCTGGAGCAGACGACGCGCCACTCGGTAATGCTGGAGCGACTTAAAGCCGGCGAGGTCAAGAAGTTCGAGAAGTACCTGCGCCAGATCGACACGCTTGTGCGGGTGCAGTTGACCCGCAAGGAGCTGACCACCTACAGCCGGGACCGCCTTGAGCAGTTCTTGGCTCGTGTGGACGGTAAGCTGCTGGAGATCTACAAGGCCTACGGTGATCTGGTTCAGGCGGATCTTGTGGATATCGCGCTATACGAGTCGACCTTTGAGGCCAACAGCCTGAGCAATGCGCTGTCCATCGATGCGGTGGTGCCGAGCAACACAGTGATCCGCGCGGCGGTGTTTTCCTATCCTCTACAGGTGAAAGGCATCGACGGCGGCAAGTTGCTGAAGAGTTTCGTCAGTGGCTGGACGCGCACGGAGACGATGCGCGTGACGAACACCATCAGGCTTGGTTTCGGCCAGGGTCAAACGAACGCCCAGATCATTCAGGCGATTCGCGGCACTGCGGCACAGAACTTCACGGACGGCGTTCTCGCGGTGAGCAATCGCAATGCTGCTGCCGTGGTGCAGACGGCAATCCAGCACGTGGCCACGACGTCGCGAATGGAGACACTGAAAGCCAACAGCGACGTGGTGCTGGGTTATCGCTGGGTATCGACGCTCGACCGCAAGACGTCGCAGCAGTGCAAGGGACTGGATGGCATGCGTTTCGACTTGGGCAAAGGGCCGCTGCCGCCGGCGCATATCAACTGCCGGTCAACCACCGTACCGACAACCCGTCTTTCCGAGATGTTCGCCAAGGACTCCACGCGTGCTTCGGTGGGCGACAATGGCGGGGCGCAGGTCGATGCCAGCCTGAACTATTACGAGTGGCTGGCAACGCAGCCGGCGAGTTTCCAAGATCATGCGCTCGGCCCGGTGCGGGCCAAGTTGTTCCGTGATGGAGGATTGACTCCGGAGAAGTTCGCCAAGCTTCAGCTCGACAAGTCGTTCAAGCCGCTGACGCTGGCGCAACTGAAAGCAGCTGAGCCGGACATGTTCATCCGTGCAGGCGTTACACTCGGCGCTTCACCGGGTTGAGAAAGCCGATGCATATCATTGTTGAAGACGGAAAGGGCAGACCGGACGCAAATAGCTTCGTGCCGCTGGAGAAGCTGACCTTTTACCGCGACTACTACGGGTTCCGGATACCTGAAGCAGAGGTCGAGCAGGTCGAACTGCTGCTGCGCGCCGCGGCTGACATCAACGGTCGACAGTGGAAGGGTCGAAAGGCCAATCCTAATCAGGCAATGGCCTGGCCACGGCGTGACTGCAAGATTGAATACCAGACACTGTCCGAGACGTTCGTGCCCTTTGAGCTTGAATGGGGTCAGGTGCGGTTGGCAGTTGAGTTGTACGCCGCTGAGCGTGGCTTCCGGATCGAAGAGCCGACGCATTGCACAGAGCCAAACGGGCGACGAACTCGTCTCAATCGCGAGACACCGGGTATTCGCATGCGACCGCCGCCATATGCTCCAAGCAGGACGCAGTTCGCTGATTACCTTAAAATGCGCGGCTTGCACTTGGTGGCTAAGGAATAGCTGATGTTCAAATTGCTACGTTGGACGTTTTGGTTCGTGGCTTTATCGGCCGTAATTGGTTTGGCCTTTTTGCTGGGACTCTCATTTGGCCTGGGAAATAATCACCACGAGTTCATTGCCGAGACCGTTCCAGTCCTCTCCATGCTTGGCGGATGGGTATCGGGACTTGGAGCTCTAGCGGCGGTCTTCACAACATTGTGGTTGGCAGACAAGCAGCGTAGGGAAGATGTTGAAAGCCTCCGAATATCTGTTCGTTCGGCCATAGCAGACACGGGAGAAGGTGGGTGGTTTATCGCGATTGGTATTACGTCGGATGGCAAGCGCCCGGTGAGGGTCACAAGTCTGTCCGTGCAGTCGCCGCACGCGAAAAGCTATCTTCATGTAAGCCAATTTTGGTGGGGCAGTGATTCTCTGCCGGCCCCGATGACTTACGGTGACAGTATTTCCCTACACCTCCCGCCCGGCTTTGATCGACAGATAAATGAGTACGTCAGTAGGCATTGCCGGGGTAATACGGCTGGCTTGAAATTTGTTGTCAGCACCACGCTCCACGATTTCCCAGGATCGATACACCGAAACCTGCTCACGTTGAGCGACTGAATAAAGTCTCAGATTCACACAAACCTCGGCCATGCCGGGGTTTTTTTATGCCTGCAAAGCGGGCCGACCAAACCCAAGGGGTGCACCAAGTGGCAGACGATAACCACATTGATCTTGAAGACCCGGCAGTTCAGACCGCCATTGCTGCAGCTGTTGAGGCTGCAACGTTGGGCCTCAAGAACAAAAACACCGAGCTGCTTGGCTCGCTCCGGACCACCAAAACTGAGCTGGACGGTTTCAAGTCCCAGTTCGAAGGTTTGGATATCGCAGCCGTGAAAGGACTGCTGACCAAGGTCGGTCAGGACGAGGAAACCAAGCTGATTGCCGAGGGCAAGCTGGACGAAGTTATTACACGCCGTACCGAGCGCCTGCGCACCGACTACGACACCAAGCTGGCCGCCGAGAAAGCGCGTGCCGACAAGGCCGAGCAATTCGCGGCCAAGTACAGCGACAAGGTTCTGGCTGATTCCATCCGTGCCGCCGCCATCAAGGCCGGCGCGCTCCCTGAGGCTGCCGAGGACATCATCCTGCGCGCTCGGGGCACTTTCAAACTCAGTGAAGACGGTGAGGCAATTGCCACCGACCGTGACGGCGAGGTCGTTTACGGAAAGGACGGGAAAACCCCGCTGTCGCCGCTCGAATGGGCGGAGTCGCTGCGTGAAACAGCAACACACCTGTGGCCAAGGGCTCAGGGTGCCGGTCCGACCGGCGATCAAGGTGGCAAGGCCACGAAAAAATGGGGCGAGTACACGGAAACCGAGCGCGCTGCGATCGCCCGTGACAACCCCGAGCTGTTCAAGAAAATCCAGGCCACCAAAGGAACCTAATTCATGGCGACTACCCAACTGACCGACATCTTCGTCGGTGACTACTATGCCTCGCTGGAGCCGGTAAACAGCCCGGAAAAAACCGCTGTCTACGAGTCGGGCATCGTTACCCGCTCGCCTGTCCTGGACGCTATCGCTTCCGGCAGCCAAGGCACCGCCGAGATCAGCTACTGGCAGGATCTCAATGCTGATGAAGCCCCGAACATCAGCAACGATGACCCGAACGACCAGGGCGAAGTCGGCAAAGTCACTCAGGACAGCATGCGTGCTCGCGTCCTATACCTCAACAAAGGTTATGGCGTAGCCGACCTGACCGCCGAACTCGCGAACAGCGAGCCTCAGCAGCAGATCCGTAACCGCTTCGGCACCTACTGGACTCGCCAGTGGCAGCGTTACGCTCTCGGTGCAGCGCGCGGCATCATCGCCTCGAACATTGCCAACAACGGCGGTGACATGGTCATCGACGCTGGCGCCGCTATCAGCGCGAACGCGTTTCAGGATGCCGCTTTCACTGCCGGCGATGCGGCCGACCAGTTCGGCGCGATCGGCGTGCACTCGGTGGTGATGAACCAGATGGTAAAGCAGGACCTCATCGAGTATCTGCGCGATTCCGACGGCAAGATCATCCTAGCCACCTATCTGGGTAAGCCAGTGTTCATGGACGACGGCTTGGTGTACGGCGCCGGCAAATATCTGTCGGTGTTCTTCGGCCAAGGCGCGTTCGGCTACGGCGAAGGCACGCCGAAGGTGCCGGTAGAGATCGAGCGCAAACCGGGCGGCGGTAATGGCGGCGGTGCTGAGGTGCTGTGGGAGCGGAAGACGTACATCCTCCAGCCTGCGGGCTTCAGCTGGAAAGGCTCCGAGGCTCAGAACCTCAGCCCGACCGCGACCCAGTATGCCGCTGCTGCGAACTGGGAGCGCGTGTTCAGCCGCAAGCAGGTCCCATTCGCCGCCGTCATCAGCGGTACCACCACGCCGTAATCCGGCCTTCATTTACCCTGGCGCCCGCAAGGGCGCCGGGCTGCATTGGGGTGACTCATGAAAGTTATCTACACGGACAAGCCAGGAAAAGAGCGCGGCGTTTGCTACCGCCTGTTGAGCGAATTCTTCGGTGTCATTGGCACTGCCACTGAGGTGGTCATCGAAGGTGATGCGCCTGAAATTTACGATGCATACGAAGCGGCGGGCATCGAAGTTTCGGACGGCAAGGAGCCTGAAAATGCTGAAACCGACCCTCTGAAAATGAAGGTCCCCGAGCTGAAAGACTGGCTGACGGCGAAGGGCATCACCTTCGACCCGACTGCCAAGAAAGAAGACCTGCAGGCCCTGGTGCCAGCGGAATAAGGACAAGCACATGACCGACTTCATCACCGTTGCCGATGTTGACGCTTCGCTGGGTCCTGGCTGGGCCGGCGCCGGTGATCCGGTCCTTGCTGTGACCATGGCCAACGCCTGGCTCACGGCCAAGATCAAGCGGGTTGTTCCGGATCCGGTTCCTACCGAGATCAAGACAGCCGGCGCTCAGATCGCCAAAGAGGCGGCGGCGGGCAAGTTGTACACGGCCACGCAGAAGGAAGTGCAGAGCAAAACGGTTTCGGCTCAGTCCGGCACGTCCGTGAGCAAGACCTACGTGGCCGGATCTACTGATCAGTCGGCGGGTGTGAACTTCGCCCTGGCGCTGCTGGAGCCTTGGATCAAGCGCTCCGGCGTGATGATGCTGAAAAGGATCTGATCATGGGCATGCGCGAAGAGATTCAGGCCGAAATGGCTGAGGCGTTCGATGACCCTGACGGACTCGCTGACGCGGTCCAGCCGGTGACTGGTGTGCGTAAGGTCGCGGGCGAGTATGACCCCGACCTAGGCGGCGAGACGCCGGAGACCACCATCACTTACATGGGGCGCGGCGTTTTGGGTAGCTACCTGTCCAAGGAAATCGATGGGTCTCTCATCCAGACCACCGACAAGAAGCTACTGGTGCTGCAAAACGAGCTGTTCGTTTCGGAGGCGGGCTCGCCAACAGCTGCACCCGCCGAGCCCGCCATCGGCGATATCGTCAACGGGTTGCGGGTGATGAACGTGTCTGCGGACCCTGCTGATGCAACGTGGTCGGCGCAACTGAGGAAATGACATGGCCGCTCAATCCGGCAGCTTCGCCCTGAGCCTGGCCGAGTTCGCGGCGCATACCAGCGAAGCGATCGATGCCAGTGTGCGCGAGATCATCATCGAGGTCGGTAGCAGCCTGATCCGCATGTCTCCCGTGGGCAACCCGGAGATCTGGGCGCAGAATGCGATTGCGACCGAGTGCAACAAGGCTGTCGACGAACACAACACTGCGCTGCGCAGCGACCCGTCCAACCTGACTAAGGGTGGCAGGCTCAAGAAAGGCCGCAAGCTCAACGATGGCATGGACATCAAGGCGCCCGAAGGCTACGTCGGCGGCCGGTTCCGCGCGAACTGGCACATCTCTCTCGGCGTGGTCGAAAGCGTCACCTTCGACGAGGTAGACCCGAGCGGAGCCGAAACCACTGCCGCGCTGGTCGCGGCAATGAGCGACTTCACCGCCGGCCAGATAGCCTACATCATCAACAACTTGCCTTATGCGATTCCGCTGGAGTTCGGCCATTCGACCCAGGCCCCCGGCGGAATGGTTCGGGTAACCGTGGCTCGCTTCCAGCAAATCGTGTTGGAGGCCATCAGGAACAACCAGGTATGAGTCACGCCATCATCGCCTCGATCTACGAGGCAAAGCTGATCGCCTGGAACAATGCTAGGCAGGAGAGGCTGAAAATCGTTTTTGAGAACATGGCCTACACCCCGGCGGCAGGTGAGACCTATCTGCGGGCGTTCACCATTCCGGGCGACACGGCGAGCAACACGCTCGGCGGCGACCACCGACTGTATACCGGTGTGTTTCAGGTGAGCATTATTTGCCCGGCAGGCACAGGTAAAGCAAAAGCCAACCCCATTGCCGCCGAGATCGTCGCGTTATTCCCGCTTTATGTGCGCGACGTGAAGAACGGTTTCGTAGTTACGCCGATGACGCCTGTAGATGTCGGCCCAGGCATAACTGGCGATTCAACTTACACCGTCCCGCTGTCGTTCTCATACCGATCCGACACCACGCCATAACACGCCCGTTGGGCAAATCCTGAACCCGCCTCTGAGCGGGTTTTGTCATTTCTGCAAAGAGGAAAACCCATGTCTGTTTACTTCCCCAACGGGGCGACGCTTTCGATCTCCAGCGGTTTCGCCGCCGCCAAGCTGATTTCGGCCATCAGCAACGCGAACCCGGGTGTCGCTACCAGCGCCGCAAACGGCTTCGCCAATGGCGATATTCTTCTGATCACCTCCGGCTGGGAGGACATCAACGAGCGCGCCGTGCGCGTATCCAACGCGGCGGCAGGCGCATTCACCCTTGAAGGCATCGACACGTCCAACGTGGCTTTCTTTCCCGATGGCATCAGCGGCGGTACCGCCAAGAAAGTGACCGGCTGGGTAGCCGTCAACCAGGTTATCGGCAACTCCATGTCCGGCGGCGAGCAGCAGTACTGGACTTACGCGCCGCTCGAAGCGCGCCGTGACAAGCAGATCCCGACAACCAAAAATGCGCAGGCGTTCGCTTTCCAACTGGCTGACGATGACAGCCTGGCCTGGTACGAAGAACTGGATAAGGCCGATCGGGAGAAGGAAGTGCGCATCTTGCGTATGTCGCTGCCCAACGGCAAAACGATCTACTACGCAGGCTATGCATCGTTCAACAAAACCCCGACGCTGGTGCGCAACGAAGGTGCGGCCGTTTCCTTTGGCTTCACCATCAATGCTGAAATCACAGCGTATCGCGCGCCGGTTGCCGCTGGCGGCGGGGCCTGATCATGGCGAAGTTCAAGATTGCGCAAGCGCCCACATTCACCGATGCGGTGATGGTCCCGGTAGTTGGCCAAGACGCGGTGAAGGTGGAATTTACCTTCAAATATCGAGACCGCATCGAACTTGCCGCGCTGTTTGATGAATGGAATCAGCGACAAAAGCAAAGCCTCGAGCAGGTCGGCGACAAGCCTACGATGTCTCAAATCGTTGCGGTCGACACCGAAAACCAAGTTCAGCAGATCAAGGATCTGGTTGTTGGTTGGGAGTTCGATGACAAGTTCGACGACGAGGGCATCAAGGCGCTGGTGACGTCTTGCCACGGTGCAACCGAGGCCGTGGTAAATGCCTACCAGGCGGCCTACGCCAAGGCCCGCACGGGAAACTGATTCGCGCCGCCCGAGCCATGTATGAGCCCCCTCCGAATGCGGAGCAACTTGCCGCATTCGGGTTGGATGCAGAGGACATCGAAGAGGAATTCGAAGTTTGGCCGTGCCTTTGGCCAGCCTTCCTCCTGTTCAACAGGATGTCCACTCAGTGGCGTGCAGGCACCGGCGGCGCTATCGGTCTCGACTACAGCAGCATCCGCGATGTGGCCGGACTCCTCGGCATCAAGAAAAAGAAACTCGCCGCGATCTTTCCTGACCTGCAGGTGTTGGAAGGCGAAGCCCTGCGCGTCATGGCGGAGGAAAGGGAAAACAGCCCGTAAACGCGGGCATCAATACAAGGTGAGTCGATGAACATTGCAGAACTCGGCGTCAAGATCGACTCGGCCGACGCTATTCAGGCCAAAACCAGCCTGGATGAAATGGCGAAGGCCGGCGGCCGCGCCGAGCAGTCCGCCGTTTCGTTGATGAACGAAATGCAGGCGCTGGAGAAATCGCTGTCTACCAACGCCAAGACCACGCAGGATCTCGCAAAACAGCGGGAAGCATTGGCGAAGCTGACCAAGACCGGTGCCTATGGCGAGGCTGAGGCCGCCAAGATTTCTGCGCAGCTCGACAAGCAGCAGGTGGCGCTGGCCAAGTCAGCCATGGATGAACAGAAGGCACTGACCAGCCTGCTGGGTGCCATCGACCCGGCCCGCGCCGCACTGGCGAAGCTGGAGACTCAGGTAGAGCAACTGGGCAAGCATCTGGACGCCGGCCGCATCAGCCAGGATGAGTACAACGCCGCGCTGGGCAAGATCGATAAGGATTACGACAAGCTCAATAAAACCACCACCGGCTTCGAAAAGTTGCGCCTCGGCTCGCGCCAGGCGCAGGAAAATGTGGTTCAGCTGGGGAACGCGCTGTCGTCCGGCGACTGGGGAAGCGGTGTTCGTGCCGTTGCTCAGTTGGGCGCCGGAGCGGGTGAGGGCGCGGCGGGCCTGCTGGCGATTCTCGGCCCGCTGGCGCTGGCCACTGCCGCGGCGGGTGGGTTGGCATACGCTTTCTACAAGGGGAGCGAGGAGCAAGACAGCTACAACAAGTCGCTGATCCTGACCGGCAATTACGCCGGTGTGAGTGCTGGGCAGCTCGGCGATATGGCGCGTCAGGTGAGCGCGACTGTAGGCACAACCGGGCAAGCCGCTGAGGTTCTCGCGCTGCTGGCCGGCAATGGAAAGATTGCTGGCGAAAGCTTTACGGGCATCACTCAAGCAGCGGTGTCGATGCAGGAAGCGACCGGCAAGGCCGTTAGCGAGACTGTCGCGGAGTTTGCCAAGCTCGCCGACGACCCGGTCAAGGCATCTGCTGCGCTGAATGAGCAGTACCACTATCTCACCGCGTCGGTTTACTCGCAGATCACAGCACTGGAGAAGCAGGGCGACCATGCCGGCGCCGTGAAGCTGGCTACTGAGTCGTTCGCCGATGCGATCAACGAGCGCACGCCGCGGATCCTCGAGAATCTGAGCTTTTGGGAGAGGGGATACAACGCAGTTGCTCGCGCTGCTGATGGATTGAAGAATATCGGGCGCAGCGATATCGGTGCTGATATCGAACAAGCCCGCCGTGACTTGGCGGGCGCTCAGGCGGGCGACGTAGGCCTGTTCCAGAACAAGCAAGAGATGATCGATCTCTATCAAAATCGCCTCAACATGCTGGAGGATCAGCAGGCTGCAGAAGCCGATATCGCCAAGTGGCAAGGTGAGCAGGCAAAGGCCCAAGGTGATGCCGTCTCATCCATGGCGAAGGTCGACGCTCTCACCAAGTCGGCGTGGACGAATGAGCAGAAACGTAACGACGCGATCAAGGAGTACAAGCGGCAACTGGAAGACATCCGCGAGGTAGCGCCGAACGATCCTCGCCTGAATCAGGCGGCGATCGACAAGAACCTGGCAAACATCAACGACCAGTTCAAGGATTCAAAAACGGCCAGTTCACAGGTCGATCTGACCAGCTTCAACAACGCCAAAAACAACCTGGTAGCCATCGGCGCTGAATACAAAAACGCCCAAAAGGAATTGGACGCAGCACAGAAGGCTGGACTCGTTTCCCAAGCCGACTACGCCCTGAAGCGTGAAGCGCTGATCGGCAACGAGCGCGACGAAGTGACCGCAGCCTACGAGGCTGAGATCGCTGCGCTGGAAGCCGCTAAGGCGAAAAAGACCACATCTGCCGCGCAAAGCATCCAGCTGGATCAGAAGATTGCCGATGCTCGCGCCGGCATGGTCAAGGCTCAAAAGGAAGCTGACAGCCAGCTCGAAGTGCTCGCTACCAGCGAAACCGGAAGGCTGGCGAAGCAGGATCGAGCGATTTCCTCCTACGTTCAGGCTTTGAGCCAGCAGCAGAGAGCACTGGAGCTGGCAGGGCAGCGGGCGGTAGTTGGCGTTGGCCAGGGTGATCGGCAGAACGCACTGAACGGCGAACTGAACAGCCAGCAAGATCGGTTCGCTCAGCAATCGCTCGAGCTGGAAAATCAGCGATCTGACCCATCCCGCAACATGTCGGAAGAGGAGTTCTCTCGGAAGTCGCAGGCGCTCGCGGATGCGAACAAGGCCGCAACCGATCAGATCCGGCAAAACTACGCAGATGTTGAGAAAGCTCAAGGGGACTGGACCAAGGGCGCAACGTCGGCCTGGGCCAATTACCTGGAATCGGCGAGCAACATCGCCGGCCAGACGAAAACCCTGTTCGGCAACGCCTTCAGCTCCATGGAAGACGCAGTCGTCAACTTTGCCATGACCGGGAAGCTGTCGTTTGCTGACTTCACCAAGTCGATTCTGGCGGATATGGCGCGCATCGCGACCCGTCAGGCCAGTTCGGCGCTGCTGAGTAGTCTTGTTGGTGCGGCTACCAGCTACTTCACTGGTGGTGGTGGTGGTAATGGCTTGGCGGCTGGGTCTGCGGGTGCGGCGTCATCGAAACTCGGTGCGTCCTCGGCAGGGTACTCCGGCAGCTACTTCCCGCAGGCGCTCGGCGGCGCCTGGTCGTCGGGTGTGCAGATGTTTGCCAATGGCGGCGCCTTCACCAACAGCATCGTCAGCACGCCGACAGCTTTCGGGATGGCCGGCGGCAGGGCGGGCGTGATGGGAGAGGCGGGACCGGAGGCGATCATGCCACTTACCCGGACTTCCAGCGGCAAGCTGGGCGTTCTCGCTGCTGGTGGCGGTTCCGGGACTACGATCAGCATCAGTGCGCCGGTCACGGTGGTAACTGAGGACCGTGGATCTGAAGGCATGCAGATTGACCAGCAAGCGCTATCGAAAAACCTTCAATCGCAAATGCAGGCCGTGGCCGAGAAAGCCGTCGCTGACTCTTGGCGAGCCGGCGGCACCAGCTTTCGTAATGCCAATGGGAGGGCCTGATGGCCATCGAAAAATTCACCTGGCCAACCGAGCGCGGTGAAACACCCGAAATCACCTATCGGGTGCGCACCTCTAAATTCGGTGGCGGATACACGCAGAGCGTTGGCGACGGCCCGAACAACAAGGAGGACTCGTATCCGATCACCTGCTCCGGTCGAAAGGCCAAGGTGCTGGAGATCATGGGGTTCCTTGACCGGCACGGCGGCGCAAAGGCGTTTCTGTGGACAACGCCGCTCGGCGAACTTGGGCTGTTCACCTGCAAAAATCCCGCTCCCACGCCAATGGGCGGCGGGGTCTTCAAACTCACCGCCACGTTCGAGCGTGCATTCCATCCATAAGGGGCAACCATGCCGCTGATCAGTGACATCCAAGTGCTTGAGCCTGGCAGCGAAGTGCTGCTCTTTGAACTGGACGGGACGGACTATGGCGCGGACGTTCTGCGCTTCCACGGGCACGCGATACCGCACACGCCGACCGAGTTGATCGCCGCTGGCGACAATGCCGACCAGTTGCCGGCGAAGGCTATCTACTGGCAGGGCAACGAGTACAGCGCCTGGCCGATGCAAATTGACGGCATCGAGGCGAACGGCGACGGCACGGCAGTTCGGCCGACATTGTCGGTGGGCAACGTCAACGGGCGCATCACAGCGCTCTGTCTTGCTTTCGAGGATCTGCTCGAGTTCAAGCTGACGATGCGGCACACGCTCGGCAGCTACCTCGACGCGGCGAACTTCCCGGCTGGCAACCCGACCGCCGACCCAACTCAGGAGACGATCGAGGTCTGGTATATCGACCAGAAGACGAACGAGGACGGGGAGACGGTCAGCTGGGAGTTGGCCAGCCCGGGCGACGTCGGCAATGAGTCGATCGGACGGCAAGCGACAACGCTGTGCCACTGGTGCCTCACCGGTGGGTATCGCGGGCCGAACTGTGGGTACACCGGCCCGTATGTCACGAAGGACGGCGTCATCACTGATAACCCTGAATTGGACCAATGCGACGCCACGCTGGGCAAGGGCTGCATCCCGCGCTTCGGCGAGGGTAACCCGCTGCCGTTCGGTGGCTTCCCGGCCGTTTCCCTGATCGCACGGAGCTGACATGCGAAAGCACATCTTGAATGCGATCCAGGCGCACGCGGCGGCCGAGTACCCGAAAGAATGCTGCGGTCTGCTGCTGGCGATCGGACGCAAGCAACAATACTTCCCCTGCATCAATGTCTCGACGGAGCCGAACGAAGAGTTCCGAATCGATCCTGAGCAGTACGCCGCGGCCGAGGATGTCGGCGAAGTTATCGGCGTGATGCACTCGCATCCGGACGCCACCAGCAGGCCGTCACCGCGCGACCTAGCCATGTGCGAAGCGACGGCGATGCCTTGGCACATTCTGAGCTGGCCGGAAGGGGATCTGCGGACCATCGTGCCAACCGGCCAAGTCCCGCTGCTGAAGCGCCCATTTGTGCACGGCGCCTGGGACTGCTGGCAGGTCTGCGCCGATTGGTACAAGCGTGAGCGGGGGCTGGAGTTCGAAGCTTTCAAGCGCACCGATGGCTGGTGGGAAAGCACGGACAACACCAGCCTGTACGAGGCGAACTACGAAGCCGCTGGCTTCTACCGCGTCGACCAGCCACAGCGCGGTGACATGATTGTGATGGAGGTAGGGCGCACCGTTTACCCGAACCACGCCGGGATATTTCTCGGCTCCGATCCGGCGCTGCCGGGTGAAGATGCCGCGACTTTCGGCCCTGGTCCTTTTCTTTTGCACCACCTGTATGGCAGGCCGTCGGAGGTTATCGTTTTCGGTGGCCCATGGTTTGATCGTACCCGCCTGATCCTTAGGCACAGAAAAACTAATGCTGAGCGTTATCTGGCTTCATCGCAGCACACCGTCTTACCTGAATTGCAAGAGATGCAATCATAGTGTTATCGGCAGGGTCGGTTATATTGGCCGATGTCTTCAGGTATTTTTGGTAGACGCTATCATCAAGATAGGCTAGTGCCTGTATCTGTAATTTTGACTTTAATTTTAATGCTGGGGATCTGACTTCTCGATCAATGTCTTGAGCGGCTATAGTGGCGTCGCCAAGTTGTTTGTATATAGCTAAGGCATCACTGCAATATTTTGACCTGGCTTGGAAATCTCTATCTTGCAAAAGTGATTCTCTTTCTTTGGCTGATTTCAAATTCTCTAATGCTACTGATTGTTCCTGCCTAATTCGCTCAATCGATAGCGTGCTTTCTAGCTTTAGTTTTTCAAGTACTTTATTCGTTTGGTTGTTTTCGTAAGTTGCGTATCCCGCCGTAAGCGATGTGAAAATAACCGATACCACTGCGACCCAGTTCGCCCCGCTCATTGAACGCTCCCTATTGTCAAAGGTCGCGATCATAGCGAACGGCCACATTCTGTGCACCTTCAGGTTTTGGATCGCTGAATAGAGCAATTTCTCTCTACGGTTTCAGGTGGTAGAGTTCTGCTAAAACAGAGAGGGAAGGAAATGCGGATTTTGATAGTGGCGTTGGCGGTAACACTGTTGGCGGGGTGCGTGTCGCCCGGCGACCTGCAAAAAAATGATCCAAGCTTCAAGGCAGCCACAGCGAAAGACCCGAAGCGCTACGCGCTATGCGTGTTTCCGAAATGGCAGGACGCCAGAAGCGATGCCTCAATGTCCGAGACAGAAAACGGATACAGATTGCTGGTCGCGAGCAACAATATGACCGACGAGCTGCTGGATATACGAAAAGCACCGAAGGGCAGTACTGTAACGCTGTATCAGCGCATGGCATGGTCGCCGGGCTATGGTCGAGGAGACATGAAGCAGGCGATAAAAGATTGCCTCTGAATATCAATAAACAGCCACCGAAAGGCGGTTTTTTATGCCTGGAGAAAACCGTGACAGAAACTGCACACTGCGGCCCGATGATGACGACCATTCTTCTATCGGGTCCGCTGATTAAACTGTTCGGGCGAGTTCACTACCGCGAACTGGGCAGCCGCTCCGTAGGAGAGGCGTTCAAGGCGCTGAAGTGCACGCTGGAGGGGTTCGACGCAGCGATCAAAGACTTGGAGCGGCGCGGTCTGCGCTTCGCCATTTTCCGAAACAGAAAGAACGTACCTGAGAAGGATTTCGCGCTGGGCGGCGCTCAGGAAATCCGCATAGTGCCTGTGGTTGGTGGCAGCAAACGTGCTGGATTGCTTCAAACCATCATTGGGGCAGTTCTGATTGCGGCGTCGTTCATTCCGGGGTTTCAAGCTTTGGCCCCGGTGGGCATTGCACTCGTAGCAGGCGGCGTGATCCAAATGCTCAGCCCGCAAGCCTCAGGCCTAAAGCAGAGCGCATCCCCCGAAAACTCCCCGTCCTACGCCTTCGGCAGCGCCAAGAACACCACCGCCAGCGGCAACCCAGTACCGATCTGCATCGGCGAACGCCGGTGGGGCGGGATGATCATTTCGGCCTCGATCCTGGCTGAAGACAAAGTGTAATCAGGACAGCAGCACACCGACCGCCCGCGAGGCGTTTTTTTTATGCCTGGAGGAAAGCATGGGCGCAGCAGCACAGATCGACATCCACGGCGAGAAGGGCGGCAGCAGCAAGCCGAAGTCGCCGACCGAAGCCAGCGACAGCCTGCGCTCGACCAACTTGGCCAAGCTGCTGATTGCCGTGGGCGAGGGTGAATTCGACAGCGTCCCGACCGATTACGACATCTACCTGGATAACACGCCGATCCGCGATGCCAGCGGCAACTACAACTTCCCGAACGTGAAGTGGGACTGGCGCCCGGGCTCGGTGGATCAGACGTACATCCCCGGCATTCCTTCCGTCGAGAACGAGACGTCGCTGAACATTGAGTTGCGCAGCGATTCGCCATGGGTGCGCTCGATCACAAATACCCAGCTTTCCGCCGTGCGCATGCGGTTGGCGTGGCCAGCGCTGCAACGTTCCGATGACCAGGGCAATGTCGGCGGTTACCGCATCGAGTACGCAATCGACGTGGCCACTGATGGCGGCGCCTATCAGCAGGTACTGGTGGACGCAGTCGACGGCAAGACCACCACGCGCTACGAGCGCTCCCGCCGCATCGATCTGCCCGACGCCACTACTGGCTGGCAGATCCGCGTGCGCCGGCTCACGCCAAACCAGAACACCAACAAGATCGCCGACACCATGCTGGTTGCCGGCTATACCGAAGTCATCGACGCCAAGCTGCGCTACCCGAACACCGCGCTGCTCTACATCGAATTTGACGCCGAGCAGTTCACCAACATCCCGGCCGTCACCGTGAAGTGTAAGGCGCGCCGCTGGATGGTGCCGAGCAATTACGACCCGATCCTGCGCACCTATACAGGGACGTGGGACGGCTCGATGAAGTCGGCCTGGACCAATAACCCGGCGTGGATCACCTACGGCATCTGCACCGAAGACCGCTTCGGCCTGGGCAAGCGCATCAAGCCGTTCATGGTCGACAAGTGGGAGCTGTACCGCATCGCTCAATACTGCGACCAGTTGGTGCCGAACGGACTGGGCGGCCAGGAACCGCGCTTCCTCTGCGACATGAATCTGCAGGGCAAGGCCGATGCCTGGTCGCTGCTGCGCGACATCTCGGCGATTTACCGGGGCATGACGTACTGGGCTCAGGGCCAGCTGGTGATGCAGTCGGACATGCCGCGCGCGCAGGACTTCGACTACGTGTTCACCCGGTCCAACGTCATCGACGGCAAGTTCTCCTATGGCAGCGCCTCGGCGAAGACCCGTTACACCCGAGCGCTGGTCAGCTACGACAACCCGGCGAACAATTACGACACCGATGTCATCCCGTTCGCTGACCTGGATCTGCAACGTCGCTACGGCGACCGGCCCACCGAGCTGAGCGCCATTGGCTGCACCCGCGCGTCTGAGGCCCAGCGCCGTGGCAAGTGGGCGATTCTCAGCAACAATCAAGACCGCACCGTCTCGTTCAAGACCGGTATGGAAGGGGTCATCCCGCTGCCCGGCCATATCATCCCGGTGGCTGATTCTCTTCTGGCTGGCCGTGAAGTGGGCGGCCGGATCTCGGCGGTGGCGGGGCGGGTTATCACGCTCGATCGCGACACCCAGGCCAAGGCCGGCGACCGGCTGATCATCAACCTCCCCGGCGGCCGCGCCGAAGGTCGGACCGTGCAGAGCGTCAATGGCCGCGCCGTGACTGTCACGGTTGCCTACAGCGAACCGCCGGTGGTGCAGTTGCAATGGGCGCTCGACGCGGACGATCTGGCAATCCCGCTGTATCGCGTGCTGCGCACCAAGCGCACCACCGAGGGCGATTACGAAATCAGCGCGCTCCAGTTCGAGCCGAGCAAGTTCGCTTTCATCGACACCGGCGCACGCCTGGAAGAACGCCCGATCAGCGTGATCCCGATCACCGTTGTGCCGGCTCCGGCGAGCGTGTCGCTGTCGTCGACTTCATCGGTCGTGCAGGGCCTGGCCGTGGCCACCATGACAATCACCTGGCCTGCGGTGGACGGCGCGGTCGGCTACGACGTCGAATGGCGCAAGGACAGCGGCAACTGGATCAAGCTGCAGCGCACCGGCATGACCAACGTTGACGTGGTCGGCATTTACGCCGGCGCTTATGTGGCCCGGGTGCGCGCGGTGAGCGCGTTCGACATCACGTCGCCGTGGCGCAACTCGATCCTGACCAACCTCAGCGGTAAGCAAGGGCTGCCCCCGGCGCTGGCGTTCCTGACTGCCACGCCGCTGCTGTTCGGCATCTATCTCAAGTGGGGATTCCCTGCTGGCGCCGAGGACAGCCAGCGCACGGAGATCTGGTACGGGCCGACGACCGATCTTAAGGCTGCGACCAAGCTGACAGACCTGGCTTATCCGCAGACCGATTTCTCCATGCTCGGCCTGCGCGCGGGCGTGACCTTCTATTTCTGGGGACGCATCGTAGACAAGATCGGCAACATCGGTCCGTGGTATCCGATCGGGCTTGGCGTGCAGGGGCAATCCAGTTCCGACGCAGCAGCCATTCTCGAGATGATCGCCGGGCAAATCACCGAAACGGAACTGGGGCAGGACCTGCGAGACGAGATCGACAAGATCCCGGGCCTTCAGGCGCAGATTGATGCGCTCGACGGCCTGAAAGGCTACGACCCGGAAGCCACCTACCAAGAGTACGACTTGGTGGTGCAGGGCAAGCGGATCTACCAGGCCACCGGGCCGGTGCCTATCGAAACCCCACCGCCGAATCCGCTCTACTGGCTCGACGTTGGGCAGACAGTGGAGACGGCGAACGGTCTTGCCCAGCAGGTGGCGACAAACACCGCCGAGATCATCGAGATCGATGGCGTTGTTACTGCCCAAGCCACGGCCTTCGAAGCCCTTCGCGCCTCCTACCGAGACGATGACGGCGCTGGTGATCTCGCGGACGTAATTAAAAGCTACACCAGCACCGCAGCGATCGCTTCCGAATCGAAGGTTCGAGCCTCCGAAAACGAGGCAATGGCAAGGCGTGTGACGACCTTCGACGCAAAAATCGGAGAGAACGCGGCGAACATCACCGAGTTGGAAGAGGTGGTGGCCACGAACGAATCGGCGACCGCGACGAAGATCGATCAGCTAAATGTTTCGGTCGGGGAAAACTCGGCGGCCATTCAGCAGACGTCCACAGCTTATGCGGAAACGGCCGGGAAGCTGAGCACCATGTGGTCGGTGAAGATGCAGGTCACGTCGAATGGGCAGTACGTCGCAGCCGGCATCGGCCTCGGCATCGAGAATACCGGTGCCGGCTTGCAAAGCCAGTTCTTGGTAAGCGCTGACCGCTTCGCCATCGTTAACACCATCGCCGGCGGCGCGATCGCGGTGCCGTTTGCGGTGCAGGGCGGACAGGTGTTCATGAACTCGGCGTTCATTCAGGACGCCTCGATCGGAAACGCCAAGATCGGTTTCTTCATCCAGTCAGACAACTACATCGCAGGTGTTCAGGGCTGGCGCATCGACAAGGCCGGCAACTTCGAGTTGAACAGCCCGCTGGGTGGTGGCGCTCGCCAAGTCATCAACAACAACGGCGGCAAAGTGTTCGACGAGAACGGCGTGAAGCGCTATCAGTGGGGGAACTTGAACGCATGAGCTTCGGCATAAGGATATGGGACGCCGATGGGGCGCTCCAGCTGGACGAGAACTCATTCACGATACGCGTCGTGCTTTCGGTGCAGGTGACGTTCGCGCTTGGAGCCAGCAAAGGAACGCAGGATTTCGCCGTTCCCGGCGTAGGTCCTGGCAACGGAACCGCAATCGTGATCCCGATCGGTACCTATTCGCAGAACCAAATGCAGTTCGAAACCGAGATGCTCGACGGAGTCGTCCGCGTCTACAACTACACCCGGACTTACGCGGCGAGTACCACGTCCTCCGGAACCATGCGCTTGATAGTAATGAGGTGGAGCTGATGAGCTACGGCGTTCAGTTCACAAACAACAATAACGTCGTCACTTTGGATTCAGAGTATGCACGGCTGATGGTCATTGCTTCAGGGCGATATGCACCAAACCAAGAGTCTGGGCTTGGCTCGGTTACCACGTTTGCACGCCCCGTCACCTCGCAAGAGCCTCCGCTCGTATTCGTGCGACCTGACACTATCAACGGGGTAGCAGGACTTTGCCGGATGAGTCTTCTCGGCTCTGCGGGTAACTGGACTGGCTTTTATGTCAGGGCGTACGACGTCAGCGTTGCCGGCCTGAATGGGCGTTATTTCGTCGCCGCCTTTGGTGCCCAGCCTGTTGCTCAATACGGGATGCGTTTGTGGGACGGCGCCGGAAAGCTGCTATTTGACTCCGGCACTCCGAACGCAACGTTTACTCGCGCGTTTCAGAACTGGACGTATGTTCGCTATGACACCACCCCTCAGGGCCTGACGCGAATCTTCTACAGCGTTCCGTTCAACTTCCCTGAGAACGAGTACATGTTGCTCAACACATTCGGCATGCCGATGACTTCCGGAAGCGGTATCCCTCGCGATCTTTATTGCTGGTGGGATTTCCCAAACAACACGCTCTACGCCATCACCATTGCGGCATCGAACCCCTTCGCTTTCTTCCTGCCGGCCGTGTTCGCCAAACAAGCCGCATAACTCTTTTATAGGATGCACCCATGCCCTGGTACAAAACGGGAACGGTCTCTGTCACCCAAAATTCCAATGCGGTGATCGGCACAGGCACTGCATTTATCGCAAACAGCCGGGTAGGCGACGGATTTCGCGGCCCGGATGGCCGTTGGTACGAGGTGACGAACATCGCCAGCAACACCGCTCTGTCGATCTCGCCTAACTACGAAGGACCGACAGCGGCCGGCGGCTTCTACGCGATCATGCCGGTACAGGGCTACCAGAAGGATCTGTCCGACCAGGTGCGCGCAATCCTCAACGACTATGGCGAAAAGCTGGCGGCACTCGGAATCACCGGCAACTATGAAATTTTACCGGTCAACAAAGGCGGTACCGGGAGCACAACGCCTTCCAGTGCTCTTACTGAGCTGGGCTTTTCGGATTTCACAAAAACGCTGATTGATGACGCTAACGCAGGGGCTGCACGCTCTACGTTGGGGGCAGCAAAATCTGGCGCTAACAATGACATCACGTCCATTACTGGGATGACCGTCGCCCTCTCTGTTGCTCAAGGTGGCACAGGTGGCAAGACGCAGGCAGAAGCAAGGACCGGGCTGGGATTGGGTGGAGCTGCTGCTCTAGAGGTGGGCACGACCGCCGGTACCGTGGCTGCCGGTAACGACTCCCGTATTACTGGCGCCGTGCAGACTGGCTCGGCAGCAAACGTTCTCACATTGCGCCTTAACAATTCCACGACGCTTTCGAGTTCTGCAGGTTATTTAATTTCCAGTTCTGTTTTCTTTCCGCCAGGTTATCGGTCGAGTAGCGGTACCGGGCAATCTGGATCGAACCAATGGAATCTTTTCTGGGCTGGGTCTGGGATGCAGGTTTGGGTGGATGGATCGAACACCGGCACGATCCAATACACCGCCTCGGATGAGCGCATCAAGGAGGAAATCAATTACATTCAAGACACCTCAGGCGACCTTTCGCTAGTCGAGTCCTTGAGGCCTGTTACTTACAGATTCTCACAGCGTGGGCCGGTTTCTCAGTCGAGCGTAAAACGAGGTTTCATCGCTCAGGACGTGATGCTTTCGGATTCTTCATTGGTAACGGGTGATATCATCGAGGGCGAAACGAAGGATAACATTACGTCAATTCTCTCCCTTGATTCGCTCGGTCTCGTTTCTTACTTGGTTGGCGCGGTTCAAGAGCTTTCATCGAAAAACCATCAGCTCGAAAGCCGAATCAGGGCGCTTGAACAAGTCCAATAGATTACCGTTTTGATACGCCCGCCATCGACGAGCAGGTCGAAGTGATACGGGGATGGGCGGCAGCGTGAGTGGGTTATTAGCCCATATGTACCGCCGCCCCTCACCTGAAAATAGAAATGACAACAAAATATTGGGCGAGTACCATCCACTGAATTTGAAATCAGGGATTGAGCATGGACACAAGAAGCAGACAATTTTCCGTAGGCTTAGATATAGCTCGAGTGGTCGCTTGCATACTGGTTGTAGTTGTACATATATCCGCAAATGATTTTTTTGTGTTCGGTGAAAAATGGTTTTCGGCCAATTTCTTTGATTCTCTGGCGAGGGCTTCTGTACCCATATTCTTCATGATTACAGGAGCATTGCTCGTGTCGAGAGATGAGGGGGTATTTCCATTTTATAAGAGTCGGGTTGGTAGGATTCTTCAACCATTGATTTTCTGGTCAGTCATTTATGCTGCGGTATATTGGAAAGAATATCCAGGGGTTTTCGGCAGCATTAAGTTGCTGCTGACTGCGCCTTCGAATGGGCATCTTTGGTATTTTTACTCTCTTCTCGGCATTTACGTATTACTGCCTTTCTTGGGGAAGATATTTAGAAATTCAACTAATAATGAGCGGTTGATGTTTCTCGGTGCTTGGTTCCTGTGTAACTGTGTTTGGGGTACGTTCGGGCAGTTTTTAGCCCCCGGAGCAGACCCCATAAAGCTCTACTCACTATTCAGCTTTACTGGGTATTTCGGTTTTGTGTTTCTCGGGGCTTATCTCTTCGACCGAAACAAAAACAAAGGGGGTATGGGTTGGCTGGCTCTAAACCTGTTCCTAGCTTTTGTTGGGTCCGCAGGCACGTGCTATCTGACATATCTCGTTTCCGTACGAGCCGGTCACCCTTTGCAAACCTTCTATGTTTACCAGTCACCACTCATAGTTCTCGCGGCTTGCGCTGTTTTTAATATTGCTTTGATGGTTCGGTCGGTTCCTGATCTCATTAAGCCAATTGTTTCTGCGATCTCTGCTTGTTCACTTGGGATATATGCATTTCATCCGCTCGTGATGGACGTACTAATACGATATTTCGATCTCAACAAGGCGGATGTTTCCGGCTGGATAACGATCCCGGGATTGGTTTTCCTTACAATGGCAATTTCGCTTGTTATCGTGTGGGGGTTCCGAAAAATCCCAGTTTTTAGAAGAGTCTTTTAACGACTTAATTAACGGTTGAGTACCCGCCATCGAGCGGGTATTTTTTTGCCTGGAGAAAACCATGCCCATCACCCAGCAGCAGTTGCTGCAGATCCTCCCGAACGCCCGCACCCAAGCGGGCGTTTTTGTTTCCGCCTTGAATACCGCTATGCAGCATTACCAGATCGTCGGGGCCAAGCGCGCAGCGGCGTTCATTGCGCAGATTGGCCATGAATCTGGCCAGCTGGGCTATGTCCGTGAAATCTGGGGGCCGACCGCTGCCCAGCGCGGGTACGAAGGTCGTGAGGACCTGGGCAATACCGTGCCGGGCGATGGCCGGAAGTATTGCGGTCGCGGCCTGATTCAAATCACAGGCCGGGCGAACTACGCCAAGTGCGGCGAGGCGCTGGGGCTCGACCTGATCAGCCATCCCGAGCTGCTCGAACTGCCGCAGCATGCCGCGATGTCGGCAGCGTGGTTCTGGAAACAGAAGGGGCTGAATGATTTGGCCGATCGGGATCAATTCAACACCATCACCCGGCGCATCAATGGCGGGCTGAACGGTCTGCCCGATAGGCTGGCGCTGTGGGAGAAGGCGCGCAAGGTGCTGGCTTGAGCGCGCCGTGCTGAAATTGATGGCTCTGAGCCACACTTGCGGGGCCTTTGGTCTTGAACCATCATTCCTTTTTGATGATGGCGTTATGTACGTGGACAAGCGACTTGCAGGGCTTTCGTTCTTGATGACCCTCGTTTGGGTTACGGTCGTCCTGGCAGTGATGTATTGGATGTCGCGCTGAATATAAAGGGTAAATAGTTGTGCAAGGCGTAGTGATGGGCGACAAAATGCAGCGAGAGGCCGATCGCCTGCTGGCACAGATCGTCCGGACAGATTCGATGATCACTGCAGTGAAGGCGGGAGCACGGGCTGAAGGTTTCGTGCTTGGGCTGGAAACCGCCGGCGCATTGCGCTCCGGCGATGCTGAAAGGCTCTACATCATTTTCGAAGCTGCTCTGGTGGAGCACCTGAAAACCTTGTCGCAACGATGAATCATTCGGCCGGCTTGATCAGTTCCGGCCCCTGATTGCGTACGTTACCCACGGCGCGGTCAACCTTGAACCATTCGAAAGCCTCGGATGGCTCGCCCTCATGCAGCACCATCTGTTCGGCGCGCTCTTTGGGCGTGGCTGGGTCCAACCATTCACGCGCGAGCTCTGGCGGAAGAACGACCGGTCGCCGGTCATGAACGTCCACCATTCCGCCAGCGCTGTCGGCGGTGATGATCACGAAACCGTCATGTTCGCCGGGGCCGTGCTCTTCGTTCGGGTATTGGCCGATCGCGGCGCAGAGAACCGGGGATTGGTCCCGATGCCTGATCAGGTAGGGCTGCTTCTTCGGTCCACCTTCATCGACCCACTCGAACCAGTTGTTGATCGCGATGATTGCCCGGTGCGGCCAGATCGCGCGGAAGAACGGGCCGTGGGCGACTTTCTCTACGCGGGCGTTGATTGGCGCGGCGCGGTCTTTTGCCCAGTGCGGGCGCCATCCCCAGCGAACCATGTCTGCATGCAGAAACTCGCCCTCCTGGTGGAAGAGGGCGAGCTGAGTGGTCGGCGCGGCGTTGTACCGCTCGAATGGCTGCTTGCCGGTCGAGTTGATGAGCGCGTTCGGCATGCTGAGCGCCGCCACGAAGTCGTGGATGCCACTGTATTGGGAGAGTCGTCCGCACATTGCCATGCCCTCAGCTGGATCTGATTCAGCGTAGACCCGCCAGCGCTGGCTTCGTCACAAACCTTTTTCGGCGCAACATTCGCAATGACCTGCCAGCTCCTCGCGATCTCGAGCTTCTCGGAGCAGGCGCTGGTTTTCATTGAACAGATGGCTTCTGTTGTGCTCGACGTTGGCGAATCTGCGCTTCTCGCTCAGTAAATCTCCTTCGGCGTACTGAAGCTTTGCCCTGAGAGAGTTTCTCTCCTCCGTGAGCGCGTCATTGTCTCTGACCAGGCCTTCGATATTCGCCAGCGCTCGATCGAGCTTGAGAGTGAGCGCTTCGAATTCGTTCTCGTACATCCTGAGCTGGTGTCGGCAGGTTTCGAGCGGGGTCGGGTTGCCGAGCCAATCGTCGGTATCTTCTATATAGAGGGGGTCCACGGGCACGCCTTACTGAATACTGTTTGCATATACAGTAATCGAGGCTGTGCCAGCGGGCGAGGGTGAGGCGACGAGCTGTCAGTCGGGCGTCATCAAAACAGCCAAGGTCATTTTGATGAATTCTTCATTCCGATCAAGCGCGGCCAGAGAGCTTCGGACATTTTCGGCGACATCGGCTGATCCGCGCTGCTCGACCCAGAGGGTGAGTTCCATGATGGCGGCTTCAAGGGCAAGTTGGTTTTCGTTGATCTTGGCGAGCAGGGAAGGGAGTAGATCTGAGTTCGGCATTGGGTGTCCTCCATGGAAGAACCCAGAATAGCAGAGGGAGATTTGATTGGCAGAACGCCGGGGAAGGGCAGAGCACTGTAGGAAAATACAGCGCTAAGTTGTTGATTCTTATAGCGAGTAAGGTCAGTTTTTCACCCTGCCAATTTCGGTGGGTTTCCTTTGCGCATCAATAGGTTGCGCGTGTTTCGTGGTCACCTTGACATGGTGGGGGTCGTTGGTTCGAGTCCAATCGCGCCTACCAAACAAAATCCGCTCTGCTGGGCGGTCTGGAAGGGCTCACCGAAAGGTGAGCCCTTTTTTGTTGTCTGCGATTTGCGCAACGCCTGTTACCGGTCATTTCCGCTTCGCTCTGATAAGCGCTCCATTCATTACTGTTTGCGCAAAATGATCAAGCGCCATTTTGGTGCATTCTTCTTCCATTTCGTTGTTGAAAACACCTGAATATCCAAAGGCTTACAGCTCTTTTTCTCCAACCGGTTATCGAAAAAGCCTTGTTGCATGTTGGGAATTTAAGTAACATCCGTTCCGCGTTCACCACCACGGTTTATGCATTTTTAAATCCCAAGCTTCCATCAGCTGCTTGGGATTTTTTTTGCCTGCGATTTGGCGTTTGGGCGCTTGTCCCTCCCTCACCTCCAAGCGAGGCGCGGTTTTTTCGTCTACTACTGACTGGCCGATTTTCAACTCTTTATAAAGGAGTGCGTCGATGCTGAGTCAGTGGGTCCTTGCCGCTATTCATCTATTCGCGTTTGCCTTGGCTTTCTGGGCGGCGCTGACGCGCGGCACAGCTTTCCGAAAACTCTCGGCGGGCACGGGAGAGGTCAAGCGCGTTCTGCTCGCGGATAACCTTTGGGGGCTTTCAGCTTTGACGCTGCTTATCACCGGAGCAATGCGTGCGTTTGGTGGTTACGAGAAAGGCTCTGGCTATTACCTGCATCAGCCGCTGTTTCATCTGAAGATGACGCTGTTCTTGCTGATACTACTGATGGAGCTTGCACCGATGATCACGCTGATCAAATGGCGCATCGCATCCTCGCGCGGTGTGGCGCTTGATAGCGGACGTGCGAAGTTGTACGCGCGAATCAGTCATGTTGAAGCGCTGCTGCTGATCCTGATGATGGTCGCGGCGACAGGCATGGCGCGTGGCGTGATATTCGCTTAGAAGGCGAAATTCGCCGTGCTCTATCGGAAACGTCCGACAGCCAGCTCCAGGAGTGAAAGGTAATATCGGCGCAAGAAAGGAGGGGGGGGCAAGTGAAAGGAGTCAGCATGCTTCAGGCGCCGTGCCCAGCGGGGTGAAATGCGGATGGCTAAACGGCGCGTGAATCTTTAGCCAGTCTTGCGCGACGGCAATAGGACTGGCTACGTAATGCAAAGTGGCTCAGGGCGTTTGCGGCTTGTCCGGAGCGGTCAGGCCGGCCTGGATGCGTTGATAAATTTCTTCACGGTGCACTGCCACGTTTTTCGGAGCGTTGATACCGATGCGGACTTGTTGGCCGCTGACTCCGAGGATGGTGATCGTGATGTCATCACCAATGTTTATGCTTTCACCGACTTTGCGGGTGAGTATCAGCATGGTCTTCTCCTTGATTGCTTTGTAGGGCACCTGATTCAGACAGTGCAGAGGTCGGTGGTATCTATAGATTAGTGCGAAGTCTCACGGTTTGGGTGCCTCTTTCTGACGCGCAGAAGCGGCATTAATTCCCAGGGCGTAACTATACAGAGGCTGCAATCATCATTCTCGTTGTTTTGTGCCCATTTTGCGGGGCTCGCGAAGTATTTTTGAATGATAAGATCGCGGCTTTACGAATTCCGAGGAAAGCGTTGTGCGCAAATTGGTTTGGCTGGTAGCGGCACTGGCATTGGCAGGCTGCGGTGAAGGCAAGAATGTAGATGCGCCGAAGCCTGAGACGAAGGTCGCGGCAGCGCCGGGGGCCGCCGCGCCACAGTGGGATCTGGAAGTGCGTGGCGAGACTCCTCAGGCCGTCAGTGACCTGAGCGGCTGGTTGATCGAGCATGCTTTCGTTCCGACGGTCGTCAAGGACGGCAGCGGTAAAACACGAATTCTGATCGGTCCGTTCAATTCCCAGGCTGATGCCGAGGCGCGAAAGGTGCAGGTCGATGCAGCGCTGGTCAAAGCCAAGAAACAAAATATCGAATCCGTGGTGATCGAGCATCCGCTAACGCCATAAGCGAAGCGCCTTCAAAACACGCGGAACAGACATTAAAAAGGCCTCGAGCATAACGCTCGAGGCCTTTTTATTTCCGCTGCAATCAGCCGCAGGCTTTCAGATTTACCGAGCCGACAAACTCGTTGCCGCGCCCCATCACGCACGCCACGCTCTGGTTGCGCTGACGTTCCCAGTCCTGCACTGGATAGGTCTTGTCCCACGCTTCGTACAACTGCCGATCCTGCTTCGATAGGCGAAGTCCGTATTGTTTGCTCATATAAAAATAAGTGCGGGCGATCATGCCGCGAATCGAAGGGCGGGGCATGACCTTCTTGGCCTTGAAGTCGACCTGTGTCAGGCAAGAGCCATACTGACCGGACTGCACCGGCAACCAGCCGTAGCTGAAGTTGCTGCGGTCACCGTTGACCTCACCGATGCTTGGTACCAGGTTGTGCAGATCAGCTTCGGCTTTTTGATACACCGGATCGTAACGCGTGCAATTCTTGCGTCCGCCTTGCTGCCAGCACTGTCGCTGATGTCCGATCTGCCAGGCCGGCACGATGTGCTCCCATTCGATTCTCGATGCACGCTTGGCGTTCTTGCGCGGCACATAGCCGCAAGCCTTCAGGTCGACCTTGTTGCCGGTGTACTTGCAGCCGCAGTAAAACTCGGTGGATTGCGGCGCATAAAGTTTCCACGCGGCTTTCTTGGCTTCGGAAAATGTACGTGGGGCGCCAGCCTGGGCACCCATGGCGAAAAACAACAACAGCAAAGCAACACAGCGGACACTCATTGAATCAATCTTCCTTCGGCACAACCCAAAAAATCTGCACGCCACCGTCATCGCGATAAGCGAGGGTAACGTTGTCGTTCTCGTCGATTTCCTCGAGCAAGCGCTCCCAGTCGTCCATCGGCTCATCCGGCAGACGGAAAATCAGTGCGGCTTTGGCTTTTTGTGCGGTGGGGGAATTGATGATTTTCTGAACGCGCATACCCATGCGTTCGTAAGCGTCAGGAGCAGCAGGAGAGGTGGCCACGAGGTTATCCTTATTAAGCTGTACGTGCATACAGTATTTAACTGTAAGCGATTTCGCAACTGCTTAAAATTCAAGAAAATCCTCTGACAGCGTGTTTCCGGTTTTGGTGTAGGACTCGGCAAGTTTTTTGTGGGAAAAATGCTTGAAGGGTGTAAGCCGGGCACCACCTGCCACGCTGGCAGGTGGTGCGCAATTGCCCGATCGAGACGTGATCAGGCGAAGGACAATCAGTATTCCCAGAACATCCGTTGCAGCTCTTTGCTGTCGTTGGTCTTGGTCAGCGCGACCATCGCCAGGATGCGGGCTTTTTGCGGGTTCAGATCGTGAGCGACAACCCAGTCGTATTTGTCGTCAGGCTGTTCGGCGTTACGCAGGACAAAGCCGCCGGCGTTGACGTGGGACGAGCGAATGATCTGCACGCCATCCTTGCGCAGCGCTTGCAGGGATGGAACCACGCGAGAGGATACCGAACCGTTGCCAGTGCCGGCGTGGATGATGGCTTTGGCGCCGGCTTGCGCCAGTGCCTTGTAGGCGGTATCGCTGACGTTGCCGTAGGAGTAGGCAATTTCTACGTCAGGCAGGCTCTTGATGTTTTTAATGTCGAATTCCGAATCCATGGTGTGACGCTTGGCCGGCAGGCGGAACCAGTAGGATTTGCCTTCGACCACCATGCCCAGTGGACCCCAGGCGCTTTTGAATGCTTCGGTCTTGATGTTGATCATTTTGCTGACGTCGCGGCCGGACTGAATCTCGTCATTCATGGTGACGAGTACGCCTTTGCCGCGCGCGTCTTTGCTGCTCGCCACGGCGACGGCGTTGTACAGGTTGAGCATGCCGTCTGCCGACATGGCAGTGCCCGGGCGCATCGAGCCGACGACGATGATTGGCTTGTCGGTCTTCTCGACCAGGTTCAGGAAGTACGCGGTTTCTTCCAGAGTGTCGGTGCCGTGGGTAATGACAATACCGTCGACGTCCTTGCTGTCAGCCAGTTCGGCAACCCGGCGGCCAAGTTGCAGGAGGTTGTCGTTGGTGATGCTTTCCGATGCGATCTGCATGACTTGCTCGCCACGCACGTTGGCCAGTTTGCTCAACTCGGGAATACCGGCGATCAGTTGTTCGATGCCGACTTTTGCCGCTTGATAGGTCGCACTGTTGGCAGCGCTCGCGCCAGCGCCGGCGATGGTGCCGCCGGTGGCGAGTACAACGACGTTGGCCAGTTTGGTCTGGGTTTCGACTTCTTTTGCCTGAGCGGCGGTTGGCAGGAGCAGGAGGAGGGCCAATGCGCCCGGAATCAAGGTATTGAAAGCAGATTTCATTATTTTTCTCTCTAGTCGTGAGACGGTGCTGATGCAGGTTCATCTAGATGCGCCACAAGCCGATCTGGATGCTTGGGGTGCAAGGAGGGGAGCAGGATTCATACCATGCGTAATGCGCCTGCGGAAAATGTTTAACTTGATGATTTAAATCAACATTTGTCGAGAGTCAGAGCATTGCTGCGGTCTCGTCCATCCGGGATTCCGAACGACGGACGGATTCTTGTTCGGCTCACCGATAGGCGGTGTTGTGAAATGCCAGCCTGTGAAAAATCCCTGCTAAAGAAAAGTGCTCTCAGGCCGATGCGTCCTCAAGGAAACCAAATCTTAGGAGTTCACATGTCACTGACGGTCGGTTTTGCCAATCCCGCTGCTGTCACCATCGGCGGTAAAACTGCAGCGACGATCAACACCCTGAACGAAGCCGACGAGGCATCGACGCAGGCGCTGGGTGCCGAGAAGACTGAGAAGAATCAGGTCAGAACCGGTGGTGGTCCTGTGCAGGAAAACAGTGAAACCGAGGCCGACAGCAATCTCAGCATTACCGTCAAGACACTGCTCAAGCGGATGAAGGAGTTGCAAAAGCAACTTCAGGAGCAGCAACAGCAACTGGCTGCGGCTCAGGCTGCAAGCTATCCGACTCCCGAAGCGAAGTCCCAGGCAGTGATGTCGATTCAGGGCCAGATCGCGCAAACCAGCGCCGCACTGGCGGAAGTGGCGGGTGCGTTGGTCAAGGAGATGTCGAAAAGCGCTACCAGCGGCGGCTTGGTCAATACGACTGCCTGAAGCGCCAAATTGCCAATTCGGCGATTCGGCCTACAACAAAAGACGATTTCTGATTGTTGACAAATGCCGGCGGGATTCTCATAGTTCGGTGTACGCAAACGTTTGCGCGGCTTGGAAGGGCATTTCCTCCCGGAGCCGTGACGTAGCTTACGTCAGCGCAAACGTTGCTCACAATAATCATAAGATCGGAGTGAACCCATGAAGCTGCCATTCGCCGCACGTCTTCTTGCTGTCGCTATGCTGGCTGCCACAGCCGCCGCACTACCTGTCTCCTCGGCTTTCGCCGAATCCGCAGAAAAACCCAAAGTCGCGCTGGTCATGAAATCCTTGGCCAATGAATTCTTCCTGACCATGGAAGACGGCGCCAAGGCCTACCAGAAAGAACACTCCGCCGATTTCGATCTGATCTCCAACGGTATCAAAGACGAAACCGATACCGCCGGCCAGACTCGCATCGTCGAACAGATGATCCTGGCCAAGGTGAATGCACTGGTGATCGCGCCTTCTGACTCCAAGGCCATGGTGCCGGTTATCAAGAAGGCCGTAGACGCCGGTATCACGGTCATCAACATCGACAACCAGCTCGATCCCGCCGTTGTCAAAAGCAAAAACATCAACGTGCCTTTCGTAGGTCCGGACAACCGCAAGGGTGCGCGTCTGGTTGGCGAATACCTGGCCAAGCAACTGAAGGCGGGCGACGAGGTCGGCATCATCGAAGGCGTGTCCACCACCACCAACGCACAGGCGCGCACGGCCGGTTTCAAGGACGCGATGGAAGCCGCGCAGATCAAAGTGGTCTCGCTGCAATCCGGTGATTGGGAGATCGACAAGGGCAACAAGGTTGCCGCTTCGATCCTCAGTGAATACCCGGATGTCAAAGCGCTGCTGGCCGGTAACGACAGCATGGCGGTCGGCGCCGTTTCCGCAGTCCGTGCCGCTGGCAAGGCAGGGCAGGTAAAAGTCGTCGGTTACGACAACATCAATGCGATCAAGCCAATGCTCAAGGACGGTCGTGTGCTGGCGACGGCTGACCAGTTTGCAGCCAAGCAGGCCGTGTTCGGCATCGAAACCGCACTGAAGATCATCAAGGGCGAGAAAGTCGACAGCGGTGCCAACGGCGTGATCGAAACACCGGTCGAGCTGGTCACCCAGTAAGTCATCTGGCGACACAACGGCGCTCGTCCGTCCGGGCGAGCGCATGGAGATTTCTATGTCAGTTTCCGCCCCGAACGCTGTCCTCTCGGTCAGCGGTATCGGCAAGACCTATGCGCAACCGGTGCTCACCGGCATCGATCTGACGCTGATGCGCGGTGAAGTACTGGCGCTGACCGGCGAAAATGGTGCCGGCAAAAGTACCCTGTCGAAGATCATTGGTGGTTTGGTCACGCCCACTACCGGCCAGATGCAATTCCACGGCAAGGACTATCGTCCGGGCAGCCGTACCCAGGCTGAAGAGCTTGGCGTGCGCATGGTCATGCAAGAACTCAATCTGTTGCCGACGCTGTCGGTGGCGGAAAACCTGTTTCTGGATAATCTGCCGAGCAGCGCTGGCTGGATCAGCCGCAAGCAGTTGCGCAAGGCCGCGATCGAAGCCATGGCGCAAGTCGGCCTCGATGCGATCGATCCGGACACGCTGGTCGGCGAACTCGGTATCGGCCATCAGCAGATGGTCGAAATCGCGCGCAACCTGATTGGCGATTGCCACGTGCTGATCCTCGATGAGCCGACCGCGATGCTCACGGCGCGCGAAGTCGAAATGCTCTTCGAGCAGATCACCCGATTGCAGGCTCGCGGCGTTTCCATCATCTATATCTCTCATCGTCTCGAAGAACTGGCGCGGGTGGCGCAGCGTATTGCTGTGCTGCGTGACGGCAATCTGGTCTGCGTCGAGCCGATGGCCAACTACAACAGCGAGCAACTGGTCACCTTGATGGTCGGTCGCGAACTGGGTGAACACATCGACATGGGGCCGCGCAAGATCGGCGCTCCGGCGCTGACGGTCAACGGCCTGACGCGTTCGGACAAAGTCCGCGACGTCTCCTTCGAAGTGCGTGCCGGGGAGATCTTCGGTATTTCCGGATTGATCGGGGCAGGGCGCACGGAATTGCTGCGGCTGATCTTCGGTGCCGATACCGCTGATAGCGGTACCATCGCCCTCGGCTCGCCGGCCAAAGTCGTGAGTGTTCGCTCGCCAGTGGATGCCGTGCGCAACGGCATCGCGTTGATCACCGAGGATCGCAAGGGCGAAGGGCTGCTGCTCAGTCAGTCGATCAGCGCCAACATCGCCCTGGGTAACATGCCGGAAATCTCCAGTGGTGGTTTCGTCAACAACGGCGACGAAATCTCCCTGGCGCAGCGTCAGATCGAAGCCATGCGCATCCGCAGTTCGAGCCCGACGCAGCTGGTCTCGGAACTGTCCGGCGGCAATCAGCAGAAGGTCGTGATCGGTCGCTGGCTGGAACGCGACTGTTCGGTACTGCTGTTCGACGAGCCGACTCGCGGGATTGATGTCGGCGCCAAGTTCGATATTTACGGTTTGCTCGGCGAGTTGACCCGCCAGGGCAAGGCATTGGTCGTGGTGTCCAGTGACTTGCGTGAGTTGATGCTGATCTGCGACCGGATCGGCGTGCTCTCGGCGGGACGCCTGATCGACACCTTCGAGCGCGACAGCTGGACCCAGGATGATTTGCTTGCCGCCGCTTTCGCCGGCTACCAGAAACGTGATGCGTTGCTCAATGAAGCAGCGCCTAGGGATCTCCCATGAAAACTGCATCTTCTGCCAGTAAACGTAGTGGCAATTTCTTTGGCCTGGGTACTTATCTGGGCCTGGCCGGTGCCTTGCTGGCGATGATTGCGCTGTTCTCGGTCCTGAGCAGCCATTTCCTCTCGTACAACACCTTCAGCACCCTGGCCAACCAGATTCCCGACCTGATGGTGCTGGCGGTGGGCATGACCTTTGTGCTGATCATCGGCGGCATCGATTTGTCCGTCGGCTCGGTCCTCGCGCTGGCCGCATCGACGGTCAGCGTTGCGATTCTCGGCTGGGGCTGGAGCGTTTTGCCAGCGGCGCTGCTCGGCATGGCGGTGGCGGCTCTGGCCGGGACCATCACTGGCTCAATCACCGTGGCCTGGCGGATTCCGTCGTTCATCGTCTCCCTCGGCGTGCTGGAAATGGCCCGTGGTGTGGCGTATCAGATGACCGGGTCGCGCACCGCGTACATCGGCGATGCGTTCGCCTGGCTGTCGAATCCGATCGCGTTCGGCATTTCCCCGTCGTTCATCATCGCTTTGCTGGTGATCTTCATTGCGCAGGCGGTTCTGACCCGCACGGTTTTTGGTCGTTATCTGATCGGCATCGGCACCAACGAAGAGGCCGTGCGGCTGGCCGGGATCAATCCCAAGCCCTACAAGATTCTGGTGTTCAGCCTGATGGGGCTGCTGGCAGGTATCGCTGCGCTGTTTCAGATTTCCCGTCTGGAAGCAGCTGACCCGAACGCAGGTTCGGGCCTGGAACTGCAAGTGATCGCAGCGGTGGTCATCGGCGGCACCAGCCTGATGGGCGGGCGCGGTTCGGTGATCAGCACTTTCTTTGGTGTGTTGATCATTTCCGTGCTCGCGGCCGGTCTCGCGCAGATTGGTGCGACTGAGCCAACCAAGCGCATCATCACCGGTGCGGTGATCGTCATTGCCGTGGTGCTCGACACCTATCGCAGTCAACGCGCCAGTCGCCGGGGCTGAACCATGGCAACGATCAAGGATGTAGCGGCGCTCGCGGGCATTTCCTACACGACTGTGTCGCACGTGGTGAACAACACCCGCCCGGTCAGCAAGGAAGTGCGCCTGAAAGTCGAAGCAGCAATCAAAAGCCTCGACTACGTGCCCAGTGCCGTGGCGCGCTCGCTGAAAGCCAAAACCACGGCGACCATCGGCCTGCTGGTGCCTAACAGCCTCAACCCGTACTTCGCGGAATTGGCGCGCGGAATCGAGGATTACTGCGAGCGCAACGGCTATTGCGTGATCCTCTGTAACTCCGACGACAACCCGGACAAGCAGCGCAGCTATTTGCGTGTCTTGCTGGAAAAGCGCATCGACGGTTTGATCGTCGCCTCCGCCGGCGGTGATAGTGGTCTGGCGCAAGGGCTGGCGGGCGTGAAGACGCCGATGGTCATCGTCGACCGGGGTCTGGAAGGTGTAAATGCCGATCTGGTGCGCATCGACCACGAATACGGCGCTTATCTGGCAACCCGTCATCTGCTCGAGTTGGGGCATCGCGACATCGCCACGATCGGCGGTCCGGCCAGTACCAGCGTGGCGCAAATGCGTCAGGCCGGTTATTGCCGAGCGCTGCAAGAGGCGGGAATCGAGGTGCGCGAAGAGCGCATGCTGGAAAGCGACTTCACCAGCACCGGCGGTTACAACGCCGCTGCCCGGCTGCTTGAAAGCAATCCGCCCAGTGCGATTTTTGCCGGCAACGACATGATTGGTATCGGTGTGCTGCGTGCGGCGGCCGAACGTAACGTCCGGGTGCCCGCCGAGCTGTCAGTGATCGGCTTCGATGACATTCAGATGAGTCGTTATGTCTATCCGGCGCTGACCACGGTCGGCCAGTCGATCCTGCAACTGGGCGAGATGGCCGCCGAAGTGCTGTTGCGCAGAATTGCTGCGCCGGACTCGGACACCGATCAACGCATCGTGACCCCGAGCATTGTCCTGCGTGAATCGACCGCGCCGCTGTCCGGCGTGTTCACCGAATATCGCTGAAACCGAATTGATGAGTAGTGATGTATGCCAGCAAATGTAGTGGTAATAGGCAGCCTGAACATGGACCTGGTCACCCGGGCGCCACGGCTGCCGCGCGACGGTGAAACGCTGATCGGTCATTCCTTTGCCACCGTGTCGGGCGGCAAGGGCGCCAATCAGGCGGTTGCCGCTGCGCGGTTGGGTGCGCAGGTGGCGATGGTTGGCTGCGTTGGCAATGACGACTATGGTGTGCGATTGCGCGATGCCTTGCTCGCTGAGCAAGTCGACTGCACGGCCGTCAGTGTTGTGGAGGATTCCAGCGGCGTAGCGCTGATTGTGGTGGATGACAACAGCCAGAACGCCATCGTGATTGTCGCCGGTGCCAACGGCGCGATGACGCCGGCAGTGATCGACCGCTTTGACGCGGTTTTACAGGCCGCCGATGTGGTGATCTGTCAGCTCGAGATTCCCGATGCGACGGTCGGGCATGCGCTCAAGCGTGCGCGTGAACTGGGCAAAACCGTCATCCTCAATCCGGCGCCGGCGAGCCGCCCACTGCCGGCGGACTGGTTTGCCGCCATCGACTACCTGATTCCCAACGAGAGCGAAGCCGCCGCGTTGAGCGGGCTCGCTGTCGACTCGTTGCAGTCGGCAGAAGCGGCTGCCACCCAATTGATTGCCATGGGCGCCGGTAAAGTCATCGTCACCTTGGGCGCGCAGGGTTCGTTGTTCGCCAATGGCGAAGGCTTCGAACATTTCCTCGCGCCGACCGTGAAGGCGCTGGATACCACGGCTGCGGGTGACACCTTTGTCGGCGGTTTCGCCGCAGCGCTGGCCAATGGCAAATCCGAGGATGAGGCGATCCGCTACGGTCAGATCGCCGCTGCGCTGTCTGTCACCCGCGCCGGTGCGCAACCGTCGATTCCAACCATGTCCGAAGTACAGGCGTTCAAACCCGTATGAAAAAGACTCCTTTGCTCAACGTCGCGCTGTCGCGACTGATCGCTTCGCTTGGCCACGGTGACATGGTCGTGATCGGCGACGCCGGTTTGCCCGTGCCACCGGGTGTCGAGTTGATCGATCTGGCACTGACCCATGGCATCCCTGATTTCGTCAGCACGCTGAAAGTCGTACTCAGCGAGATGCAGGTGGAAAGCCATGTGTTGGCCAAAGAGATCTTCGATAAGCAGCCCTCGGCGCTGGCCGATCTGGACGCGTTGAACGAAGAGGGCGCGCTGGGCCGTAGGGATCTGCTCACTCACGAGCAGTTCAAGGTACTGAGCCGACAAGCCAGGGCGATCATTCGTACAGGAGAATGTCAGCCGTACTGCAACATCGTTCTGGTCGCCGGGGTTACATTCTGATTTCCGATTTCACCTGCACAAGGAATGCGCCATGCAACGCTATGCTGAAAAAATTCACCAACTGATCCGGAGTCTGCTGCTCTTGTCCGTGATAACTGCGACCGGCGCCCAGGCGGCGGAAAAGATCGACCTGATCATCGACACCGATCCGGGCGCTGACGATGTGGTCGCCTTACTGTTCGCTCTGGCGTCGCCGGATGAATTGAATATTCGCGCTCTGACTACCGTGGCCGGCAACGTGCGCCTGGACAAGACTTCGCGTAACGCGCGGCTCGCTCGCGAATGGGCAGGGCGCGAAGATGTGCCGGTTTACGCTGGCGCACCGAAGCCGCTGATGCGCACGCCGATTTACGCCGAGAACATTCATGGCAAGGAAGGCTTGTCGGGCGTGACGGTTCACGAGCCGAAGAAAGGCCTGGCGAAAGGAAATGCGGTCAATTATCTGATCGACACTCTTAAATCGGCCAAACCGCACAGCATCACCATCGCCATGCTCGGCCCGCAGACCAACCTGGCTCTGGCGTTGATCCAGGAGCCGGAGATCGTTCAGGGCATCAAGGAAGTGGTGATCATGGGCGGGGCGCATTTCAACGGTGGCAACATCACCCCTGTGGCTGAATTCAACCTGTTCGCTGATCCGCAGGCTGCCGAGGTGGTGCTCAAGAGCGGGGTGAAACTCACCTATCTGCCGCTGGACGTGACCCACAAGATCCTGACCAGCGATGCACGCCTGAAGCAGATCGCCGCGCTGAACAACAATGCGAGCAAGATCGTCGGCGACATTCTCAACGAATACATCAAGGGCGATATGGAGCACTACGGCATTCCCGGCGGCCCGGTGCATGACGCCACCGTTGTGGCGTATCTGCTCAAGCCTGAGTTGTTTACCGGTCGGGCGGTCAACGTCGTGGTGGATAGCCGTGAAGGACCGACATTCGGCCAGACCATCGTTGACTGGTATGACGGCCTGAAAGCGCCGAAGAATGCATTCTGGGTCGAAAATGGCGACGCCCAGGGATTCTTTGATCTGCTGACCGAGCGCCTGAAACGCCTGAAATAAGTCGTCGACCCGCAGGCAGTTTGCCTGCGGGTTTTCACTGCGGCTGTTCGGCCTGGCCGATCGGATAGCGTTCGAATACCTGGTTGATAAAATGCTGCGCCGCTTCTATCCCCAACTCCTTGACCAGTAGATCGATGCCGATCAGCGCCAGTTCTTCCGTCGTGCCGGGGCTGTAAGAGCTGTGTCCTTCGGCCCATTTGGCGTTGATGGCGGCGTCGATGCTTACACTGGTCATGGGAGGCTCGAAAGGTCAGGATGTCTGTTTTTCGAGTTAACCATTTTGCGCGGCGTTTGGCACTGCGACTTAGGCATGAGCGGAGCGCTATGCGACACTTGGTCTTTTCCGGCTTACCAAGGACCCTGTTGTGCAGATCGATCTGAATAGCCCTGACGGCCTCACACTCGATGCCGTGCGCCAATTGCTCGCCTCGGCCTGTGACGACGTACACAACCAATTGCGCGTGACCAAAGACGGCATCGCCTATCTGTCCACCGTGACCGGTGGACAGGATATCGACGGTCTGCTGTTTCGCTTGGAAACCTGGGCAAAGGGCTCCGGCTATGTGGGTAACGTCGCAGCCAGCGATGAAGTCTGGGTGATGCAGATTTACAACGCGCTCAGGGACAACTGGCCGAATCCGCCGTATGACTACATCGACGTTTATTGAGGTCGTTAATATTCAGTCACGATTGTTTGCTGAGTCGCCGCGCGCAGCTCAGGCACACTCGGCATTTTTCCGCTCGTGGGGCAGGGCATGGCTTGAGCCTTGAAACCAAACGCCGCATTGGCGGTCGCACGATCTCTGCTTAAACATTTGAAAACAAGGAGGCTTCATGCCTTTGAAGTTCGCGACACTGGGTGCACTGATGGCCGCTGCGCTGTTGGCTGGTTGCAGCACAACCTCCAGCGAGTCGGCAAAGGAACCCGTGGCTGCTGAATCGGGGAACAGCCGCTGCGAAGCATCGGCAGCGCAATTCGCCATCGGCAAGAAGGCATCCCCTGAATTGCTGGATCAGGCACGTGCCAAGGCTGGGGCGCAAAATGCGCGCTTCCTCAAGCCGAACGACATGATCACCCTGGAATACCGCTCCGATCGCCTGAACCTGAACACCGACAACAACCTGATAGTCACCCGCGTCAACTGCGGCTGAGTCCTTTTGTCTCAGGCATAAAAAACCCCGTCACTTGGACGGGGTTTTTTTAGTGCGCCGAGAAATTACTCTGGGCGAACCTGTGCAGCTTGCATACCCTTTTGGCCTTTCTCAGCCACGAAAGAGACGGTCTGGCCTTCTTTCAGGCTTTTGAAACCGTCGGATTCGATAGCTTTGAAGTGTACGAACAGGTCGTCACCGCCACCTTGAGGAGTGATGAAGCCGAAGCCTTTTTCATCGTTGAACCATTTAACGGTGCCGGTTTGGCGATTAGACATGGTGTATCTCCAAGAAACATATATTTTCAGTAGTACTGTGCTGCTCAGGCCAACTGGGCACACCCGGGTATCATAGTCGAAATGTTCGCTTTGGGAGCCCCCCGGACGTGCTGTTTGCCAATCAGTCGCGTTTTCTTTACCACCCGTTTCTGCTGAAAGCCCCGGTTTGAAAGGCTTTCAGCGAAACGTAAAGACGATAAAAAAACCTGTAAAACCTGCATAAATCGTCTGAAAAGGCTCATTTCCAGCACTTTTTTCCGCCTTTCAGCCGATGTTAATACCCGATTTTATTATTTTTTCGGGGCGGTATTTGCCTTGCATTTGGCGATCTGGCCAAGGGCTTTCTGTTGCAATTCAGGAGTCGCCTTGTTGTCCATCAGCGCCTGAATGTCGCTGGCCGGATAGGACTTGATGGCGTCAGCTCCGCAAGCGCAGTGGGATTTCGCCGCTGCAGCACCGATCTGCTGGGTCGCAGCCTGAGTGCACTGGGCCATGTACTTCTCGCGCTCGCCTTTCGGCCAGTCGGCATGGGCGCTCAGTGGCAGCAGCAGAACGACGGGGGCGACGATGGCGAATAAGCTTTTCAGACGCATGCGAGGATGCTCCTTGTGGGTCAATGTCTTGTTATCTGAGGGCGCAAGGGCCGATCAAGTTCAGCACTCTGGCATAAAATCGGACATTTCGCCTTCTGCCAAATCAGGGCGTGAGCGACCGCTCATCTGTGCTAGCATGCCGGGCTCAAGCGTTCTCAGGCTTCGGATGACCTTCAGTCCCGAGGCGGTCGGCGTGCGAATTTTTTCGATTTGAATCCCAGTCACTCTGGTTCGGTTTTCCGGTTGGCCGCAAGGCTCCTGCCGCTGTAAGGCAGGCGTTCGTCATTGAATGGCCTGGATCGGATCTTGTACTGGCTCATCCCAACCCACGTGACCTTTGGTAGGGGTCACCACTAGGAGAGGAGGCGCCATGCCAACTATTACTCTTCCCGACGGCAGTCAACGTTCATTCGATCACCCGGTTTCCGTAGCCGAGGTCGCCGCATCCATTGGTGCAGGTCTGGCCAAGGCCACGCTCGCCGGCAAGGTCAATGGCCAACTGGTCGACGCCAGCGACATCATCAGCAGCGACGCGACCCTGCAAATCATTACGCCAAAGGATGAAGAGGGGCTGGAGATCATTCGCCACTCTTGCGCGCACCTGGTTGGCCACGCGGTCAAACAGCTGTACCCGACCGCGAAGATGGTCATCGGCCCGGTCATCGACGAAGGCTTCTATTACGACATCGCCTACGAACGTCCTTTCACGCCGGAAGACATGGCGGCCATCGAACAGCGCATGCAGCAGCTGATCGAGAAGGATTACGACGTCATCAAGAAAGTCACTCCGCGCGCCGAAGTGATCGAAGTGTTCAAGGCCCGTGGCGAAGACTACAAGCTGCGCCTGGTCGAAGACATGCCGAACGAGCAGGCCATGGGTCTGTACTATCACGAAGAATACGTCGACATGTGCCGCGGTCCGCACGTGCCGAACACGCGCTTCCTGAAATCCTTCAAGCTGACCAAGCTGTCGGGCGCCTACTGGCGTGGCGACGCCAAGAACGAGCAATTGCAGCGCGTTTACGGCACTGCCTGGGCCGACAAGAAGCAACTGGCGGCATACATCCAGCGCATCGAAGAAGCCGAGAAGCGCGATCACCGCAAGATCGGCAAGCGCCTGGGCCTGTTCCACACTCAGGAAGAGTCGCCGGGCATGGTGTTCTGGCACCCGAATGGCTGGACTCTGTACCAGGTGCTCGAGCAGTACATGCGCAAGATCCAGCGCGACAACGGCTACCTTGAGATCAAGACTCCTCAAGTCGTCGACCGCAGCCTGTGGGAAAAATCCGGGCACTGGGCCAACTACGCCGACAACATGTTCACCACTCAGTCGGAGAACCGCGACTACGCCATCAAGCCGATGAACTGTCCGTGCCACGTGCAGGTGTTCAACCAGGGCCTGAAAAGCTACCGCGAGTTGCCGATGCGTCTGGCCGAGTTCGGTGCCTGCCACCGTAACGAGCCGTCGGGTGCGTTGCACGGCATCATGCGCGTGCGAGCGTTCACTCAGGACGACGCGCACATTTTCTGCACCGAAGAGCAGATGCAGGCCGAGTCCGCTGCGTTCATCAAGCTGACCATGGACGTCTATCGCGATTTCGGCTTTACCGAAGTCGAGATGAAACTGTCCACTCGTCCGGAAAAACGCGTCGGCTCCGATGAGCTGTGGGATCGCGCTGAAGCAGCATTGGCTGCAGCCCTTGATTCTGCTGGCCTGCCGTACGATCTGCAGCCAGGCGAGGGTGCTTTCTACGGGCCGAAGATCGAGTTCTCGCTGAAAGATTGTCTCGGTCGCGTCTGGCAGTGTGGTACCTTGCAGCTCGATTTTAACCTGCCTGTCCGTTTGGGCGCTGAATACGTCTCCGAAGACAACAGCCGCAAACACCCAGTGATGTTGCACCGCGCGATCCTCGGTTCGTTCGAGCGTTTCGTCGGGATTCTGATCGAGCACTACGAAGGTGCCTTCCCTGCGTGGCTCGCGCCGACCCAGGCGGTGATCATGAATATCACTGATAAACAGGCAGATTTTGTTGCAGAGGTTGAAAAAACTCTCAACGAAAGCGGATTTCGTGCCAAGTCCGACTTGAGAAATGAAAAGATCGGCTTTAAAATCCGCGAGCATACTTTGCTCAAGGTTCCCTATCTTTTGGTTATCGGAGATAAGGAAGTCGAGATGCAGACTGTCGCTGTGCGTACTCGTGAAGGTGCTGACCTGGGCTCGATGCCCGTCGCCCAGTTCGCTGAGTTTCTCGCGCAAGCGGTTTCCCGGCGTGGTCGCCCAGATTCGGAGTAATTATTATTAAGCGTGAAATGAGACAAGATAAACGAGCTGCACCGAAAGCCCCGATCAACGAGAATATCTCGGCACGCGAGGTTCGGTTAATTGGCGCTGATGGCGAGCAGATTGGCATCGTCTCGATTGATGAAGCGCTTCGTATCGCTGAAGAAGCAAAGCTTGATCTGGTGGAAATCTCCGCAGATGCAGTCCCGCCTGTTTGCCGGGTGATGGACTACGGCAAATCGATCTTCGAGAAGAAGAAGCAGATTGCCGCGGCGAAGAAAAACCAGAAGCAGATTCAGGTTAAAGAAATCAAGTTTCGTCCAGGGACGGAGGAAGGGGATTACCAGGTAAAACTGCGCAACCTGGTACGTTTCCTGAGTGACGGGGACAGGGCCAAGGTATCCTTGCGATTCCGCGGCCGTGAGATGGCCCACCAGGAGCTGGGGATGGAACTCCTCAAGCGGGTTGAACAAGACCTGCTCGAGTACGGTTCGGTCGAACAGCATCCTAAGATGGAAGGACGCCAGCTGATCATGGTCATCGCCCCGAAAAAGAAGAAGTAATCAACAGGGCACGGCAGGCCTTCTGATTATGTTTATCAACTGAATGCGGAGTATCCGAACATGCCAAAAATGAAAACCAAAAGTGGTGCTGCCAAGCGGTTTCTGAAAACTGCTAACGGCATCAAGCACAAGCACGCTTTCAAGAGCCACATCCTGACTAAAATGTCGACCAAGCGTAAGCGTCAACTGCGCGGTAGCAGCTTGCTGCATCCGTCTGACGTGGCAAAAGTCGAGCGCATGCTGCGCCTTCGTTAATTTAGTCAAGAATAGAGGAAGTAACTCATGGCTCGTGTAAAGCGTGGCGTCATTGCCCGTAAGCGTCACAAAAAAATTCTGAAACTTGCTAAAGGCTACTACGGCGCACGCTCCCGCGTATTCCGTGTTGCCAAGCAAGCGGTAATCAAGGCAGGCCAGTACGCCTACCGTGACCGTCGTCAGAAAAAACGTCAGTTCCGCGCTCTGTGGATCGCTCGTATCAACGCTGGTGCTCGTGTTAACGGTCTGTCCTACAGCCGTTTCATCGCTGGCCTGAAAAAAGCGTCCATCGAGATCGACCGCAAGGTTCTGGCTGATCTGGCAGTGAACGAAAAAGCGGCGTTTGCTGCGATTGTCGAGAAAGCTAAAGCCACCTTGGCTTAAGTACCCCCGACAGTCACCCGGCCTCACCTCTGTGGGGGCGGGTGTTAAACGTCATAAATAGGGGAAGAGCCTTCAAGCTCTTCCCCTATTTTGTATCTGGAGTCTGTACATGGAAAACCTGGATGCGCTGGTCTCTCAAGCACTAGAGGCTGTGCAAAGCGCTGAAGATATCAATGCCCTGGAGCAAATCCGGGTTCAATACCTTGGCAAGAAGGGCGAATTGACTCAGGTGATGAAGACCCTGGGGAATCTGCCGGCCGAAGAGCGTCCGCAAGTCGGTGCGCTGATCAACGTTGCCAAGGAACGTGTTACAGGCGTTCTCAATGCGCGCATGGCATTGTTTGAAGAAGCCGAGCTGGCTGCCAAACTGTCTGCCGAATCCATCGACGTGACGTTGCCGGGCCGTGGCCAGACCTCTGGCGGTCTGCATCCGGTCACCCGGACTCTGGAGCGCGTTGAGCAGTTCTTCACCCGCATTGGCTACGGCATTGCCGAAGGCCCAGAGGTCGAAGACGACTACCACAACTTTGAAGCGCTCAACATCCCAGGCCATCACCCGGCCCGGTCGATGCATGACACCTTCTATTTCAATGCCAACATGTTGCTGCGCACCCATACCTCGCCGGTACAGGTCCGCACCATGGAATCGAAGCAGCCGCCGATCCGCATCGTCTGCCCAGGCCGCGTGTATCGCAGCGACTCCGATATCACCCACTCGCCGATGTTCCACCAGGTCGAAGGCCTGCTGGTCGATCGCGATATCAATTTTGCCGATCTCAAAGGCACCATCGAAGAATTCCTGCGGGTGTTCTTCGAGAAAGAACTGGCCGTGCGTTTCCGTCCTTCGTACTTCCCGTTCACCGAGCCATCCGCCGAAGTCGACATGGAATGCGTGATGTGCAGTGGTAAAGGCTGCCGCGTCTGCAAGCAGACTGGCTGGCTGGAAGTGATGGGCTGCGGCATGGTTCACCCGGACGTGCTGCGCATGTCCGGCATCGACCCGGAAGAGTTCTCCGGCTTTGCCTTCGGCATGGGCGTCGAGCGTCTGGCCATGCTCCGTTACGGCGTGAACGACTTGCGTCTGTTCTTCGACAACGACTTGCGGTTCCTCGCGCAATTTCGCTAGTCGTAACGAATTCTTAGGAGAGCAGGATGAAATTCAGTGAACAATGGCTGCGTGGCTGGGTTAGCCCGCAGGTAGATCGCGATGAGCTGGTTGCTCGTCTGTCGATGGCCGGTCTTGAGGTCGATAGCGTTACTCCGGCCGCCGGTGTATTCAGTGGCGTGGTTGTGGGCGAGGTGCTGAGTACCGAGCAACACCCGGATGCCGACAAATTGCGCGTGTGCCAAGTCAGCAATGGCGCGGAAACCTTCCAGGTCGTGTGCGGAGCGCCAAACGTGCGCCCGGGCCTGAAGATTCCGTTCGCCATGATTGGCGCCGAACTGCCGGGCGACTTCAAAATCAAGAAAGCCAAGCTGCGTGGCGTCGAGTCGAACGGCATGCTGTGCTCGCAAGCCGAATTGCAGGTCGGTGAAGGCAACGACGGTCTGATGGAGCTGCCGGCTGATGCGCCGGTGGGCGAAGATTTCCGTGTGTACCTGGATCTGGAAGATGCCAGCATCGAGGTCGACCTGACCCCGAACCGTGGCGACTGCCTGTCCCTGGCCGGTTTGGCCCGTGAAGTCGGCGCGCTGTACGCCGTGCCGGTAGCCCGTCCTGTGGTGCCTGCCATTGCAGCGGTGCACGACGAAGTGCGTTCGGTCGAAGTGCTGGCGCCAGCTGCCTGCCCACGTTACCTGGGTCGCGTCGTCCGTAACGTCGACCTGTCCAAGCCAACTCCGCTGTGGATGGTTGAACGCCTGCGTCGCGCCGACGTGCGCAGCATCGACGCTGCCGTCGACATCACCAACTACGTGATGCTCGAGCTCGGCCAGCCACTGCACGCTTTCGATCTCGCCGAAATCAATGGCGGCATTCGCGTGCGCATGGCTGAAGAGGGCGAGAAGCTGGTTCTGCTCGACGGTCAGGAAGTCAGCCTGCGTAGCGATACGCTGGTCATCGCTGACCACACTCGTGCACTGGCGATCGCCGGCGTCATGGGTGGCGAGCACAGCGGTGTTTCCGCGACCACCCGTGATGTGTTCCTCGAATCTGCGTTCTTCGATCAGATTGCGGTTGCCGGCAAGGCACGTTCCTACGGCTTGCACACCGACGCTTCGCATCGCTACGAGCGTGGCGTTGACTGGCAGTTGGCCCGTGAAGCCATGGAGCGCGCCACTGGCCTGCTGCTGGAAATCACTGGTGGCGAAGCTGGCCCGATCATCGAGACCGTCAGCGAGCAACATCTGCCATCGATTGCACCGATCACTCTGCGTGCGCAGCGCATCACCCAGATGCTCGGCATGGAAATGGATTCGGCACAGGTCGAGCGTCTGCTCAGTGCCTTGGGCCTGAGCATTACCGCTGACGGCGAAGGTCAATGGCGCGTTGAAGTGCCAAGCCATCGCTTCGATATCAGCCTGGAAGTCGATCTGATCGAAGAGTTGGCCCGCTTGTACGGCTACAACCGTCTGCCGGTTCGCTATCCCCAGGCGCGTCTGGCACCGCAAGCCAAGGCCGAAGCGCGTAGCGATTTGCCTGAGCTGCGCCGTTTGCTGGTTGCTCGTGGTTATCAGGAGGCGATCACCTACAGCTTCATCGATCCGAAACAGTTCGAACTGTTCAATCCAGGCGTCGAGCCGCTGTTGCTGGCCAATCCGATTTCCAATGACATGGCGGCCATGCGTTCGTCACTGTGGCCAGGTCTGGTCAAGGCGCTGCAGCACAACCTCAATCGTCAGCAGGATCGTGTGCGTCTGTTCGAAAGCGGTCTGCGCTTCGTCGGTCAGCTTGAGGGCTTGAAGCAAGAGCCGATGCTATCCGGGGTTGTCTGCGGTAGCCGCTTGCCGGAAGGCTGGGCGCAGGGTCGCGATACCGTTGACTTCTTCGACGTCAAAGCTGACGTTGAGGCGGTGCTCGGTTTTGCCGGTGCCCTGGATTCGTTCACCTTTGCTCCGGGCAAACACCCGGCGCTGCACCCGGGTCAGACCGCGCGCATCGAGCGTGAAGGTCGCGAAGTGGGCTTCATCGGTGCTATCCATCCTGAGTTATCGAAAAATCTGGGTCTGGATCGTCCGGTTTTCGTCTTCGAACTGGTTCTGGCAGAAGTGGCGCTCGGTAAAATGCCGAAATTCCATGAGTTGTCGCGCTTTCCTGAAGTGCGTCGTGACCTTGCACTGATTGCGCACAAAGACGTCGCGGCCTCGGCTGTGCTGGACGTAATCCGTGAAAATGCAGGCGAATGGCTCACAGAGCTCAGGCTGTTTGACGTGTATCAGGGTAAAGGTATTGATCCTGATAGAAAAAGCCTTGCAGTCGGCTTGACCTGGCAGCATCCATCGCGCACTCTTAATGACGATGAGGTGAATTCGACGACGCAAAATATCCTCACCTCGCTCGAACAAAGGTTGAACGCCACGTTAAGGAAGTGACGTATGGGGGCTTTGACGAAAGCTGAGATGGCGGAACGTCTGTATGAAGAGCTGGGCCTGAACAAGCGGGAAGCCAAGGAATTGGTAGAACTGTTTTTCGAGGAAATCAGGCACGCTCTTGAAGACAACGAGCAGGTCAAATTGTCCGGTTTCGGCAATTTCGACCTTCGGGACAAACGCCAGCGGCCTGGCCGCAACCCGAAAACGGGGGAAGAAATCCCGATCACGGCTCGCCGTGTGGTCACCTTTCGTCCAGGGCAGAAGTTGAAGGCCCGAGTTGAGGCTTATGCTGGAACCAAGTCATAACGACGAGCTACCCGTCATCCCAGGCAAACGCTACTTCACCATTGGTGAAGTCAGCGAGCTGTGTGCCGTAAAGCCACACGTGCTGCGCTATTGGGAGCAGGAGTTTCCTCAGCTCAACCCCGTCAAACGCCGCGGGAACCGCCGGTATTATCAGCGCCAGGACGTGCTGATGATCCGGCAGATCCGCGCGCTCCTTTACGATCAGGGTTTCACCATCGGTGGCGCACGTCTGCGTCTGTCCGGCGACGAAGCCAAAGACGATACCACCCAGTACAAGCAGATGATTCGGCAGATGATTGCCGAATTGGAAGATGTTCTAGTGGTACTCAAGAAATAAAAAGCGGCGTTTGAATACTTCCAGTTTTCAAACGCTTGCGATATATTCTTGAGCGCTCTTCGAGGTGAAGAGCGAGATGCAACATCAGTCGGGGCGTAGCGCAGTCCGGTAGCGCACTAGCATGGGGTGCTAGGGGTCGAGTGTTCGAATCACTCCGTCCCGACCATATTTTTCAATGATTTAGGCCAATGTTCACAGCATTGGCCTTTTTCATGTGTGTGAGATTTGCGGGGCTACTCGATCACGCCTGCGACTCGCATCACCAAGTGTTTGGGTTAGTCAGAATGTCCGCTCGTCGAGCAAATAGCACTCTCTGTGCGCCGATCTCCTCTCACTTATTAAGCGCAGCCCCTGCGCCACTGATGGGAGAGAATGATGATCGACGACAACAATGGGCCTGAAGCACCATATCCGGGACCAGGCGAGCAAACCCCTGATTCTGGCGAGGGTCATGACTCCGGCCTGGAGCAAGCTGACTCTGAGCCAAAGCAAGGTACTGACGAACGACCAGAGGACTGGAATCCGCCACCCGGCAACCCTGGCTCTGATCAAGACGCCCAGACGGGCCGAGATAACGGCGGCGCGAAGTAGGTCTGATTGACTCATATCGTTCACGAAACCCGGCCATCGCGCCGGGTTTTTATTGCCACCCAAACCGGTAACGATGTGCCCGAGAGCAATTCGGAAACCGGAATCTGGTTTGAGGGGGCGAAGCCGAGCGGCGCCGGCACCTGAATGATCGATCCAGGCGCCGGCAACAAGCATGTTTACTCGACTATGCAGATCCAGCGATGGTTGTATCGGTACGGCGCGCGAGTGAAATGAACATCTGAAACCATCTTCATGCCGCGCTCTTGAAGCGCTTCGGTCAGTTGTACGAGTGTCTCTGCCTGGATAGTCATTGCTGTCACCTCGTCAGATTTACTGCGTTCATAATTCTTGACCGAGGGATCAGGCGGCTAATTCATTTTTTCTACAGCAGTCATTGGCGCCGTGAGCGTGAATGTCGTGTCACTTCATGCCCACTACTCCGCCCCACTCAAGCCCGAACCGCCCCAGATACTTCCTCAAGCGATCGGCATCATTGGGTTGCGCCTTGGCCTGCCGGGAAACACTGAACAGCTGTCGACCGGCATCCGAGAGGCTGTCCGCCTGCTGGCACACCTCAATGACAGCTTTCAATTGCAAGCGATCGAACAAGTCCATGCTCTCGCCATCTCCTGGCAACTCAGTCGATAGCGCAGAGGGTTGCGCCAAGCTCCATGCATACCGCAATCGATCGATCTCATCATCTACCTGCGCTTCATCGATGCGCCCGCTGTCGGCCAAAGTCGCCATCCGCGTAATCGATGCGGACAGTTCGCGAAAGTTGCCCAGCCAGGCTGCTGCGGGTGAGCTGGCGAAGGCCAGGTAGCGTCGGCGTGCTTCGAGATTGAAGCGCACCCGCTCACCCTGTTCGCGAGCATGGCGTTCCAGTTCGAAATCGAGGTTTGGCTCGATATCCTCGCGACGGCCAGCGAGGCCGGGTAGATCGAATGTCCAGAGGTTGATGCGTGCATACAAATCTTCGCGAAACAGCCCTTCGGCGACACGACTGCGCAAGTCGCGGTGGGTGCCGGCAATGATCAGAAAATCGCTCTCGACTTCCTTGTCCGAGCCCAGCGGGAAGAAGCGTTTCTCTTCGATCGCCTTGAGCAGCATCGCTTGTTCGTCTGCGCCGAGCTCACCGATTTCATCGAGAAACAACATGCCACCATTGGCGGCGCGCAGCAGGCCATCGCGAGAGCTCTGCGCGCCGGTGAATGCGCCTTTGACGTGGCCGAACAAGGCCGACATCGCGCCGTCGCCACGCAAAGTGGCGCAGTTGACTTCGACAAAGCGTCCCTGCATCTGATGGCGATTGCGTTTGAGTTCGTAGATGCGCCGCGCCAGGAAGGATTTGCCGGCGCCGGTCGGGCCGATCAGCAGCATGGGGGCTTTGGAGCGCAGCGCAACGCGCTCGATCTGTTCAATGGAGCGGTTGAAGGCCGGGTTGCGCGTGGCGATGCCGGACTTGAGAAATTCCAGGCCTTCAAGACGTTTGCTGGCGAAGCGTGAGGCAATCCGATCATAGCGCGACAGATCGAGATCGATCAGCGCATGAGTGCCGCAGGCGGGCTCGTTCTCGCTCTTGCGCTTGGCGGGGGAGGTCTGGATCAGTCGGGCCGGCAGATAGCGCGCCTCGGTGAGCAGGAACCAGCAGATCTGTGCGACGTGGGTGCCGGTGGTGATGTGGACGAGGTAATCCTCGTGCTCGGTGTCAAAGTTGTAAGCAGTGGTGAAGTCGTGCAGGGCGCCGTACACCTCTTCGAAATCCCAAGGGTTACGCAGCGACATTGGATGCAGGCGCACTTCGGTGCTTGGAGAAATCTGCTGAATGTCCGCTCGGACGCGCTCGGCGAGGCTGACGTCGCGCGCGTCGAGGCCGTGAATCAATTCAAGCCGATGGATAGGGAGGTCTGTTTGTTGGCACAGACCTACGCTTGGCCGCCAATAATTCCAGCGACTGGCGCCCTTGCCGACGCGATCCAGGGTGGCTCCGATAAATCCGATGGCGACCGTGCGTTTGCTGGGCATGCTTATCTCATAAGATAAATGACGATATTCAATGATAATTTTGCTGGTCTGATTTGTCTTCCATAGATTACCGAGACTCGTCGCATCAGAGAATAAAAGCTAATAAAACCAAAAACATAGCAGAAACAACCATAGCCGCATCCAAAGCTGGCACAGCGGCTGCAATGCTGATGGAAACGAACATGGACACCAAGATATGAAAGACCAAACCTACCAGCTTCTCGAAGTCGCCAACGGCAAACCCATCAAACTCTGGACCGAAGGTGTCCCGGTTGAAAACGAAGCCCGCGCGCAGTTGATGAACACGGCAAAAATGCCGTTCATCTTCAAGCATCTGGCGGTCATGCCCGATGTGCACTTGGGCAAGGGCTCGACAATTGGCAGCGTGATTCCAACGGTCGGCGCGATCATTCCCGCAGCGGTGGGCGTCGACATCGGTTGCGGCATGATCGCTGCGCGTACGTCGCTGACGGCTGCAGATCTGCCAGACAACCTGCATGGATTGCGTACTGCAATCGAACAAGCGGTGCCGCACGGCCGCAGTTCGAATCGTTCGCGGCGAGACAAAGGCGCCTGGGACGAGGTTCCGCAGCAAGCCGATCAGGCCTGGGCGGGGTTGCAGCCGCGCTTCAAACTGATCACCGACAAGTATCCGAAACTGGCCAATACCAACAACCGGGCGCATTTGGGGACGCTCGGCAGTGGCAACCACTTCGTCGAAGTGTGCCTGGATGAAGCCAACCGTGTCTGGTTCATGTTGCACAGCGGTTCGCGTGGCGTCGGCAACGCTATCGGCAACCTGTTCATCCAGATGGCCCAAGCCGATATGCGTCAGCACATTGCCAACTTGCCGGACCGAGACCTGGCCTATTTCGAAGAGGGCAGTCAGCATTTTGATGATTACGTGGAGGCGGTTGGCTGGGCGCAGGATTTCGCCAGACAGAACCGTGAACTGATGATGCGTGCAGTGATTCAGGCCACGCGGCAGATCATCCGCAAGCCTTTCGAGGTCGCGCTCGAAGCGGTCAATTGCCATCACAACTACGTGCAGAAGGAACGGCATTACGGTGAAGACGTGCTGATTACCCGCAAAGGCGCCGTGTCTGCGAAGAAGGGCGAGCTGGGGATTATTCCGGGCTCGATGGGCGCCAAGAGCTTCATCGTTCGCGGTCTGGGCAATGAAGAGTCATTCAGTTCCTGCAGCCATGGCGCCGGGCGCACCATGAGCCGCACGAAGGCCAAGAATACCTTCACCGTCGCCGATCAGATTCGCGCAACCGCCCACGTGGAATGCCGCAAGGACGAAGCGGTGATTGACGAAATTCCGATGGCCTACAAGGACATCGACAAAGTCATGCACGCCCAGCGTGAGCTGGTGGAAGTGCTGCACACCCTGCGTCAGGTGGTGTGCGTCAAAGGATAAGGAAAGAGGTCATGGAATTCGAAGAGCGTCACCCGCTGTGCGGCACGATGCGCACACGGGTGCTGGCCGAGCTGACGCGTTTGGAGCGCGAGCGCAATGTCACTGTTTTATATGCGTGTGAATCCGGTAGTCGGGCCTGGGGCTTCGCCTCCACCGACAGCGATTACGACGTGCGGTTTGTGTACGTGGAAAAACCTGAGTGGTTCGTCCAGGTCGATACGCCTCGTGATGTAATCGAGCGACCGCTGGACGATGAGCTCGACGTCAGCGGATGGGAATTGCGCAAGACCCTCGGTCTGTTGCGCAAATCCAATCCGACGTTGCTCGAGTGGCTCGATTCGCCGCTGGTCTATCGCAGCGAGAGCGCTCAGGTGGCGCAGTTGCGCGAACTGGCCGAAGCGTTCTATAGCCCGCCAGCGGCACGTAACCACTATCTGTCGATGGCGAAGAAGAACTTTCGTGGTTACCTGCAAGGCGAAACTGTTCGCTTCAAAAAGTATTTCTATGTGCTACGGCCCTTGCTCGCGGTGCGCTGGATCGATCAGGGGCGAGGCCGACCACCGATGGTCTTCGCCGACCTGCTGAGCACAGTCGATGATCGCGCGCTGCTCAGCGAAGTCGACGAGCTGCTGGCGCTCAAGCGCAATGCCGACGAGAGCGCTTACGGGCCGCGTCGTCCGGCGCTGCACCGGTTCATCGCGGCTGAGCTTGAGCGCGAAACGCCAACATTACCCAGAACTCAGGCAGACTCGCGGCGGCTGGATCGCTACCTCAGGGACGCCGTCGGGCTGTACGCGTAAGGAATTGCAATGAAAAAGGATGTAATTGAACTGGACGGCGCCATTGGTGGTGGCCAGGTGTTGCGCAGTGCGCTGAGCCTGTCGATGGTGACAGGCCGGGCGTTTCGTATTAAACAGATCCGCGCCAGACGCAGCCGTCCGGGATTGCTGCGTCAGCATCTGACAGCCGTGATGGCGGCGGCCGAGGTTTGTGGTGCAGAGATATCTGGTGCGCATCTGGGGTCGCAAGCCCTGAGCTTCGAACCGGGCGAGATTCGCGGAGGCAACTTCCAGTTCGCTATTGGCACGGCGGGCAGTTGCACGCTGGTGCTACAGACGCTGTTGCCAGCCTTGTTGCAGGCGCCGCAGGCCAGCCGAGTGACGATCTCCGGTGGCACCCACAATCCGCTGGCACCGCCGACGGATTTCCTCTCGCGCAGTTGGCTACCGCTGCTGCGGCGCATGGGCGGCAATGTCGAGCTGGAGTTGCTGCGTCATGGTTTCGTACCGGCTGGCGGTGGCGAGCTTGCCGTGACGGTGCAGCCGTCGCGCCTGACGCGACTGGATGTGTGTGAGCGCGGCGAGGCGATTTCACGGCAGGCTCTGGCGCTGACTGCCGGACTTGCGCCTACCGTCGCTCAGCGAGAACTCAGCCAAGTGGCCAAGCGGTTGAACTGGCCAGCGGAGGCGCTGCAAGCGGTGGCGCTTGATCCGGCACGCGGTCCGGGAAATGTGCTGTTGTTGGAATATGCTTTTGAGCACCTCACTGAGGTGTTCAGCGCGTTTGGCCAAGTGTCATTACGCGCCGAAAAGGTCGCCGATGCCGCGATCAATCAGGCAGTCGATTGGTTGCGCAGTGATGCCGCAGTCGCTGAACATCTCGCCGATCAGTTGCTGTTGCCAATGGCGCTGGCGGGTGGCGGATCGTTCACCACGCCGCGAATGACTGACCATCTGCGCAGCAACATTGAAGTCATCCAGCTGTTTCTGCCCGTCCGTATCGATTGCCAGGAGGAGGGCAGTGATCGCTTGCGGATAGCAGTTTCACAAACTCATTAGTAGCGACCTGCGATCCCGAAGGCAGTCGCAAAACTTCACTGAGAGCGCCACTAGCCTTCAGCCATTAGCACATCCGACCTAATTGCCCCTGTTCCGGCTCGACCTTAAAGTCCTGTCGCTTGGCAGCTGACTGTCAAATTTTTCCGGTACAAAATCAAAAAGGTCGATCTGCAATGAACTCATCAAGGACTATTCCGGTTCTCGCTTTATTCGCAACAATGGCGCTCGCAGTTACTGGATGCCAGACCGTAAAGCCGGGGGAGAGTGATCTCAAGAATCGCGCACAGACCACCATCGGCAAACCCGTGATCAAGGTTTCCAACATCCGCAGCGACTTCAATACAACGTTCTACACCGCTCAAACCGAGAATGGCGCATATACCTGCGAACTACCGAGCGGTCCGATGGTAGCTCTGGGTTCCATGGGCATGGGACTTGGCGCTCAGTGCACCAAACAATGACGAACCAGTCTCTTCGCCGCTAAAAAAAAGGCCAATGTCGATGACATTGGCCTCTTCTCTTTAACGAATACTCGGCGCAGATCAGTTGGTTTTCGAGTTCAACTTGCGCAGTTCTTCATAGGTCGCCGATTGCACGAACCAGAAGCCGGAGACGATGCACCAGCCCAGGGTGCCGCCTACGAACATACCGAGACCCGAGAGAAAGCTCTGGCTCATCATGAAGAGGGAAACGATCAGGATGACCGCCAGTGCGATGTAGAGAACGATGTTGTTGACGCCGATGACGAAATCTTTCATTTGCATTCCTTGGATGTATTTTCCTCTGGCCGCCCTCTATGGCGGCCAGTGCGCGCATCATATTGATATCACCCGGTGTTGCGCTAGTTTCGGTGTCGGATTTTCGTTACTAAAAGCGAATCCACCATTACTGAGCGGGTTTTTTATTCAGGTCTTTGGAATCGCTCGACGTCGCCGCATCCTTCTCTGTCTCATGCGGCTCTGATCCCGCGTTGGCGCCTGAGGACTCTTCGCCTTTCTTGTTCGCCTTCTCGTCATGGTCGCGAGAGCTTTCTGCATGATTGACGCCGGGCAAGGCCGTGGCAGGGGTTGCTGCGCCCGCCGTGGATTCGGCTGCCGAAGCGTGAATCGGGCCGATCAGGCACAGGCTGAAAAACGACAGGGCGAAAATTTTTTTGTTCATCACTTGGGCCTTCTGCGCGGTGAGATGTACAGCGTTGGATAGGCCTGTCTGGCAAAGGTGCGCGGTACTGGACGAGCGGCGAATTTCACCCTGATGAGAAAAATCCTGAGAGCAGGCAAATTGCTGGCCCCCAGAGACATTTCGCCCCGGCAAAATCGCCTTTTTTCAAAAGGTTAGGTTGGCTATATGCGGACGATTGTCATCACCGTTGCGACGCTTTCCCTGGCTTTGATCGCCTCGGGAGTGCAGGCAAAAGAGTTAAGCAAGGGCCATCGCTTTGCCTGCACCTGGGGCTCGGACATTGCTGCCGGTGCGCAGCAATCCAAGCTGTCCGGAGTCTCGCTGTATGGCGCGCGCAAGCAATTGCAGGTTCGCCGGTTCCAGCAGCCCTGGATGCGCATGACCGCGATGGGGATTACCGAGCAGACCTACAACAGCAGCTCGAAGCTTAAACCGGCAGCGGTCAAGCAGACTTATTACGAACAATGCGTACGGCACGAATTGGCCCGGCGTTGAGGCAGGTTGACCAAGGCTGACCGGACAACTCAGGAGTCTCGAGAGCCCTTGGCGACTGCCGGCCCGGCCACCCGCGGCAACGGTTTGCTCTGCATCAACGCATCCAGTGCCTTGCGATACCCCTGACCGCCAAGCGCCATGCTGTTGTTGTGCGTTGCTCCGGGCACCAGCAACAGGCGCTTGGGCTGCTCAGCGGCATTGAACAGCTGCTCGCTGAAGCGCGGCGGCACGAAGGCATCAGCCAGGCCATGCACCACCAAAAGCGGCATATGAATATCGGCGATCTTGTCGATGGAATCGAATTTCTGCGACAGCAACCAGCGCACCGGGAGCGAGGTGTTGGCCACGGCGGCAGCTACGTCGGCGAGAGAAGTGAAGGTCGATTCAATGACCAGACCGCGAACCGGCAGAGGTGTGTGGTTGCGCGCCGCGTTCTGTCCCAGTTCGGCCGCCAGATCAATTGCCACCGCGCCACCGAGAGAGTGGCCGTAGATCAGGCGCTTGTTCGGGTCCGGTTGCAGCAGTTGGAAGCGCTCCCAGGCCACGCGGGCATCTTCATAAACGCTGCTTTCGGATGGTAGATCACCCTTGCTTAGGCCGAACCCTCGATAATCGATGGCCAGCACTGAATAACCCGCCGCTCGCAGTTGTTCGATGCGAAACAGTTGCCCGGTGAGGTTCCAGCGCACACCATGCAAGTAAAGGATTGCCGGGGCATTGGCACGTTCCGCCGGCCACCACCAGGCATGGATGTTCTGCCCCGCCTTGAAACTCTTCGGTTGCAGATCGAGTTCCTGAACGCTGCCGGGCAGTCCGCGATACCAGCCGGCAGTGCCCGGCTCAATGCGAAAAAGCAGTTTGCGCTCGGTGTGTTCCAGCACCGCACAACTCGTCGGCACGCCAATGATCAGCGCGGCCATCATGGCGAATGCCAAGCGGCGGCGTCGCAGACGAGTCAGCAAGGACAGGAACATTAATCGTTTCACCACGGCGCAGACAAAGAACGCTTTTTACCAGATGCCTCGGTCTGCGCGTGATTATTTTCGACCACCGTGCATGTGCAACGATTACAAGATGCTGCAATCACTCACGCCACTTGCAGGACGATCTTGCCGATATGATCGCCGCCCTCCATGCGGGCATGGGCCTGAGCCGCGTCAGCCAGCGGGTAAACCTTGTCGATGATCGGCAGACAGCGCCCGGCACTAAGCGCAGGCCAAACGTGTTCTCGCAGTTGATCGGCGATGGCGGCTTTCTCCGCAGCGGTACGCGCGCGCAGCAACGAACCGGTGACCACCGCGCGTTTGCCGAGGATCGCCAGCAGATCGATGTCGTTGGCGCGGGCGCCGCCGAGGAAACCGAGCATCACCAGTCGGCCGTCCATCGCCAGTGCGCTGATGTTGCCGTTCAGATACGAGCCACCCATGATGTCGAGAATCACGTTCACGCCTTGATCTGCGGTCTTCTCGGCAATGACCTTGGCGAAGTCCTCTTCTCGATAGTTGATCGGTTGCCCGCCAAGTTTGCTGATTGCGGCGCATTTTTCAGGACTGCCGGCGGTGGCGAACGCCTCAATACCGAATTCACGGCAGAGCATCAGCGCGGTGGTGCCGATGCCGCTTGTGCCACCGTGAATCAGTACGCGCTGGCCTGCCTTGGCGGCGCCGAGGCCGAACAGGTTGGCCCAGACGGTGAAAAAGGTTTCCGGAATCGCAGCGGCCTGGACCCAATCGACTCCATCCGGCACAGGCAAAGTCTGGCCGGCTGGTACCGCGCAATACTCGGCGTATCCGCCGCCATTGGTCAGTGCGCACACACGATCGCCCACAGCGAACCGCGTAACTCCGGGACCCAGTGCAACCACTTCGCCAGCCACTTCCAGGCCGGGAATCGGGTCCATCCCGGGTTTCATCGGATATTTTCCGGCGCGCTGCAAGGCATCCGGACGATTGATGCCGGCAGCGTGAACGCGGATAAGCACTTGGCCTTCGGCAACGGTTGGCAGCGGCACGCGCCTGGCTTGCAATACTTCAGGGCCGCCGGGTTCGGTGATTTCAATACGGGTCATTTCGTTGGACAGTGACATTGTCGATTCCTGTGAGAAAGGTCGTGTAGATGGGAACGCTGGCAGCCCGCAATGATTCCCTTCAGTTCGCCGCGCAACGGGGTTCAGTTGTAGAGGGCAGCCAGCGCATGGCTTGCTCCAGCAGTAGAGCGACGACGATCGCGCCAGCAGCGATCACAAACAGCAGCGTGTGCTGGCCGCCCGAGGCATTGAACAATGCCGAATAGGCAAACCCGGCCAGCGCCTGAAAGGTTGCGAATGACACAGTGGCACGGCTCCAGGCGATCTGCTGACGGTGATGCGACGGCACCAGTTCATGCACCCGGGCCAGGGCCAGCGGCACGATGCCCGGCGGGAACGAGCCGAGAATCACCGCCAGTAAAGCCAGCGCCAGAAATGAATGGGAGACGGCCAGCAAACCGAGGGCGATGGCTTGCACTACCAACACCAGTCGAATACCAGTGCGGGCGCCGAGCTGGTCGACCAGGAAGCCGTAAGTCACCGGCCCGACAATCGCCCCCAGGCCATAAATGACCCAGACCATTGCGCCGATATGCGCCCCGGCACCCAATCCGCGCGCTACGTAATCCACCAGAAACACCATGGCAGGCACCAGCCCGGCGGCCATGAACGCGTATTGAGCGAATAACAGGTAAACGCCCGACGGTGTTGGCTCATCAGCCGACGTTGCGTGCGCAGCCACGGCATGCGTGGTATCCGCAGGCCAGCCGAACCAGCTCACCGCGGTCAGCAACAACGCCAGCGCGCCCAGTCCCAGCCATGTTGCCTGCAAGCCAAGAGCCAGCAGTGGCGGCACGATGGTGCCGGAGCCGGCAATCCCCAGGCCGATGCCAAGGAAGATTGCGCCACTGGCCAAGCCTCTGCGAGCAGCCGGAACGTGAGGCAGCACGGTTGCCGCCACCAGCACCATGATCGCGCCACCAGCAATCCCGGAGAGCAAACGCCAGCCGAAGAACCAGCTCACCGACAGCGGATAAGCACAGGCAAAAAATGCCGCCGTGACTGCCAGCATCATCAGGCGCAAGGCGTTGCGGTTGCCTGTTCGGTGAGCCATGGGCCGACCGAGCAGGGCGCCGATCAAGTAGCCGACCAGATTGGCCGCGCCGAGGTAGACGACATCATTGGCCGAAAACCACTGCGCCTGAATCAGCGAAGGGATCAATGGCGTGTAAGCGAAACGCGCCAGACCAATGCTGACCAGACTGGCGCAAAGTCCGGCGAAGATCGGCAGCCAGATGCCGGTAGAGTTTGCAGTACGCATGATCGCGATCTCACGAGAGGTGTATGGCGCTCAGCTTATCGGCTATCGTTGCTGCGTATATGCAGCGATTAAGCGGCACGATGATGCAAAAATGCTTCAAAGAGGATCAGTATGAATTGGGATGATGCGCGAGTGTTTCTGGCGGTCTGTCGCGAGTCGACATTGCGCGGGGCTGCGCGTGTACTCGGCGTCGATCAGGCCACGGTCGGACGGCGCATTACTGCGCTGGAGAAGGCATTGAGCGCGACGCTGTTCCTGCGTACCTCCGACGGTTATGCGCTGACCGCCGTTGGTGAAGCGGCGCGTAAAAGTGTGGAAAAAATGGAGCATTCGGCGCTGGAACTGGAGCGACACATCCACGGGCTGGATGACCGTCTGACCGGTAACGTACGGGTCAGCACCACCGACTCGATGGCCATTGACTTCATCATTCCAGCGATGGCGCGCCTGCATGATCAACATCCAGATGTGCAGATCCAGCTGGATGCGTCGACGCAAATCCTCAGTCTGGCCAAGCGCGAGGCCGATATCGCGGTGCGCAATACCCGGCCGGATAACCCTGATCTGATCGCTCGTCGGATCGCCCGTTGGCCTGTAGGACTATTCGCTGCGCAGGCCTATGTCGAGCGCCATGGCGAACCGCAGCCCGGCAACGCTTTCGAGGGCCATGATCTGGTGGTGTATCAGCCGTACCTGCAGAGCAAAAAAGACCTCACGCTGGTCTCCGAACCGTTAAGCCGGGGGCGCATCGTCGCCACGCTCAGCTCCAGCCTTCTGGTGCGCCGCTCGATTGCCGCTGGCCTCGGGGTAGGCGAGATACCTGTTTACATGGGCGAACGCGATGGTCTCGTCAGACTCTGGCCGGAGCGGACCCGGCCGCTGCCGTATGAAGTCTGGCTGGTCACCCACGCCGACCTGCGTCACACCGCGCGGGTACGGGCGGTCATCGAGCAGATCGTTGAGGCTTTTGCGCTGGAAAACCAATAAGAGGTTCAGGGTTTTGCCAAGGCTACAACGTCTGACGAAACGGCCTACGTCCGAGGCAGAATGGGCCGGCTTGTTGTAGGCAGTGATGAGTTCTATTGTGACTGCAGCTCGATGCGAACCTCAGTTACGCATCGAAACGAAGAGCCAGGGAAGGCCTCGGTAGCCAGAAAAAGGTGTCGGATTGAAAATCAGGGAAGTGAATCAATATGCAGGCACGGACAGATCGGACGCAGGTCGGGACAGACAAATCATGAGCAGCATAAGTCGCGAAGAGTTCGAGGCCAGGATTGAAACCATCGAGACCAGAATGGACGGCCGCGTGGCAGAAGTGCGCGCCGACATTCGTGGGTTCCTCGCTGCTCAGGCAGAGCAGAACAAGGCCCTACAGGAACGAGACAAACGTTATGACATGATGTGGATGGGCGTGCAGAAAATTGCCGAAGAATCGCGGGAAGCGATCAGGCAGGCATCGACGGTAAAGGCCAATTACTGGGCGGCCACCACTGTGCATTTTCTCGGCGTGGCTTCCTTGCTGGTTGGCGCACATTTCGCCAATCAGGCGGTGGTGTTGACCACGATACAAACCACGTTGGCGGCGATTCAGATTGGCAAAGAGGTCTCGTCACCCAAACCGGTCGTACAACCCTCAACAGTGCCGCCGCAATAAAAAACGGCCTTCAGTGGAAGGCCGTTCTGCATCGAGCCAGATCATGGCATTTGCGGCAACTCCTGAGGGCGCAAGTCGAACACCAGCACTTCGGCATCGATACCGTTGCTCAAAGTGAGCAGCTGTTCTTCACGAACCCGCACGCCGTCGCCTTCCTGCAAGGCTTGGCCATTGAGTTCGACGCTGCCACGCGCAACGTGGACGTAGGCGTAACGATTGGCCGGCAATTTCAGCGTGGCACTCTCGTCGCCGTCGAATAATCCGGCATAGACCCGCGCATCCTGACGGACTTTCAGGGAACCGTTGCTACCGTCCGGCGAGATGATCAGTTGCAGGCGACCACGTTTTTTCTGCGCGCTGAAGTGTTCCTGTTGATAGCGCGGCTTGGCGCCACTGACATCCGGCACGATCCAGATTTGCAGAAAGTGCACGGGCTTGGTGGCCGAGTGGTTGAACTCACTGTGCGCCACGCCGCTGCCGGCACTCATCAATTGCACGTCGCCGGGACGGATCACCGAGCCAGTGCCAAGGGTGTCCTTGTGTTCCAGCGCGCCTTCGAGCACATAGGAAAAGATCTCCATGTCGCGGTGCGGGTGCTGGCCAAAACCTTTGCCGGCGGCGACCCGGTCATCGTTGATCACCAGCAGATCGGAGAAACCCTGTTCACGCGGGTTGCGGTAGCTGGCGAAAGAAAAGGTGTGAAACGACTTCAACCAGCCGTGATTGGCGAGGCCGCGATCGGAGGCTTTGCGAAGAGTCAGCATGATGAAATCTCCTGGCGGGACGTGAATTCGTCCGAGTGAGGAGAAGGTTACTGGTTACCTTGGGAGGCAATAAGTAGATGGAAATTGAAAGACTGTCCGGCTCAGGTTGACAGTTTTGCGTTATGGTTCACGCATTCGAACACGCTCATGACGACACAGTCGGCCATAATGCCCCGGCTGTAGCGTGCGTATTGACCCTTGAATATGTGTGATGCCTCCCATGAAAACCGTGGCAATGGTGCTGTTTCCCGACTTTCTGATGCTCGACATGGCCGGGCCACTGGAAGTATTTTCAGTCGCCAACCGTTATCTGAAACCTGATGTGCACTATCAACTGACGACACTAGGGACGGAGCGCGGCTTGCTCAAGGCTTCCAATGGTGTACAGGTTCAGGCTGATCTGCACATCGACGAGGCGGCCGAGTGCTATGACCTGTTATTGGTGCCCGGCGGCCCCGGCGCTTATAACCAGAGATTTCCCGAGCTGTTTGGCTGGCTGAAGAAAGCCGTGCCGCGTGCGGAGCGTTACGGTTCGATTTGTACCGGCGCATTCATCCTCGGCCATGCCTGCCTCCTTGATGGTTATCGCGTCACCACGCACTGGAACTACACCGAGCGCCTGATCAAGGCTTTCCCGAAAACCACGGTGACCACCGACCAGATCTACGTTGAGGATCGCAATCTCATCACTTCGGGGGGCGTAACCGCTGGCATCGATCTGGCGCTGGCGGTGGTGGCCAGGGATCACGGCAAGAAAATCGCCCAGGACGTCGCCAAGGTCTTGTTGGTGGTCATGAAGCGTCAGGGTGGGCAAGCGCAGTTCAGCCCGTTGATGGCGGCCGTCTCACCGCAAGAAACGCCTATCACCCGCGCGCAGAATTACGTCCTTGAACATCTGGATGAACCCTTTACAGTCGAGCGAATGGCCGGATTGGCCAATATGAGCGCACGGCACTTTGCTCGCCTGTTCGCCCGTGACGTCAACATGACTCCCATGGAGTTTCTGCAGAATGCCCGCATTGACTGCGCGCGAAACCTGTTGGAAACCAGCGATCTGCCGCTCAAGACCATCGCCTACAAAAGCGGCTTCGGCAGCGTCCGGCACATGCGCTCGCTGTTCGCCGAAAAGCTCGGTCTTACGCCGTTACAATACCGCGAACAGTTCAGCTAGAGCGGTTCTGTCCGTCTGACGCAGTCGGATGTCCGTGCTGCGTCGGCTCCGGCGGTTGTATCGTCACGCAACAGTGCCAAGATGTTTGGCATGAATAATCACAACGACACAAGCCAAGGTTCGGTGCTGCGTTTTGGCCCCTACGCCTTTCATGTGCGCCAGCGTCTGGTCCTTGCAGGGGAGCAGCCGCTACGCATGGGCGGGCGCGCCATGGACATTCTGCAGGTGCTGCTCGAACACGCGGGCGAGGTAGTCAGCAAAGAGCAGTTGATTGCTCGTGTGTGGCCGACATCGATCGTTGAAGAGATCAACCTGCGGGTGCACATCGCGGCGTTGCGCCGCGCGCTGGGCGACGGCACCAATGGCCAGCGTTACATCATTCACGTGGCGCAGTGCGGCTACAGCTTTGTCGCCCCGGTGGAGCAGGGCACAAGTGATGCGCTGACCATGCCCGCTGCCGCGCTCACGCCCCTGCACAATCTTCCCGCACGACTGACGCCAGTCAGTGGGCGCGACGCCCTGATCGGTAGTCTGGTTCGACAAATGCCTGTATGCCGCTTGATGACGATTACCGGTGCGCCGGGTGTTGGCAAGACCACTGTGGCATTGCGCGTGGCGGAATTGCTGCTGCAATACTTTCGCGATGGCGCCTGGTGGGTCGACCTTGCCAGGCTCGAAGATGACAAGCTCTTGCTCGACCACCTGTTGCACACCCTGAACACAGACTTTTTCACACTGACGGGCCGGCACGCCTTGTTGGTGCTGGATAACTGCGATCACCAGCGCGACAACTGCGCGGCTCTGGTAGAGACCCTGTTGCATGCCGCGCCTCGCCTGTCGATTCTGGTCACCGGCCGCGAAGCCTTGCACATTCCACAGGAAGCCGTTCATTACGTGCCGCTGCTGGCGATTCCCAAGCGCTCGACATTGAACTCCGTCGAGGAAGCCATGGGCTATCCGGCGGTGCAGTTGTTCGTCAATCGCGCGCGAGCGCGGCAACAGGGCTTCAGTTTGCGTCAACAGGATTTGTCAGGCGTGCGCGAGATCTGCCGTCAACTGGACGGTCTGCCGCTGGCGATCGAGCTCGCCGCTGCGCAGATCGATGCGCTGGGCTTGATCGGCTTACAGGCCCAGGTTGAAAACGGTCTGCAGTTGCTTGGCCAAGGCCGGCGCACCGCGGAACCACGCCATCAGTCGATGGCCGCTGCGATCGATTGGAGCTTTCAGTACCTGACGGAAATGGAACAGCGTGTGCTGCTGCGTCTGTCGGTGTTCAGCACGGGCTTTGCTCTGGAGGCTGCGCTTAGCGTGATCAGCAGCGTGGATCTGGCGGGATCCAGGTTGAGCGCAATTATTGAAGGGTTGGCGCGCAAGTCATTGCTCATTCAAGAACCCAACCGAGCAACGGCGCGCTATTGGATGCTCAACACCGTGCGCCGCTATGCCCGTGATCGCTTTGAGCGCAGCGACGACAGGCTCGAACTGCAACAGCGTCATGCGCGCTATCTCAGCCGCACGCGCAATGCGTCAGGCCAGGCACTGCTCGCGCAGGCTGTCGAGTAGCAGGCGGACCTTGCGCAAGTCCGGTGTGGCGTAGCCTTCGGTGAAGCGCTGGTAGAGGGGGCTGAGCAAATCCAAAGCCTCGCGATGGCGGGACTGGCGTTGCCATAACTGCGCAAGGTCCGTGGCGCTGCGCAGTTCCCAGGCCAACGCGCCTTGGCTTCTGGCAATGACCAGAGCTTGTTGCAGGGTTTGTTCGGCTTTTCGGGTTGCAGCGGTGTCTGAGCAGGCCGATTCGCGAGCAGGCTCGCTCCCACAGGAAACAGCGCACAACTCGGAATTTGCGCCCGACACCGACCCCTTGTGGGAGCGAGCCTGCTCGCGAAGGGGCCACTCCGAACCCTTCACTAATGCCGCCGCCCGCGCCCGCAGTATTTCCGCTGCACTCCAACCCGCGTCCCCATTGCGCGCGCGCTCCACCAGTGCCTCATCGACAAAGCGCTCATTCAGCGTAACCATCACTTCCCGGATCAAACCGCTGCTCTGCGTCGATACCGGCGCGGCATTATCCGGATCGATCACCTGCGCGTAGTGCCGCGCCCAATTATTGAACAGCAGCACCGAATGCTTCTGCGACTGCTCCAGCAACAATTGCAGGAGCGCGCGGGCGTTGGCGGCGTCACCGTTGTAATGGGCGATCAGACAACTGGCCAGCGCCAGCGTGTAGCAGATCGATGTGCCATGGTCGATCTGCACGGCAATATCCAGCGCCTGCCGTGCCGCGCGCCATGCCTGTTCTGGCAGACCCTGCAGCCATAGCACGCGGGCCAGTACCGTCAGCGAAGCGACGCTCTGGTCGTACTGCACGCCAAAGCCATGGGTGAAACGATTGAGATGGCCGCTGTGGGCCATGCGTTGCAGCACCTGCTCGGCATGTACGCGGGCCTGCGGTTGGTCGCCGGCATAATGCAGGGCCAGCACGCGCAAGCGATGCGTGCTCAGCGACAGCAGTGGCTCGCCGTGCACGCCGATGCGGTCGAATTGCTCACTCTGCGCGAGCGCCATGCGGTAATGCCCGCAACTCAGATTGACCGCCATATGCCCCGATATCGCACGCAGTTGCCCGGCCAAGTCACCGTGTTCTTCGGCTAAGCGGCAGGCGTCGATGAAGGCCTGGATGGTCTGTGGCGTGCCGCCCCAGGTGTGATAGCTGGCGCTGCCGAGCGCCAGTTTCAAGGCGATTTGCAGGCGAGGGCAGGGCGGCAGGAGCGAGCCTGCTGGCGAAGCCTCCAGCAGACTCAGTGCCCGGCGCACGTAGCGGCTGTAATCGCGCAGCAACGACAGCTCCTGCCACAAAGGCGCCGACGCGGCTGCCAGTTGCACCCCCAGCTCATCCGGTCCCGGCCCGTTGAGGCTCCAGTCCAGCGCCGCGCGCAAATCCTCCAGCCCCCTGGCATAGCGCTCCATCCACAATACAGTCGGCGTGTTGTCCCAATCCGCCTGCGCCTGCTGCATCAGTGTCAGGCAGCGCTCGGCGTGGCGTTGACGGGTTGCGCTGAGCTCTTCAGCCTGTTCGAGTTTTTCCAGTGCGTAGTGGCGCGTGGTGTCGAGCAACCGGTAGAAAACATCTTCGTCACCCACTTCGACGCTCAGCAGGGATTTGGCCACCAGTTGCGTGACTGCGGTGAATACCGCGCCGGGATCGATCTGTTGGCCGATGACCACCGCTGCCGCCGAGGCGAGGGTGAAGCTGCCGCGGAAAATTCCCAGTCGCCGCAGACAGGTTTGCTCGCAGGCGTTGAGCAGGTTGAAGCTCCAGTCCATCGTTGCGCGCAGGGTCAGGTGGCGCTCGGCGCTGCTGTGGTGTCCGGCCGACAATGGCGGCAAACCCTCGCGCAATTGCTTGAGCAATCCGTCCATGCCCAATTCGCTGACCTGCGCGGCGGCCAGTTCCAGCGCCAGCGGAATGCCGTCCAGGCGCTGGCAGATTTCAATCGCTTGCGGCAGCTGTGCAGGGCTCAGTTCAAAGTTTTCCCGCGCCGCGGTCGCGCGCTCGACAAACAGTTGCAGCGCAGCAAAGCCCAGCGCCTGAGCCGGCTCCATCGGCGTCGACATGGACGGGCATTCGAGCGATTCCAGACGCTGCACGAATTCGCCCTCAGCGCGCAGGCTCTCGCGGCTGGTGGCGAGGATATGCACCTTTGGCGCCCCCCGCAGAATCTGCTCACTGAGCGCGGCGACCGCATCGATCAAGTGCTCGCAGTTGTCGATTACCAGCAGCATTTGCCGGTTACGCAGGCCATCGACCAGACCAGCCTGCGCATCGCCTTCTGGCGCGGACAGATCAAGCAGCGTCGCCAGATGCGAGCCGATCAGCGCGGGATCGGCGATGGGCGCCAAGTCCACCAGGCGGATGCCGTCGCGATACTGGTCGAGCAATTGTTCGGCGACGCGCAGGGCAACGGTGGTCTTGCCGATGCCGCCGGGACCGACCAGAGTGATGCAGCGTCGGCGCGGCAGTTGCGTAATCAAGTGATCGATCAGGGGTTGGCGACCGATCATCCGCGTACTACGCAGTGGCAGGTTGTGCCGGGGCACGGCGATCGCAGGCTTTGCTTCGATGCTATCGAGCAGGATGGGTGCGACAAAGCTGTAGCCGCGCTGCGCCACGGTGACGATGTAGCGCTGACCGTTCTGTCCGTCGCCCAGCGCCTTGCGCAGCGCCGCCATGTGCACGCGCAGGTTGATGTCTTCGACGACGCTGTCTGGCCAGACCCCGGCCATTAATTGCTGTTTGCTCACCACTTCACCGGCGTGGGCCAGCAAAATCAGGAGGATATCCATCGCCCGCCGTCCCAGGCGCATAGGTTGTTGGCCTTCAAGTAGCAATCGTTGCCCGGGATGAATCCGATAGGGGCCAAAGGCAATGGCCTGATTCGGGGAGAAACTCAACAGCGCGCTCCTGCGGTGATGCGGCGGACAGGGCGAATCAGTCCCTGGCGCATGCGCAGGCCGTCTGATCCGGGGTGTCCGGGCATAATCCTCAGGTTTGAGCATCAGTGCAACGGGTGGCGTAACGGCAGCAGTCAAAACACCGCAGGCTGCGCTGCGTTGTTTTTCGGTCTGCCCATGACTCGACAGCGCCAGGCGAAGGGATTGATGCCCTCGCTGCGGGTGAACATGTGGCAGAAGTGCGCCTGATCGCAGAAGCCGCATTCGAGGCTGATTTGCGTGAGGCTGAGGTCGGTGTGCTGGATCAGCAACTTGGCCCGGGCCAGGCGCTGGGCGCGGATCCAGTCCTGTGGCGACACGCCGGTGCTGCACTTGAATGCGCGGGAGAAATGACTGCGTGACAGTGAGCAGGCGCGGGCCAGTTCCGCCACTTCCAGACTTTCGCCCAAGCGATCGAGGATCAACTGTTTGATCTGGCGTTCGCGCTGCGGACTGAGTCCGCCAGTCGTGTTTTTCCGCGGTTCGCAGGCAGGGGCGAAGGCGACGGTTTGCTGTAGATAAGCCATGGCCAAGGTCCGTGTCGGTGGGGAATACACGGTCGGCGCATTCCCTCAGGTCAAAAAAGCAACGCTGCGCAGAGGGCTTCATTGTTGGGCGAGGGCGTGAGGCTGACGAGTTAATCGTTGTTAATTTCCTCGCTCAGGCTGGAACTCAGCACATCCTTGCAAGTCACCGCCCCGCGCTTTGCGCGACGATGTCGACAAAGCGCGGCCGCCGTTGGCCAGGATCAAAGGGGAATGCAATGAAAGGCTTGATGAAAGGAGCAACGACCCTGGCGGTCATGCTGGCAATGTCCGGCGCGATGGCGCAGGCACCGCAGATGGGCACTCAGGCGCCGGGGTATTTCCGCTTGGCGCTGGGCGATTACGAAGTCACCGCGTTGTTCGACGGTTACAACGATTTGTCGCCGAAGTTGTTGCAGGGCATGAGCCAGAGCCAGATTCGCGCGCTGCTCGCACGCCGTTCGATTGAAACCCCGGGCGTGCAGACGGCGTTCAATGCCTTTCTGGTCAACACCGGCACACAACTGATTCTGGTCGACACCGGCGCAGGGCAATGCATCGGCGCCACCGCAGGCCAACTCTCGGCCAACATGCAGGCCGCCGGCTACAAGCCTGAGCAGGTCGACACGGTTCTGCTGACGCACCTGCACCTCGATCACGTCTGCGGTCTGGTCGATGCACAGAAGAAGCCGCTGTTCGCCAATGCCACCGTCTTTGCGGCCAAGGCAGAGGCCGATTACTGGCTTGATCCGGCAGCGCTGGCCAAGGCCCCGGCGGGAGCCAAAGAATTTTTCAAAATTGCCCAGGATTCGACGGCACCCTACGTTGCCGCCGGTCGCTTCAAGACGTTTGCCGCCGGGCAGTCGCCATTGCCGGGACTGGTCGAAGCAACCCTCGAAGCCGGCCACACGCCGGGCAGCACCACGTACCGCTTCACCTCGCAGCAGCAGAGCATCGTGTTCATGGGCGATCTGGTGCACAACCTCGCTGTGCAGTTTTTGCACCCGCAAGTGTCGATCAGTTTCGACGTCAACAGTCAGAAAGCGATCAGCAGTCGGCAGGCAGTGTTCAGTGCTGCCGCCGCGAGCAAGACCTGGGTAACAGCAGCGCATCTGCCGTTCCCCGGCATCGGTCACATTACCGCTGAGGGCAAACATTTCCAGTGGGTGCCGGTGGAGTACGGCCCTTACAAACGCGCGGCGAAAGTGCCGTTGATCGAGTAAAGTGCCCAGCGCCAGTGGCAAAACGCGTCTGACACCGATAAGGAAACCACGCCCATGAACCGTAACGATCTGCGCCGCGTTGACATGAACCTGCTGGTGATTTTCGAAGCGTTGATGTTCGAAAAGAACCTGACCCGGGTTGCCGAAAAACTGTTCATGGGCCAGCCAGCGGTCAGTGCTGCGCTGGGGCGCTTGCGTGATCTGTTCGACGATCCGTTGCTGCTGCGCAACGGTCGCGGTATGGAGCCGACGGCGCGGGCGCTGGCGATCCTCAAGGAGCTGCAACCGGCGATGGACGTGATTTCCGGCGCAGTCAGCCGCGCCAAGGAGTTCGAACCGGCGAGCAGTTGCGATGTGTTTCGCATCGGTCTGTCGGACGACGCCGAGTTCGGTCTGTTTCCGCCGCTGTTGCGCCAGCTTCAGCAGGAGGCGCCGGGGATTGTCGTGGTGGTACGCCGCGCCAACTACCTGTTGATGCCGGCGCTGTTGGCCTCTGGAGAAATCTCCGTGGGCGTCAGCTACACCACGGATCTGCCGGCCAATGCCAAGCGCAAGAAGCTGCGTGATATTCCCTGCAAAGTGCTGCGCGGCGACGACCGTCCGGGGCCGCTGACGCTGGACGAATATTGCGAGCGTCCGCATGCAATGGTGTCGTTCTCCGGTGATCTGAGCGGCAACATCGACCTGGATCTGGCCAAGATCGGCCGCTGCCGCCGGGTGGTTCTTGGTGTGCCGCAGTTCAGCGGCTTGCGCGCCTTGCTCGCCGGTACCGAGATGATCGCCACGGTGCCGGATTACGCCGCGTGTGCCTTGGTCGAAGGCTGCGCCCTGCGTGCCGAAGACCCGCCATTCCCGATCGATGCCGCGCAATTGTCGATGGCCTGGAGCGGGGTGCACGACAACGACCCGGCAGAGAAATGGCTGCGCTCGCGGATCAGCCAGTTCATGGCGGCGCCGCTGGACATTCCTGCGCTTTAACCGCTCTCTATTACACGAGCAGTTTTCATGTGGGAGCGAGCCTGCTCGCGAAAGCGGTGTGCCAGTCAACGTGGATGTGACTGAGCTGACGCCTTCGCGAGCAGGCTCGCTCCCACTTTGTTTTTGTGGTGGTCTGCAAATTGAATGCACGCCGCCAAACCCTGTGGGAGCGAGCCTGCTCGCGAAAGCGGTGTGCCAGTCAACGTGGATGTGACTGACCCGCCGCCTTCGCGAGCAGGCTCGCTCCCACAATGTTTTGTGGCTGGCAGCAGAACGTCAGTGACCTGGAAAGCAACTAAGCACACCCATCCAATTTCTTCCGCCCCGGCGTTGGCATGATTCCCGTCAATGACATTCAAAGGGTCGGGTCATGATTGCTACAAGGGATGAACAGGCGCGCGACTTGGGGTTGCTGTTCCTGCGGGTCAGTGGCGGGTTGTTTCTGTTGTGGGTGCACGGCTTGCCCAAGCTGCTGGACTTCACCGCACAGCTGCGACTGATCGAAGACCCGTTCCACCTCGGCGCCCACCTGACCCTGATCCTCGCGATTTTCGCCGAAGTCCTCTGCCCGTTGCTGATCGTCGCCGGTGTGCTGGCGCGTTTGGCCTGCTTGCCTATTCTCTTTGTACTGCTCGTGGCGCTGCTGGTCGTGCATCCGCAATGGAGTGTGGCTGAAGGGCAGTTTGGCTGGTTGCTGTTGATTCTTTTCACCACTGTCTTGATTGCCGGGCCCGGACGGCTGGCGATTCCTGTTCGTTTGCCCGGAGTGCTGCGTTATGCCTGAAGTCCTCAATTCACAAGTACCGGGGGCCGATGAGACCGTCACGTTGATCATCAAACACTCGGTCAAGGCCGGTTTCGAATCGGCCTATGAAGCATGGCTGCGCAACATCGTGCGCGTTGCCGGGCAGCGGGAAGGGCATTTGGGTGTGGACGTGGTGCGCGGCAAGCGCGGGCGTCTGGATTTTTACACTTGCGTATTGCGCTTCAGCTCCACCGAAGCGATGCAGGGCTGGCTGGAATCCTCCGAGCGTCAGGCGCTGGTGGCTGAAGCCGCGCCGATGCTGGCTGACGGCGATCAGACCGAAGTCGCGCCGGTTAATGAGTTCTGGTTCACACCGCTGGCCGAAGCCGGCTCGCCACCGCCGCGCTGGAAGCAGGCTGTCGTCACCCTGTTGGTGATTCTGCCGCACACCCTGCTGGTGCCGCTGATCTGGGGCCCGTTGCTGGCGCTGCATCCGTTTCTGTCCAACTACGTGGTCGCCACGTTCCTGATCACCCTGACCATCGTCCTCTCGGTGGTCTACGTGGTGATGCCGCCCGTGACCCGTTTGTTCACGCCTTGGCTGGAAGCCAGCCAGGCCCACGAACACCTCGATTCCCAAGAAACCTCGCCGCGTTGAGCGGGGTTTGCTTCTTTTCACTTTTGCTTGAGGAACTGCGATGAGCGCCGATCTGATTCTGTTCAATGGCCAATTTCATACCGTAGACCGGGAAAAACCACTGGCCAGCGCCGTGGCGATCAAGGACGGCCGCTTCGTCGCCGTCGGTAACGACGCCGAAGCCATGGCCCTCAAGGGCAGCGCCACGCAAGTGGTCGACATGAAGGGCCGTTGCGTCATCCCTGGCCTCAACGACTCGCACCTGCATCTGATTCGTGGCGGTTTGAACTACAACCTCGAACTGCGTTGGGAAGGTGTGCCATCGCTCGCCGATGCGCTGCGCATGCTCAAGGACCAGGCCGATCGCACGCCGACCCCGCAGTGGGTGCGCGTGGTCGGTGGCTGGAACGAATTCCAGTTCGCCGAAAAACGCATGCCGACTCTGGAAGAAATCAACCAGGCCGCGCCGGACACCCCGGTGTTCATCCTGCACCTGTATGACCGCGCATTGCTCAACCGCGCCGCTCTGCGTGTGGCCGGCTACACCCGCGACACGCCGAACCCACCAGGTGGCGAGATCGTGCGCGACAGTAATGGCAACCCGACCGGCATGCTGGTCGCTCGGCCGAACGCGATGATTCTCTACTCGACGCTGGCCAAAGGGCCGAAGCTGCCGCTGGAATATCAGGTCAACTCTACTCGTCAGTTCATGCGCGAACTCAATCGCCTCGGCCTGACCAGTGCGATCGACGCCGGCGGTGGTTTCCAGAACTATCCGGACGATTACCAAGTAATCGAACAACTGGCCAAAGACGACCAGTTGACCGTTCGCATCGCCTACAACCTGTTCACCCAGAAGCCGAAAGAAGAGCTGACCGATTTTCAGAACTGGACCGGCAGCGTCAAGTTGCATCAGGGCGACGACTACCTGCGCCACAACGGCGCCGGCGAAATGCTGGTGTTCTCCGCCGCCGACTTCGAAGACTTCCTCGAACCGCGTCCGGACCTGCCGCAAACCATGGAACAGGAACTCGAGCCGGTGGTGCGCCACTTGGTCGAACAGCGCTGGCCGTTCCGTCTGCACGCCACGTACAACGAATCGATCAGCCGCATGCTCGACGTGTTCGAGAAGGTCAACCGCGACATTCCGTTCAATGGTCTGCCGTGGTTCTTCGACCACGCTGAAACCATCACCCCGCAAAACATCGAACGTGTGAAAGCGCTGGGCGGCGGCATTGCGATTCAGGATCGCATGGCGTTCCAAGGCGAATACTTCGTCGATCGCTACGGCAAACAAGCCGCCGAAGCCACGCCACCGATCAAGCGCATGCTCGCTGAAGGTGTGCCGGTTGGTGCAGGCACCGACGCCACGCGCGTGTCCAGTTACAACCCGTGGACCTCGCTGTACTGGATGGTCAGCGGCCGCACCGTTGGCGGTCTGGCCCTCTACGAAGAAGGTTTGCCACGCAGCACCGCGCTGGAACTGTTCACCCACGGCAGCGCCTGGTTCTCCTCGGAGCAGGGCAAAAAAGGCCAGATCCGTGTCGGTCAACTGGCAGACCTCGCTGCACTGAGCGCGGACTTCTTCAGCGTTGAAGAAGAAGCGATCAAGTGGATCGAGTCAGTGATGACCGTGGTCGGCGGCAAGATTGTCTACGCCGCCGGCGACTTCGAAGACCTCGGCCCGCGCTCGATTCCGGTGCTGCCGGACTGGTCGCCGGTAGTCAAAGTCCCGGGCCACTGGCGCCCGAACTCGCCGCTGCAAGCGCAGGTTCACCAGTGCAGCGGGCCATGCGCCGTGCACACCCACAGCCATGAAAAAGCGCGGATGTCGAATGCGCCGGTCAGCGATTTCGCCGGTTTCTGGGGCGCGTTCGGCTGTTCCTGCTTCGCGTTCTGAGTTTGAAAAAAGCGCCGGTCATCAGGACCGGCGCTTACCGCAACAACCATCCATCCAGGAGTTTTGCCATGAGCGTTCCTTACAAGCGTCTGAACAAAGATGATGCCGTCGTCCTGCTGGTCGATCACCAGACCGGTCTGATCTCGCTGGTGCAGGATTTCTCGCCGAACGAGTTCAAGAACAACGTGCTGGCACTGGGCGACATCGCCAAGTTCTTCAAGCTGCCGACCATTCTGACCACCAGCTTCGACGCAGGTCCAAACGGCCCGATCGTGCCCGAGCTGCTCGAGCAATTCCCCGACGCGCCGTTCATTCAGCGTCCAGGCCAGATCAACGCCTGGGACAACGAAGACTTCGTCAAAGCGATCAAGGCCACCGGCCGTAAACAACTGATCATCGCCGGTGTAGTGACCGACGTTTGCGTAGCTTTCCCGACCCTGTCGGCGATCGCTGAAGGCTTCGAAGTGTTCGTCGTCACCGACTCGTCGGGTACCTTCAACACCACCGTGCAACAAGCAGCGTGGGCGCGGATGTCCGCCGCCGGTGCACATCTGATGAACTGGTTCGCTGTGGCCTGCGAGCTGCAGGGCGACTGGCGCAACGACATGGAAGGCCTGGCGCATCTGCTGTCCGAGCGTCTGCCCAACTATCGCAACCTGATCAACAGCTACACCAAGTTCACTGCCAAGTAATCTGGTCGAAAGTCAAAAGCCCCTCACCCTAGCCCTCTCCCGGAGGGAGAGGGGACTGACAGCGTTGTTTGCTAGAGTTGCATCGACCTGCAATACCGAGCCGAGCTCCGCTCTTGAAACGCATGGAGATCGGCTCCCTTTCACCCTCGCCCCCTTAGGGGGAGAGGGCTGGGGTGAGGGGGTGAGCTTTTGATCTTCAAAGTTTCAGATCAGCGTTTTTGCAACCAACCCAAGAAACCACCTTTTTTCACCGCCACCGGTTTGGCCATCAACGCGAGGCGACTGTTCTGCTGACGCACCGCCTGCAACTTGTTCAAGGCCCGGCCGACTTCGCTGCGCTTGTCCATGCACTCACGGGTCAACTGTTTGTCGAGACGATAGATGATGCTCGACGTCAGCGCTGTGAACGTCGCCTGCGACGGTGTATCGGCAAGAATGCTCTGCTCACCCATGACTTCGCTCGGCCCCATGCGCCCGGCCTCGGTCTGGCCATTGCCGTCCGGCACCGTCGCGCTGACCACGCCCGTGGCGATCACGAACAGACTGTCCGGCACCTCGTCCAGATCCAGCACCACCTGACCGGCCGTGTACTGCTGCGCGACCATCGACTCAGCGAGGCGATCGCGTTCTTCACTGCTCAGCGAGCGGAAAATCTTCACCTCGTCCAGCAACACACGAGCACGGCTCGACGGTTCGATCACGCCGTCGGGATGCCGGGAAATACCCGCCGCTTCGAGATGGCGGTGGGCGAGGTCGAACAGTTGATTGCGCACTTCGCTCTTCTTGCCCAGCTCGGCGATGAAACCGCTGGCAACGTATTCCGACATGGTTTCGCCGGCCTCTTTGAGTACGGCTTTCGGCGCCGGGCTGAGCAGCAGAGAACTGCTGCCCTGCAAGGTGCGATCAAGGGCATCCAATACCCGCCGCGGACGAATGTGGTTCGGCACCTTGATACTGATCGAGACGCCGTGCATGTTGTTCGGCCGGCTGAGGTTGACGATCTTTGCCTTGGCCGCCACCGAGTTCGGTACGACGGCCATGGTGCCGGCGCTGGTCAGCAGGTGCGTGGCGCGCCAGTCGATATCGAAGACCTTGCCTTCGACGCCGTCGATCATCACAAGATCGTCCACCTGATACGGCTTGGTGGTGTTAAGGACGATGCCGGAAAACACGTCGGCGAGGGTGCTTTGCAGCGCCAGACCGACCACGATGGCGACCACCCCGGAAGTGGCCAGCAGACCTTTGACTGGCAGCTCCAGCACGTAACCGGCTGCCGCAACAATGGCGACCAGAAACACCAGCGCGCCGATGACATCCTGCAACAAGCGTCCGCTGTGACCGATGCGGCGCATCAGCGCCAGGCCGATCACTTCGGTCAGCACCCGTGCTGCGTACAACCACCAGAGAATCCCCAGCGCCGTCGCCCCCAGTTGTGCCACGCGATCATCAGCGAACAGCGGAGCCTGCAACGGGCTGACACCGGCATTGATCACCAGCGCGCTGAACGCCAGAAACAGCGCCAGACGCACGCCGACTCGCGGCGCGCGGTGGCTGAAGGGCGAGAAGTGCCAGAGTGCGGCGTCGAGCAGGAGCAGGACGGCGCTCCAGGACAGCAGGTGGGCGTAGAAAAGAGTCATGACCGGTACTCCGCGACGCTGGTGAGAAAAAAGATCGCAGCCTGCGGCAGTTCCTACAGGGAATCGTATTCCAGGGTAGGCGCTGCCGCAGGTTGCGATCTTTTGCTTTTATGGATTCAGATGAGTCTTCAGTTCAGCCGCCGCCTGACGCACCGCGGCTTTGACTTCCGGAATCTGGCTCAGCGGATTGAGCAGACCAAAGTCATGAATCATCCCGTTGTAACGCACCGAGGTCACCGGCACGCCGGCCGCATCCAGATGCCGCGCATAACCTTCGCCTTCATCACGCAGCACGTCGAACTCGGCGGTCTGCACCAGGGCAGCGGGCAGGCCCTTGAGCTGTTCGGCGCTGGCTTTGAGCGGCGAGGCATGGATCTGCGCACGCTCGGCCGGGTTGGTGGTGTAGTTGTCCCAGAACCACTGCATCATGCCTTTGGTGAGGAAGTGGCCCTCGGCAAATTGCTGGTACGACCCGTCGTCGAACTGCGCATTGGTCACCGGCCACATCAACAGCTGGAAGCGCAGGGCAGGGGTTTTCTGCTCTTTGGCCATCAACGCTACGACCGCTGCCATGTTGCCGCCGACGCTGTTGCCGGCCACCGCCAGACGCTTGCCGTCGACACCGATGTCCTTGCCGTGCTCGGCCACCCATTTCGTCGCAGCGTAAGCCTGATTGATCGCGGTCGGGTACTGCGCTTCCGGCGATGGCGTGTAATCGACATACACCGCAACAGCGCCCGAGCCGACCACCAGATCACGAATCAGGCGCTGGTGCGTCGGGAAGTCACCCAGTACCCAGCCGCCACCGTGGAAGAACATGAACACCGGCAACTCGCCTTTGACCTTGGTCGGGCGCACCACTTTCAGGTTGAGGGTCTGGCCATCGACCTTGATCGCCTTGTCGCTGACCTCCACACCGGACAGATCAACCTTCACCGAAGCCTGCGCACCGGTCAGCACCGCACGGGCGTCTTTCGGGCTCAGTTGCTCCAGCGGACGACCACCGCCAGCGGCGAGGGCATCGAGGAACGCTTGGGTGTTGTGTTCGACGCCAGGGCTGCCAGCGGCGAAAGCGCTGCTGACGGACAGGGCGAGGAGGGACGCGGCGAGGGTTTTCTTGACGATGTTCATGGTGGAAATCCTTTTGAATGATTTTGATTTTCTGATCGTTCCCACGCTCTGCGTGGGAATGCAGCCGGGGACGCTCCGCGTCCCAACGATCAGATGGCTGCCTTCGGCAGCTCTTTGTGTTCAGGGTTGTTTTCAAACCGTGAGCACAGATTAATGGGCTGCTGAAAAGCGAAAAAGCGGCTATAAAGCGTTTAACTGTCCACCAGAGAGTGACAATGAACCCGTTCGAAGACATGCGTATTTTTTGCCAGGTGATGGACTCCGGCAGCTTCACCGCTGCGGCCGATCAGTTGGGCCTGTCCAAGCAATTCGTCAGCCGCCGTTTGATGCAACTGGAAGAGCGCCTCGGTGTGCGCTTGTTGAATCGCTCGACCCGCCGCCTCGACGTGACGCCGCTGGGGCAGAGCTATTACGAATCGGCGTTGCGTTTGCTCGGAGAAGTCGAGCAGGTCGAGCAGGGCATCGCCGGCGAAACCGCCGAGCCGCGCGGCACGATTCGCCTCAGCGCGCCGCTGTCGTTCGCGGTGGCGCATCTGGGTTGTCTGCTGCCGCTGTTCCTGCAGCGTTATCGCGAGGTCACCGTCGAGGTCGACCTGAGCGATCGCCCGGTCGACCTGCTCGGCGAAGGTTACGACCTGGCCCTGCGCATCGGCGTGCTGGAAGACTCGACACTGATCGCCCGGCGCATCGCCAGCATCGAACGGGTCTACTGCGCCAGCCCGGCCTACCTCGCCGAACGCGGCACACCACTCAAACCCGAAGACCTGCACAGCCACGATTGCCTGCCTTACGGCCACGGTCGCTCGGTGCAATGGCGCTTCAACGAAGCACCGGGCAAACCGCTGCTGATCAACGTCACCGGGCGCATGCGCGTCAACAACGGCGAACTGCTGCGAGACGCAGCGGTGCAGGGGATGGGCATTACCTATCTGCCAACCTTCATCGTCGGTGCGGCGTTGAAGGACGGGCGGCTGGTGCCGGTGCTGGATGACCTGCGCCCGGAGCCGCTGACCCTGTCGGCGGTTTATCCGCAGCATCGCCAGGCTTCGCGGCCGGTGCAGGCGCTGGTGGAGTTTTTGCGTGAGCGGCTTAACCAGAGTCATGTGAATCTTTGATAGTGGTGCCTACCGGGCAAACAAACGGCGTGTTATCGATCGGGCGAACGTCACACCGTTTTTTCCTGCTATGTCTTTATGGATATTCCTGTCGGGTATGCAAAACGCTAAGTATCTCGATTCGATCCGTCACCTCATAAATCACTACGTAGTTAGGATGTATAACGATTTCCCGGGTGCCGGGAGATCGACCTTTACGGTAGAGATGGGGATGAACGGAGAGTGAGGTTGTGGATTCTTCGATGGATTTCGAGAGACTCACTGCGGCTGCAAAGTTTCTCTAGCCAATGTATCTGAGGATGTTCGAAAGATCGGCCTTGGCTTCGGGCCGCCACTCAATCTGCATCGGCCTTTTTTCGCATGGATTCGATCAAGGCATGCATGTCCGCCATCACGTCCTCATGGGGGAGACTCGGATGGGGATCATCTCTGGACGCCTGCACCTTGGCTCGCAACCAGCGATCATGACTGGCAGCCTGCTCGTCGTTTTCAAACCCTGAATCGTCGGGAAAGATTTTGCCGTCCATAGTGCCTCCGGGATCAATGCCTGGCAGTCTATTCGGTGCAGGGATTGCTGTCGTCGTTGTCTGGATGAACTGCATCTGGGTCGAGCTCCATGAGTACTTGTAGTTCGACAAATCCTAGACTGAGCGCTTCCGACGGCCAACCGACGGAAGATGTAGGAAAACGGTTGGGGTATCCCGAGTTCCTTCCTTTTTCTGTAGGACTCGCTGAAGAGGACTGCGCAGTGTGATTACAACATTGGAACAACCGCCACCCCGGGTCTGTTCTAGACTCACGCAGCTCAATCACGAGCCTCACCCGGAGTAGCGCCATGGAAGTGCCCACCCCCAAAACCGCCATCGAAAGCAATCGACAGGCGTGGAACGATTCTGCCCGTCATCATCAGGATTCGCCGGACTGGCAGGCATTGCTCAACGATGTCGCGCAGGCAGAGTTTTGCTGCCTTGATGACACTTTGCGCGGCTTGCTGGACGTCGACGGCAAAGACGTGATTCAACTGGGCTGCAATAACGGTCGGGAGAGCCTGTCGCTGTTTGCGCTGGGTGCGCGCAGTGTCCTCGGCGTCGATCAATCGGCAGCGTTTCTTGAGCAGGCCCGCGAGCTCAACAGCCGCTCGCCGCATACTGCCGAATTCGTCGAGAGCGACATCCACCATCTGCCCGCATCGCTGCATAACCGCTTCGACGTAGCCCTGATTACCATTGGTGTACTCAACTGGATGCCTGACATCGGCGAATTCTTCCATCATGTCGCGCAGGTGCTGAAGCCGGGCGGCAAACTGGTGATCTACGAAACCCATCCTTTTCTGGAAATGGTTGATCCGCAGGCTGAAGATCCCTACCGCCTCGCCAGCTCGTATTTCCGTGCCGAGCCGTTTGTGCAGCAAGAGCCGATCGTTTACGTAGGTAAAGTCGAGCAGCCGGCGGCAAAGTCGTACTGGTACGTGCATACGCTGGGCGCGATCTTCAGCGGCGCCATTGGAGCGGGGCTGAGCATCGTTGATTTTCAGGAATATGCGCATTCGAACCGGGAAGAGGTGTATGACTGCTACCTGAACCAGCAGGCGCAGTTGCCGATGTGCTTTAGCCTGGTGGTGAGCAAGGCCTGAGAACCTTTTTTGCGACGGCTGGCCTCTTCGCGAGCAGGCTCGCTCCCACAGGGAAACGCATCCCAATGTGGGAGCGAGCCTGCTCGCGATGGCGGCCTTGTGACCGCCAGAAAATTCAGGGAACGGCGTGATTGACTACGTGCCCCGGCTGCGCATAAAGATCAATGCCCAACGCATGAATCACCTTCAACACTGTGTCAAAGCGCGGCTTCGCTCCGGGAGCAAAAGCTTTGTACAAACTTTCGCGACCCATGCCTGAATTCTTGGCGATCTGCGTCATTCCTCGCGCCTTTAACACGTAGCCGATCGCGCGAAGGAATTCTTCGCTGTCTCCGTCTGCAAGCACCTGTGACAGGTACTCACTGATGGCTTCATCACTGTCCAGCAGCGCGACCATGTCGAAATTCGTCAAAGTCTGGCTCATGGTTAAACCTCCTTTGCCATTTTTTGTGCGCGTCGGATGTCTGCGCTTTGTGAGGATTTGTCGCCTCCGGCCAGCAGAATGATTACTGTGCCATTGCGGATTGTGAAATACACCCGGTAGCCCGCGCCAACATCCAGACGCATCTCAGAGACTCCATCGCCCACCGATTTGGCGTCGCCTAGATTGCCTGTTGACGCCCGATCAATACGCCGGGCGATAGCCACTTTGGCGCGCAAGTCTCTAATCGAACGGTGCCAAGCCTGGAATATTGCGGTTTGCTGGATAAGATAAGTCATTGCTCGACTGTATCCAAGTGGATACGGAAAAACAGTCGGCCAAGTCTTTACTGGATGTTGGAAGTGTCGTCACAGTTTGTAGTCAACCAGCCAATCGCTTGTGAGAGCTGCGGGTGCAGCTACTGGCCTCTTCGCGAGCAGGCTCGCTCCCACAGGGAAACGCATTCCAGTGTGGGAGCGAGCCTGCTCGCGATGGCGGTATCAAAACCGCCGCAAATATTCAGCCTGAATCAAGCCTGCGCCGGCGCACTGACTACCGGTCTTTCCGGCTTGCGCAGCGCCTCCAGCCTTGACTCGCTGTAGCGCGTTTCGCGGAAGAAGCGCCAGTGGCCGAACAGGTCGTAAACATGGGTGATACGCCCTTGTTCCTTGTAGCCCAGACGCACATGCATCTTCAGGGCCTGGATATTGGCGTTGTCGCAGATATCCACCACTTTTTTGTACCCACCGGCGTCCATGACTTGCCAAAGTGCGGTCTGTGCGTCGACGGTCAAGGTGCTGCCGAAATAGGGGCGGGCAATTTCGGCACCGAACTGGAAGTACTCACCGGGCTCGATCGTGAACGTGTAGCGGTAGAAGTGGCGATCGTAATAGTCGCGGGTGCTGGCCCAGACGAACCCGACGGTGTGGCCTTCCTGGTCCAGGTACATGTGCCCCGTGTGCCCTTCAGCGGCCAATTCGGCCATGGTCTGCACACGGTCACCAAAGTACTTGCCGAAAGCCTTGGCGTTGTCCTCGGTGATGTCGACTCTATGTAAACCTTCACAGGGGCGCAGTTTGTTTGGCGCGATCGGCGTGACCAGATCGCGCTCCATCCACAGCAATTCACGGTGAGCGAAGACATAACGTTTGCCGAACGCGCCAAGGGTGCGGCGCAGGCCTTTTTGTTTGATGCGCAGAAGCAGTTTGTCGATGACGTTCATGATGCTCTCCGAGGCGCTAGCCCAGGTGTGGTGGATGAAGTTGCAGGTTGTGTTGCGGATGTATTTGCCGCTTTCGGTTTGCCGGCACGCTGTGCGCGCCATTTTTGCAGGGCCGGTTTGACGCAGTACCAAAGACGCAGCCCCAGGCCCAGCAGCAAGCCACTGGGGCGCCATGAGTAGAAGCTCCAGCGCCAGTGTTCCAGTTGTCCGGTCATGCGCTCGTGCAGTTGATGACTGGAGTTTTCCAGGCTGACCCGCGAGGCATCGATCCAGTGCCATTGCTCGGCCAGGCCCCAGCGAATCCATTCCTCCAGCAGCACCCGACCGCTGCCCAGATCGGCATGTTGCGGCAGGAACGCCAGGTTGTAGTCGTAGAGTCGGCCCTGCTCGAGCAGGCCCAGCCGATAACTGATGCAGCGGCCGTCCAGCTCCAGCGTCACCACTCGCACCAGCCCTTGAGCGGCGAGGGCGGTGAAGGCGTTCTGTATCCATTGACGACTGTGGTCAGTTGCGAAAATGCCGACGCCCTCGTCACCTTTCCAACTGACCGACTCGACTTCTTGCAACGCCTGTAAAACCGTAGGCATCGACAGCGCATCGGGAGTGATTCGCCGTACTTGAGCGCCGCACGCGGCAATCCGTTTGCGCGCCCGACGCAGTTTGTAGCGCGGGTCGCCGGAGACTTCCTGATGGTCGGCGTCGCTGATCAGATGCACCGGCACCCGGCAACTCAGGCGCCGTTCAGCAGTAGAGCTAAGCGCCATCCAATCGGTGAGGGCGCTTTCTTCCCCAGCAGGTTCCGACAGTTCGTTGAGTTGCAGCAGCGCATGGGGCAGGCGCTGACGGATCAGCATCAGCGCATCGCGCATATCCTCTGCGCCGAGCAACGACAGCAGGGCCAACCGATCGGCCAGCGGATAACCCAAGTGGCGCAAGACGCGAAATGGCACGCCCGCGAAGCGTTCGCGGCTGGACACCAGGGGCAGGCACAGGCGCAAAGCCTCTGCTTCCCAGCCGAGCAGAACGTGCAGGCACTGATTCTCTTCCAACGCCTGCTCTGCTGCGCACAACCAGCCGAGGTGGTTGAACGGCGTGTGATCGGCTACGTGAAGGCGCAGCGTTTCATACGCGGTTGCCGGGAAGTCGGCAGCGCACAGCGAGGTGCGCCATTCAAATCGCATCACCATAGGTTCAGGCCGCCGTTGCTGGGACAGGTGGACGAGAATTTTTCCGCAGTGCCTCCAGGCGCGAGCCGCTGTAGCGGGTTTCGCGGTAAAAGCGCCAGCGACCGAACAGCGTGTAGATATTCATGATCCGCTGTTGTTCGGTATAGCCCATGCGCAGGTGCAGCTTGAGCGCCGGGATGTTGCTCGAGTCACAGACATCGACCACTTTGCGGCAGCCTTTCTCAGCCATGGCTTGCCACAGGCGCACTTGCACATCGACTGACAATTCGCTGCCCCAGTAGGCACGGGTCATTTCGCCACCGAATTCGAAGAACTCGCCAGGTTTCACCGGGAACCGGCAACGGTAGTAATGCCGATCAAAATAGTCGCGCGGCGTACCCCAGATGAACGCAACGGCATCGCCTTGCTCGTCGACATGCATATGCCCGGTATGACCCTCACTGGCCAGCTCGGCCATGACGCCGACACGGTCGCCGAAGTAACGGGTGAAGGCGCTGGCGTTGTCTGCGGTGATCTCCATTACGCGCAGCGGCGGGTAGGGTTTGAGGCTATGCGGCGGCACGGGGCTGACCAGATCACGTTCCATCCACAGCAGTTGCTGATGGGCAAAAATGTACATTCTGCGGATCTTCGCCAAGGTCGCTCGCAGACCTTTGCGACGGATATGTCCGCTGAGTTTTTGCAAGATTTCCATGGTCTCTTCTCCTGATGAAAGTGCCGCGCGCAGCATCACGCTCGCAGGGCGGAGGGGCGGTTCATGAAGCGTTCCAGTTCAGGGCAAACAGGGTTTGCCCGGGTAATTCGAAACGCACGCGCCCGTGTTCGCAGGCAAATGGTGCGTCGCGGGCGCGATTGTCAGCGCCGAAGAAATGCAGGGCGCCTTGGTTGAGCGGGCACTTGGCACCGCTCAGAGCAACGCGTTGCAGGCGCGTGCCTTTGTTCACCCCGAGCAACGTGCGCTGCTCGTCGCCGGCCATCGCCAGTACGTCCACTTCGAAGGCGTCGTTATCCAGTTGCAGCACGTGCGGCAGCCAATGCCGGGCGATGAATTGCTGGGCCAGGCCCACCGGTTTCAGCTCGAAGCGATCGCCGGCCAACACGCGCACCATGCCCTTGGCGTAGGGCGGTTCGTCGGCCGCCTGAAACCAGTTGAGCATGCTCAGCAAACCGTCCTGAGAAGCATTGATGACCACCGATGCCCACCACAGCGCGGCGTAATGAGTTTCCTGGTCGTACGGGCTCAGGCTCGAGCCACTGGACAGATTGGTCTGATCGAGCAGCAAGGCTTTGCGCGGCTGACCCTTTGCGTCGAGGCCGACCAGTTGCGCGGCGCGGCGCACGCTGTCGCGGTAGACGCGAGTGGCGAGCAGGTCGCGGATCATCCATTCGTGCCAGGCCAACGCGTCAATCTGATCGGGCGCTTCACTGAGCAGACGCCGTGCCCAATCGATCCCGCGTTTGTCTGCGGCGTTATTGGCGAACGGGCCGTTGACCAGGCGCGAACTGGCCGGCATGGCGATGCGCACGCCGGCCCTGGCGTTGGCGGGATCGCTGCGCACCTGGCGGGCCATGCTGACGAAAATCGAGCGGTATTCGTCGTAGCTCGAATAGTTGAGGTTCGGCTCGTCGGCGAAGCCGATGTAATGCGTGCCTTGACCACCCAAGGCACGAGTGCCGGCGAGCCACGTCTCAAGGCCGTTGCTGCTTTGCACATCGGCGCGCAGATTGGCCTGACGCCCGGTGCCGGCCAGCAGGGTGATGTCCTGGCGGATGCCGAAGCGCGTCTGATAAAGCTGACGAACCGGGTCTTCGAAGCGGGCACTTTTCGACGTTATGTCAACGTAGCTGTAGTAGCTCGCCGCACTCGGTTTCAACGCATCCAATGCGGCATGACTGCTCGCGGGCGGCATCAGATTGGGCAGCGCGATGCCCAGATCCGGAGTGCGCCCGAGCACCATGGCGTGCAGGGTCAGGCGGACCTCACCCGATTCTTCATGCACTGGCTGCAGCTGCTGCGGATTCTGCGCAAACAGGTTGTCCGTGCCATCGAGCCAGAACGCCGCTTTGCCGCTGCCCTGCAGGCGCAAGCGCCAGACCTGAGGCCGGTCACTGACCGGCAAGGCCACTTGATCGAATTGCCAATAGGCGCGGTGGGGCTTGAGGGCCAGCGACAGCTGTTGTCCATCGTCCACCCGCTGTGCTTGCAGCGCGTTGACGCCGCCATGGTATTTGCCGTTCAGCACCGCATGCTCTCCCGGTGCGACCTGGAAAAACAGCTCAGTACCATTGCGGGTTTCGACGCTGAAATGCACTTTGGCCGGACTGAACAGCGCCACGGTGGTTGCGTCATGCTCGACGCAGTAACTACGGAAGCTGTAGCCGGGAATCTCCAGGCGATAACCGGCAGCTCCCGGCACCAGCGGCCAGCTTTGCGAACCGCGAACCTCACTGGCCTTGATGAAGCGATCACCTTGCAAGCGGCCATGGCCGTCAAGCAGGTAGATATGCTCTTCATTGGCCTCGGCCTGCCACGCCGGAACCCAGCGCACGGTGACTGTATCCGGGCGGTCGGCTTGCAGATACAGGCTGCCATCGCGGATGTCGCCCCACTGCATGGGCGCAGCGAAGGCATTCAGCGTCATGCCGAGTCCGAACAGCAGGGCCAGGCGCTTCATGCGGCTTTCCTGCGGTGCAGCATCAGCCACATCGGGCTGAGATCGCCGGGCAGAATGAACAGCGTGTGCCAGAACGGTACGCCGCTCAGCCTGCAATAAAGCACCAGCATCGCCAGGGTCACTGCCAGATAGGCAATCGAGGACGCCGCCGCTGCGCCGACGATGCCGTAGCTCGGGATCAGCAGCAGATTCAGGCCCAGATTCAGCAACGCGCCCACCCCCATCATCAGCGAGACGGTGGCAGGGCGATTCTTGCCGATCAGGTCCAGGCGCAGAATGCTTGCGTAGCACAGGCCCAACAGCCCCGGCAGCAAAGCCAGCAGCGCCGGATACGCGGGTTGGTAGGCGACGCCGAACAGGATGATGATCAGCCATTCGCCGATCAGCGCCATCGTGACGCAGGCGCAGAGCATTACCGTCGCGGTCAGGCGCAGCGCCAGCGGCGTGACCTTGTCCATGCCCTTGTCCTGTTGCAGCAGACGCTTCATCAGCGGTGTGGTGACTGCTTCCGGAACGATCAGCAACAGTTCAGCAGCGGCGCTGGCCATGGCGTAATGGCCGAGCGCGCTGCTACCGAGCAGGGCGCCGATGAACAAGTAATCGGAGCGCAGGATCACCTGTTGGAACAGCAGGTCCGGATGGCTGCGTGCACTGAATTTCAGCAGCTCCTTCTGGCTTGCACGATCCCATTGCAGTTGCAGCGGCTGTGCGCGTTTGAGCCACATCCAGCCCACCAGTACCACCAGGCTGATACCGGCCAGCCAACTTATGAGCGCCGCTTCGAGTGCCGCCTCTTTCCACATCCAGAACAGCGCAACAAAAAGCAGTAATGGCGCCAGCGATTCGATCAGACGCAGGACATTGAAGGCGACCACGCCACCCGACGCGTTGTGCAAGGTCAGCAGGCCGCTTTTGAGCACGGTCAGCGGTACCGCCAGCAGCAACAGCCACGCCAGCAGACCGAGCTGCATCGTGACGTCGAGTTCGCTGCCGAATTCTCGCGCCAGCGCCACCACCAGCAACGTCAGCAGCCCGGCCAGCAGACAACCGAACACCAGCACCTGGGCGAGCAACAGCCCCATCGGCCGCTGGTTAGCCGCTTGATAACCGACCGCTGAATTCAGGCCGCCGCTGGTCGCCGCACTGATCAGATCCGGCAGGGTGCTGAGCAGCGCGAACAGACCGCGTTCGCTCGGCCCGAGAATCCGCGCCAGCAACACATTGCGCAGCAGGCGCAGGGCGATCATCGCCAGTTTGGTGCCCATGCTCAGGGCGAGGTGCTTGATGTAGCTGCCGCGACTCATGGCCGTGCCCCGCGAAAGATCCGTAGCGACAGCAGCTCCGGATTGCGCGCGGTACGTTGGCTGACGCCGAAGCGCGGCAGGTTCAGCGGGTCGCCGGCGCCGCGATAGAGTCCGGTGGACGTGCCAAGCGCAAACGGATAATCGTGATTGGCGACCTGCTCGCGCACGCGCTCATCGTTGTCGCCGTTGGGGTAGCAATACACCGGCAGTGGCCGATTGCAGCCGTTGTGCAGGGCGTCGCGGCTGCGGCTGATTTCTTCGTGCAGACGCATGTCATCCAGGCCAGTGAGGATCGCATGACTGGCGCCGTGGGGGCCGAAGCGCACCAGACCGGACGCTTCCATGGCGCGCACCTGATGCCAGTCCAGCGCTTGTGGCAGAGAATCCGGCGGACACTCATTGGTCAGACGTTCGAGTTCCTGCGGATCGAGGCTCTTCAGCCCTTGCAGGTAATGCAGCAGTGCCAGGCTGCGCCGGTCGACATCGATATCGTCGAGCAGCACCGGCAGCGGATGACCGGTGATGCGCAGGTGCTCGATCAGGTGCATGCGCGCCTTTTCGCCATGGCTGCCCCACAGCGTTTCACCGACGCTTTCCCACCAGAACCGTTGCCGACTGCCAATGAAATCGGTGGAAAGAAAAATGCTCGCCGGCACCTGATATTTTTGCAGCAGCGGATAGGCATTGACCGCGTTGTCACGCCAGCCGTCATCGAAGGTCAGCGCCACGCGCGGGCGCTCGGTGCGCAGGGCGTTGGGCTGCAACAACTCCATTAGCGGCACGCAATCGAAATGCTTGCGCAGCCATATCAGCAAGTGTTCGAACGCCTGCGGGCCGACACACAGTTCATTGCGGTGTGGCAGGTTGGCGGCACGGTCGTTGGCCAGCACTCGGTGGAGCATCAGGATGACTCCGGCCCCGTGCAACTGGCTGCGCCCCACGGACGAGTTGAGATAGAGCCAGCCGCTGGTGCGTTTTATCAGTTGTTTGATAGCCATGGCATGCGCCCTCTCAACGATTCTGGTCAGGATTCCACTGTGCGTACCGTTGCCCGCGCAGGAACTGCCACAGGCCGACGCTCATGCCTGCCAGCGTCACCAGCAGGAAGGCCGCGAGGCGGAACGGTTTCGGTAAACGGTGTTGCGAATCCAGCAGGCCGGCGATGGCAATCGAGTAACCGAGCAATTGCGCGAGCAGGCTCAGGCGATAGAAACCGTGCTGGTTCCACAGCCAGAAATTGCTCAGCAGCAGCGGCAACAACAGCACCGGCGCCAGTCGACGAATCAGTTTGTGGCTGATCAACGCGATCGAATACAGGCCGTGCTTGAAGGGATTGAGCAGTTCACGGCGTTGCGCCAGGCTCTGCAGGCCACCGACGGTGACCCGCTGGCGGCGACGCCATTGCTTGTCCGCTTCGTCGACGCCCTGATCGATCACCTGCGCCTCGGGCACGTAGACGATGCGTTTATGCGCCACCGGTGCGCAGGTACTGATGAAGAAATCATCGTTGACCTCGGCCGGCACGGTCTGGAACAGCTCGCGACGCAAGGCGAGCAGGGCGCCGTCGGCGGAGACCATGCAGCCGGTGCGATTCTCGACCCGGCGCAACCAGCCTTCGTAATGCCGATACAGGCTGTCGCCGATGCTCAGGCCGCCACCGGTAACCGGGATCACCATGTGCCCCGCGCAGGCGCCTACCTGTGGATCGCTCAACGGCGCGAGCAAGTGGCCGAGGGTGTCGCGCGACCACTGGTTGTCGGCATCGGTGAACACCAGAATGTCGCCGCTGCTCAGGGCGGCGCCGGCATTCAGCGTGGCGGCTTTGCCCTGGCGCGGCAGGTCGAGCACGGTGATGTGCGGATCAATCACTTTGTGCGCGCAAGCCACGGTGTCATCGGTCGAACCGTCGCTGGCCAGAATGATCTGCAACGCGGCCGGCTGATAGTCCTGAGCCAGCAGCGTGCGCAGCTTGTGCTCGATATGGCGTGCCTCGTTGTGCGCGGCAATCACGATGCTGACGTTCAGCGGCGGTGCGGGGGCATGTCGCCAGGCCGGGAACAGTGGCGCGAGCAAGGTGAGCAGCAGCGGATAGCCGATGTAGGCGTACGCTGGCAACAACAGGCACAGGCAAAAAATGAGTTCAGCCACGGGCAGGCCTCCTTGCATTCCAATGACACAGACCGAGAATCAATGCTGCGCTTGCCAAGTGCAGGCGCACCCAGTGCAGGCCCCAGAGCTGCAAGGTCAGGCTGAGGTTATGCTGGCGAATGCTTTGCCGCAGGCTGAGCAGCAGACTGGGCAGCAGGCCTGCCATCAGCAGCAGTAACGCCTGCTGCGCGTAGCCGCCCAGCAACGCAAGAATCGCCAGAGCATCAATCAGCCACACCAGTAACGAGAGCAGCGGAAACCGCAGCAGACGCAAGCTCATGCCGTGGGCCCGGACCAATTGCAGATGACTGCCCTGACGCCACAGTTCCTTGCCGACCCATTCGCGCCAGGTCATTTCGTAGCCCCAATGCAGAGCGACGCTGGTATTGACCGACAGCAGACGAGCACCGTGTCTGTGCAGACGCAGGGTGTATTCCTTGTCCTCGCCGGTGCGCAGGGTTTCGTTGAATCCGCCGACGTTGTCGAACCACTGCTTGCGCATCAGCAGGTTGGCACTGGGCAGCCATTGCACAGTGCGCGTGGCGCCACCCGACGGGCGCAAAGAGCGGCGCTGCCACGCGGCGGCGAACCATGGCGCGGCAGCAGGGGTGTGCAGGTCGAGGCCGAAGACGTCGCCCTGGTCGCCCGCAGCCAAAGCCAACATCTGCTTCAGCCAGTCTTCCGGCATCTCGATATCGGCATCAATGAATGCCAGCCATTCACCACGGGCAACCGTTGCGCCACGATTGCGCAAGGCGCCGATCAGCAGGCCGGGCAGCAGCAGAACCTGCGCGCCGAATGCGCGGGCAATCTGCGGCCCTTCGTCGGTGGAGCCGTTGTCGACGACTATCAATTCACAGTCGATGTCGGCTGCGTGCGCGGCCTTGCTGGCGGCCAGCAGCGTTCGGCCGATATGCCGGGCTTCGTTGAACATCGGAATGACAATGCTGATCCGGCTCATGCTTTGGCCTCCGTCAGCGCTGCCTGCTCGGCTTTCAGGCGCAGCACCCAGGTCAGCGCCAGCATGATCCACAGGTATTTCAGGTTCGGCGCACTGAGGAACATCAGGAACAGCGTCAATGACAGAAAGCTCATGCCCAGATGGGTAACCATGCCTGCGTGCTGCCACTCGCGCCGTTGCAGCCACGTGCGTCGTGCACGGATCAGGTTATAGAAACCCTGCACCAGCATGCCGACAAACAGCAGGCCGGCGGGAATCCCCAGTTCGCTGAAGATCTCCAGATAAGTGTTATGCGCCCGGCGATACAGGTCGCCGATCTTGCGGTTGGCCGAGAACGCCTTGGCATAACCGGTGGTCGCGTAGTGCAGCGGGAAGGTGCCAGGGCCGGAGCCGAGCAGCGGATGCTCGCGAATGATCTGGCTGCCAACGACAATGTAGGAGGCGCGACGGCCGAGGGATTCGTCCTGGGCCTTGGCCCCGGCGCTGAGGATGCTCAGCGATTGAATGCGTGCCAGATAACCGGCCGGCATCGCATAGATCGCCAAGGGCAGGATGATCGCAGCACCGAGCATGGCGAAGCCGAAATGCCGTGGACGAATGCGGGTCAACTGCTGGCGGTAGTGCCAGACCCCGATTGCCAGACTCAACGCCAGTACGACCAGCCCTGAGCGCGACTCGGTTTTGGTCATGCCGCCGAGCAGCAACAGACAGCAACCAGCCCAGAACAAACGGTGCAGCAGGTTCGGGCTGCGAATCACCAGCAGTAGGCCCAGCGGCACGGCGAAAGCGATCAGCAGGGCAAAGGCATTCGGGTCTTCGAGCAGGCCGGCGGCGCGGCCCTTGTCCTGGAATCGGCTGGAAAACATCGCCATCGCGCAGGTCGTGCTGACGCTGAGGGTGACCAGTCGGGCGAACAGATCCAGATTCAACTCACGGCCGATCAACAGGGTGATCACGAACAAGACCAGGCCCACGCTCAGTTCACGCAGATGAGTCTGCGACATGCCCAGATTGTCGCTGGCGAACAGGCTCAGCAGGTACAGCGCCATGAAACCGATCAGGTAACGCCACAGATTGCTGCGCAGGCGTTGCGACGGGATCTGGTGCAGCGCCAGTTGCAGCATCACGATTACTGCCAGCGAGGCACCGATCAATTTGCTGCCCGATACCGAGCTGTCCTTGAAGAAACCTTCGAACGGCACCAGCGCGGCAATGCCGAGCAGGCCCCAGGTCGGCTTGCGGTACAGAACGGTGAAACCGACCAGACCAATAACCGCCCCCGGCGCCAGATACGGCCAGGGACTGGCCAGCAAACCGAGGCTGACCAGGGCGAACAGACTGACGATCGAGAGCGGGAAAATCATGCGCGTGTCTCCCGTGCCGTTTGGATGTACAGCTGCGACCAGCGTTCGGCCAGAGCCTTGAGGTCGTAGCGTTCCTGTTGGGTGCGTCTGGCGTTGTCGCGCAACTGCGCGGCCAGCTTCGGTTCGGCCAGCAGTGTGTCGAGCTGGCGGGCGAGGGCGGCGGTATCCGTCGGCGCCGCGAGCAGGCCGTTGTGACGATCCTGCAAGACATCCGGAATACCGCCGACCGCGAACGCCACCACCGGCACGCCGGCCTGCATCGCTTCGAGCAGAATCATCGGAGTGCCCTCGGTGCGCGAGCTGATCACCAGCGCATCGAGTTGCCGCCACCAGCCTTGCATCGCCGTCTGGTAGCCCGGTAGGCGAACCCGCTGCTGCAACCCGGCAGCGTCGATGCGCGCCTGCAAGGCCTCGCGTTCCGGTCCGTCACCGAGCATCACCGCGTCCAGTTGCGGATGCTGGTGACACAACGCAATCAGCGCATCGAGAAACAGGTCCGGGCCTTTTTCACTGCTCAACCGCCCGACGTAACCGGCCAGCCAGCGTTGCCGCTCTGCCAGCGGCGGCATCGCTGGCGCCGCTGGCAGACCGTTGGGAATCACCTGCAACTTCTCCGCGCGCACGCTGGCCTCAAGGTGCAGCGTGGCGATGCTTTGCGCCACGCAGACCACCCGTTTCACCGACGCCGTGCGGCACAGTTGCAGGCTCAGCCAGGTGTAGAACTTCTGCTTGCGACTGCGTGGAGTGAAGCCGTGCTGGGTGATCACCAGCGGCAGGCGCAGCAGCGTGGCGCCGACCCAGCCGAACAGCAGCCCTTTGAAGTTGTGCGTATTGAGCAATGGTTTGTCGCCACGGCGCTGACGCAAGTGTCGCAACAGCTCGCCCAGCCCTGAACAAACGCGAGCGTCCACCCCGGCTTCACGAAAGCGCGCGATCAGTTCTGGCGGCGCGTCAAGGAACAGCACCTGGTGCTGCCCCGGCGTGGCCAGGCAATGATCCAGCAACATCCGCTCGGCCCCGTAGAAGCCGCCGCTGCTGAGCAAATGAATGATCGGCAGGGCGACGATTGGGGTGGACACCGCGTTCAATTGCGCACCCAGTGAACCAGGCTCGGCATGGTCCAGTTCTTGTGCGGATTGCCCGGCTGCGACGTTTCTTCGTTGAGCACCAACAGCACCGGCACGCCCAGTTCATTGCTGATTTGCGCCGGATGCTTGAAGCGATGGTCGAAGAACTCACGCACATAGACAAAGGCGATTGCCAGCAGCAGTCCGGTGAACAGCCCGAATGGAATGATCAGCATCGGCTTTGGAAAAGCCGCCTCGGTCGGCTCGAACGGTGGACTCAATACCCGGGCGTTGGACAGGTCGTTGTCCAGCGCGCGTGTCGTGCTGCTTTCGGCAAAGCGTTGCGCATAGGTGGAAAACGCTGCGTGCAACGCGCCGATCTCGGTGTCCATCTGGCGCAGCTTGCTTTGGGTCTGCTGCAATTGATGGATGCGATTCTTGAACTCGGCAATGCGCGCGGTTTTCTGCTCGATGACCTGGCTCACCACCGACAGGTCGATCGTGCGTTCCTGGATGCGGTTGTTGACCACTTTGAGGAACTGTTGGCGCGTGCGGGCAATTTGCTCGCGGGCCAGCAACATCGGCTCGCTGCCAGGCTGGAATACCGCCAAGTCATTCATATAGCGGCTGACCTGAGTGGTCAGCGCCTCGCCCATCTGCCTGATCTCGCGATCCTCGAACGCAATGTTGTCCACCGTCGTGGTGAAGGTGAACGGGAAGGTGTAGTCGTTGAGCTTGTTGGTGTTGGCGGCGGCCAGGCTGGTTTTCAGGTAATCGAGCCAGCGTTGGCTCTGCAGCAAGCGATCGCGATACAGGTTGAGTGCCTGCTCTTCGGTGTTGATCGCGTTGAGGCGAAAGGTGATTTCCTCTTTCGGGTCGGAAGAACCGACGCTTTCCAGCAGGCTCAGCCGCGCGCCTTCAAGACCATCGAGCCGCACCTGATACTGATGCTTCTTGGTTTCGTAGAACGAATGCGGCAGCTCGATCGATTGCAACGCCTGACGATCGACCAGATAGTTCTGCAGCAACGCGGCAACAAACGTTGTGCCCTGGGCCGGATCGGGGAAGCTGTAGACGATCGAGATCACATTGGAACCCGGCAGGGTTTCGATCTTCAGGTTGTCGATGGCGTCCTGGGTCAAACCGTCCAGTGCCGTGTCGCGCACCGGATCGGTTTGCATGCCCAGCGCATCACGCAGCGGATTGATCACGTATTCGCGCAGCGGCGTGCTGACGTAACGCTTGAATGGCTCGCCCGCCAGCTTGCTGAGCATCCCCGGCGGCGGGTTGTACTGACCCATGTCGCGCAGTTCGCTGATGGTCTGACGGATCAGCGCCGGCGAACGGAGGATGTTGCTTTCGGTTTCCATGTCCGCCAGCGACGGCGGAATGAAGGTGGCGCTGTCCTGGGTCAGCGAGGTGGTCGCATCGCCCTGAGACAGCTTTTTCGACTGCACGATGACCTGCGCGGTGATATCGAAGCTCTGTTTGAGCAGCAACGGCAGGAGCAGGGCGATCACTGCAAAGGTCAGGAAGATGCGCTTCACCGTTTGCTTGTTGGCGAAGAAAATCCTGAAGAACTCATGCAGGTAATTTTCTTTTGGGTTCATGTCGGTCACCTGAGAGTCAGTTGTCACTGCCTTTGTTGTCGACGCGGTAGCCGAAGCTGAAACCGACGCCCTGGAACAGCACCACATCAGCCAGTTGGCGGGCGAGTTCGCCGGCGCTGGCCAGTTTGGTTTTTGGCACGTAGAGCATGTCATCCGGCTGCAGATAGGCGATTTGTGGCGCGTCCCCGGACAGTGCTTTCTCGACGTCGTAGTTCATCGCCTGCACCTGATTGCCGTTGCGCCGCATGATCACTACCGAATCCAGCCGCGCCTTGACGTTGGTACCACGCGCCAGGGTCAGTGCCTCGAGTACCGACACCGGCCGCCGGATGGGGTAGGAGCCCGGTTGAGCGACTTCGCCGAGGACGTAGATCTCGTTGCCGGCGGTGGACTTGAGCAGCACGTCCACCGTCATCCGCCCCGGCAGTTGCGCGTATCTCTGATTGAGGAAGGTTTCCAGCTGATTGACGGTCATGCCTTGCAGCGGCACGGCGCCGATTTCTGGAAAACTCGCATAGCCGTCGGTGCCGACGGTGATCTCGCGGCTCATACCGGTGGCCGGATGGTTCAGCGCACTTTTAAGGTTCTGCTCGTTGCTCAGCGGGCTGAGAATCTGTACCGAGAGCTGATTGCGGTTGGGCTGGAACAGCTGCTTGCGCTGATACGCACGCTGAATTTCCTGACGGGCTTCTTCGCTGGTCAGCCCGGCGATTTTCACCGAAGTGTTGGCGCCCGGCAGTTCGATGGTGCCGTCGGGCAGCACCAGTTGCGTGCCGTTGAGCTGGCTGGCGGCGGTGAAATTCAGGCCGATCTGGTCACCTGATTGCACGCGGTAAGCGTCCGAACCGCTGGTGCTGATGTGAAAGATCACATCCAGCACGTCTTTCGGGCGCAGGGTCTGTTCGACCCGCGGCATGTCGGTGGCCTGCGCATTGGCCGGTGTGGCGGTGAGAATATTCACCGGCATGTTGCGGGTCTCGGAAGTGCTGGTGCAGCCCGCAAGCGGCAGCAACAGCAGGACAAGCATTCTGGCGTTCATGGCGTCATCCTTTGCGTTCGCTTACAGGTTTTTGTAAAGCCATTTGGGCATGTAGTACTTGCGCCGGTTGAACACGCTGCCGACCACTTTCGCCCCGGCCTGAGTCAGGCGTTGCACAGCGGCCTGGGCGACTTCCCAGCGGGTGTCTTCGGCGCGCACGACAAACACCACGCCGTCGACCTGAGTACTGATGACCAGGGTGTCGGCGGCGGAATACACCGCGTCGCCGTCGATCACCACAAAGCGGTACTGGCTGCCCAACTGGTCGAGCAACGGGCTCAGGCGCTCGGCGGTCAGGTGTTCCAGCGTGCGGATCGGCCGGCCGTTGGGCAGCACATGGAAGGGCAGGCTCGAAACCTGCACCACGCAGTCCTGCAACAGCGGCGGGTTGCCCGGGTTGAACAGCAGGTCGCGCAGGCCGCGCTCCTTGCCGAGGTTCATCTGCTGGGTGAGGTTGTTCGCCGACTGGCTGGCATCGACCAGCAACACCTGGCCGCTGCTCATCTGCGCCAGTTGACTGGCCAGTGCCAGCGCGCTGGTGGTAGTGCCGGCGCCGGGGTTGGCGGCGGTCAGGAACAGAATGCGCAGGTCGAGATCCAGCACGGTCGAAGTCAGATTCGATTCGCTGGGGCTGGCGATGCTCAGGCTTTTATTGGTTGAACCGTCCATTAGCTTGCTCCGTGGCCGCTGAATACTTTGAAGGGGGTTTTCAACAGAATCTTCAGATCAAGCAGAAGGCTCTGCTCGGCGATGTAGCTGAGGTCCAACTCAACGCGCTGGTCGAAGTCGATGTTGCTGCGTCCGGAGATCTGCCACAGACCGGTCATGCCGGGGTAGATCGCCAGACGCGCGAGGTGATTGTCCTTGTAGCGGTAAGCGTTGAACGAGGTCGGGCGAGGGCCGACGAGGCGCATGTCGCCGGTCACCACGTTGATCAGATTCGGCAGCTCATCGAGGCTGGTGCGCCGCAGAAAACTGCCGATGCCGGTGACGCGCGGGTCCTTGTCGATCTTGAAGTCGATGGCGTCTGCCCCGTGCTTGTTCAGGTGGCGCAGCGACTCTTTGAGTTCTTCGGCGTTGCTGACCATGGTGCGGAACTTGAACATGCCGAACTTGCGCCCGCGATAACCGGTGCGTTTCTGCACGAACAGCACCGGCCCCGGGCTGGTGAGCTTGATGGCCAGGGCCAGACCCAGCAGCACTGGCGAGATCAGCACGAGAATCGTCAGCGCGCCGAGGCAGGCGACCACCCGATTGGTCCGCGACAGCTGCCATGGGCGGCCGCCATCGCGGCCGCTGAGCCAGCCGCGACCCTGACGGTGGATCGCTGCGTCGAGGCGCATGCGATGTTCCGGGTCGACGCGCTTGTCAGGGCGCATCTGTGCAATCGACACACTTCTTTCATGTCCAGTCATGGCGTCCTCCGCATTCAATCAGCCGCAAGCGGCGCACGGGCAGTGGGGTAGTAGTCGCGGAACCAGGCGATGAAGCGGCCCAGTCCTTCATCCAGTTCTATCCGGGGCTGGAATCCGGTGGCCTGGGCCAGATCGCTGGCCTCGGCGCAGGTGTTGAGCACGTCGCCCGGTTGCAGTGGCAGCAGCTCGACAATGGCTTGCTGATCGAGATGTTTTTCCATCAGCGCGAGGTAGGTTTTCAGTGCAACCGGCTGCTGCCCGCCGATGTTGAACAGGCGCCACGGTGCCATGCTGCTGGCGGGGTCGGGCTGCTCGCGATCCCACTGCGGATTGGCTTGTGGTGGCTGATCGATGAGGCGAGCGATGCTTTCGATGATGTCGTCGATGTAGGTGAAATCGCGCTGATGCTCGCCGTAATTGAACAGCTTCAGCGGCTCGCCTTCGCTGATCGCCCGGGCGAACTGGATCGGCGACATGTCCGGCCGGCCCCAAGGCCCGTACACGGTGAAAAAGCGCAGGCCGGTGCAGGGAATGCCGAACAGATGGCTGTAGCTGTGCGCCATCAGTTCATTGGCTTTCTTGGTCGCGGCGTACAGCGACAGCGGATGGTTGACGCCATCCTTGACCGAGTAAGGCGTGTGCTGATTGGCGCCGTACACCGAACTCGACGAGGCATAGATCAAGTGCTCGACCGGGTGATGCCGGCAGCTCTCGAGGATGTTCAGGAAACCGTTGAGGTTGCTGTCCAGATACGCCCGTGGATTGTCCAGCGAATAACGCACCCCGGCCTGTGCGGCGAGGTGGATCACCACTTGCGGCTGCTCGCGGGCAAACAATGCGTCGATCGCCGAAGCGTGGGCCAGATCCACCGTGGCCAGCGGAAAATCGCCAACCTGCTCGCGCACCCACTGCACGCGGTCGTGCTTGAGCTGCGGGTCGTAGTAGTGGTTGAAATTGTCCAGGCCGACCACCGAATGCCCGTCACGCAGCAAGCGCAGGACGCAATGGGCACCAATGAAACCGGCGGCACCGGTCACCAGAATCTTCATGGCCGCAGCCCTTCAGGGGCGATGTGGCGCAGACCGATACCGCTGTAATGCAGGCCGGCGGCGGCAACCTGTTCCGGGTTGTACAGGTTGCGCCCGTCGATGATCACCTTCGAACGCAGCTTCTCGGCGAGCAGTTCGAAATCGACTACGCGGAAGTTTTTCCACTCGGTGCAGATCACCAGCGCGTCGGCGTCTTCGAGGGTGTCGTCGCGGGTCGCGCACAGGTGCAGGTCGTTGCGGTAGCCGTAGATGCGCCGGCATTCGGACATGGCTTCCGGATCATAAGCCTGCACGCTGGCGCCTTCGGCCCACAACGCGTCCATCAGGTAACGGCTGGGGGCTTCGCGCATGTCGTCGGTGTTCGGTTTGAACGCCAGGCCCCAGACGGCGATGGATTTGCCGGCCAGGCCTTGCGGAAACTGCGCGCGCAATTTGCTGAACAGGATGTGCCGTTGGCTGTCATTGACGTCGGTGACGCTGCGCAGCAGTTTCAACGGCATGCCGTTGTGTTCGGCGGTGTGCAGCAGGGCACGCAGATCCTTGGGAAAGCACGAGCCACCGAAGCCGCAGCCCGGATAAATGAAGTGGTAGCCGATGCGCGGGTCGGAGCCGATGCCTTTGCGCACCGCTTCGATGTCGGCGCCGAGCAATTCGGTGAGGTTGGCCAGTTCGTTCATGAAACTGATGCGGGTGGCGAGCATCGCGTTGGCCGCGTACTTGGTCAGCTCGGCGCTGCGGTTGTCCATGAACATCAGTTTTTCGTGGTTGCGGCAGAACGGCGCGTAGAGCTCGCTCATCTGCTCGCGGGCAGCGTCGTCGCGGGTGCCGATGATGATCCGGTCCGGGCGCATGCAGTCGGCGAGGGCGCTGCCTTCCTTGAGAAATTCCGGATTGGATACCACGCGCACCTGCAGCTCGGTTTTGCCGCGCAACAGCAATTCGCTGGTGGCCGTGGCCAGGACTTGATCGGCAGTCCCGACCGGCACCGTGGATTTGATGATCAACGTGCGATCGGCTTCCATCAGGCCGGCAATTTGCCGGGCGACGTTGAGCACATGGCTGAGGTCGGCAGAGCCGTCTTCGTCCGCCGGGGTGCCGACGGCGATGAAAATCAGCTCGGCGTGAGTCACCGCATCACTGGCCTGGGTGCTGAACAACAAGCGCCCGGCCTTGATGTTTTCTTCAAGTGTTGCGGACAGGCCTGGTTCACTGATGGGCGGCACCGCTTGTTGCAGTTGTTTGATCTTGTTCGGATCAATATCAATGCATAAAACCCGATGGCCGACATCGGCAAGTGCAGCGGCTTGTATAAGTCCGACATAGCCAGTGCCAAATACGCTCACGTCCATCTGCGCACCTCAATAAAACCAGAAAAGTTAACTGCGGAATGAGATTGTTAAAGGGGTATAGCGCAGGCTTTGGAAAGCGTGTCAGCAAAATGACATGTTGCGCGGGTATAACACTTGAGGCGTTTTTGGCGATTGGCCATCAAGTCATTGCTGCGATTGAATTTGTTGTTTTCCTGCAGATTTGTTCAGATTTTATTTAACCGACAGACGGTCTAAGTCCCCGAAATTAAAGGTTTTAATCGCTACAGCTGTGTCAGATTTGAGTCACCGTTTTTTTGACGCTTTACCCGCCTATCAGTCATTTCTTGCGCTTTGATGGCTGGGTGCTAGTGTCAGGTTCTGACCGACAAAGCTTTGACAACCTCCCATTTCGGACGGCCGGTATCGCAATGTTCAAATACGCCAAGGAACTGCTTTTAGTTACCTATCTATTGCTCTTTTCCGACTACTACCTGGATCGGTTAAATGCTATCGGGTGGGGTTTGAATGTACTTGTTTTTGGCGCGATGTTTTTGGCGCTTACTTTCGCGTTATATCTAACTGCCTATATACGTCAGGCTCTCGTTCGACATGCATTCGCATTAACGATGTTTGCCGCAGCGGTTTTTTTTGATGTTTACACACGGGTTACCGCGGATTACCTGAGGTACAGCGATTTCGTTTCGCTGGTGTACTCCGGCGGCTTCATTCAGGAAGCGGCTTATCAGTATCGCGATGCGATCCTGCGCGCGGTGCTCAGTGGCTTGCTGCTGTTGTTCGGCATCGGACTCAAGCCGCGTCATGCGCTGTTCATACCCAACACGTTGCGGGTCGCGGCGCCCCTCGTCGGCGTATTGATGCTCAGCGGATTGTTGTTTCTACGAGCGGGTGAGGGCGCACGTGGGTTGCCGATCATGTACACGCCGCTGGCCTACCTGAATCTGTTTGCCTACGAAGCGCTGCACGATACCGTTGGCCCCCGTGAAGCGGTGACGCTTGCGCGCGCCACGCCAGCCGTCGGCCACGACATCGTGCTGATCATCGACGAAAGCATTTCCGGCAATTACCTCGACATCAACGCGCCGTTCGGCGTGCACAGCAACCTCAAGCAAGCGCCGGCCGGGGTCGATGTCTTCAACTTTGGCTACGCCGCCTCCATTGCCAATTGCAGCGCCGACACCAACGTCACCTTGCGCTACGGCGGCACCCGCGCCGACTACAGACGCATCAACAGCACGTTGCCGTCGATCTGGCAGTACGCGAAAAAGGCCGGGCTCGGCACGGTCTACATCGACGCCCAGCGCACCGCCGGCAACCTGCAGAACCTGATGACCGCCGCCGAAAAAAACGACATCGACAGTTTCGTGCAATTCGACCAGACCAGCGTGCGCGACCGCGACATGGCGGCAGCGGCGAAGCTGATCGAACTGCTCAACAACAATCGCCCCGAGCTGATCGTGATCAACAAGGTCGGCGCGCATTTTCCGGTGCATGACAAATACCCTGATGTGTTCATGGCTTACCGGCCGACGCTGCCCCGCGGACAGTTCACTGAAGTCGCCGACACTGGCGAACGCACCGGTTTCAACGGCCAGCCGGATGACTGGGTGCTGTATCGCAACGCCTACAAGAACACGCTGTTGTGGAACGTCGGCGAGTTCTTCGCCAGGGTGTTTGCCCAGGCCAACCTGAACAATGCGCTGCTGATCTACACCTCCGATCATGGCCAGGATCTGCATGAACGCGGCAACCCGGGCTTGAATACTCATTGCGGCGGCGACCCGGTGGAAGAGGAGGGGCTGGTGCCGCTGGTGGTGATCCAGGGTCGTGGATTGCAGGCGCCGGACTGGGCAGCGAATCTGCCGGCAAACAAGGACCGCTCCAGCCACTACAACATCTTCCCGACGCTGTTGCAGGTGATGGGCTACGACTTGGGCGCAATCGAAGCGGTGTATGGCAAACCGCTAAGCGTGCCGACGGCGGATGAGTTCACGTTCAACTACCGCTTCAATGCGCGTTTGGGGGCCAAGCCTGAGTGGAAGCATATTGATCTGGGCAGCATCGTTACGCCTGAGCGGGCGCCGGCGAGTGTGGCTGCGGGGCAGTGAGTTTTGGATTGCTCGGGCGGGCCTCTTCGCGAGCAGGCTCGCTCCCACAGGGGATTGCATTCCAAGGTGGGAGCGAGCCTGCTCGCGAACAAGTCGGGACAGGCTGCGACAGTCTCAACCCTTGTTGAACCGCGCCCGATACTCCCCAGGCGCGCAGCCCAGCCAGCGCGCGAAAGCCCGGTTGAATCCCTGCACATCGCTGTAACCCAACCGATCCGCCACTTCGACCAGCTCCAGCGCCCCGGACTGCAACAGGTCCTCGGCACGATAGCGCCGATGCTCATCAAGCAGTTCGCTGAAAGTCCAGCCCAACGCCTTCAAACGCCTTGCCGCCGTGCGCTCAAGCACATGCTGCGTAGCACAGAACTGCTGCCAGTCCGCTGAAGCCAGATCTTCGATCAGATAATCGCTGAGCTGTCCGAGCAAGGTCGATTCACTGAGACATCGGGTCTGCTCCAGCAGATCGACAAGCGTTGTTTCCAATGCCGGATTGCCCGGTGTCAACGGCATCACGAACAGCTGAGGATCCAGATAAATCGCCGCGCATGACTGCTCTGCGCTCACCGGGGTGCGCAATGCCGATTGATGCTGCTCGCGGCTGGCCGACACCAGCGCCACACCCAGCACCGGATCACGATTCACACCGCTGGCGAGCAACTTGCGCCGCACCAGGCTGCACAGGCTGACAAGGATGTAATCGGTCAGCGCCGCCGGAGCACCAAGACTGCCGGCTTCGACCAAGCGCAGTTTTACGCCGCCATCTTCACGCAGGATTTGCACACGGAAATGTCCGTTGAAAAACGCAAAGTACTCGGCGAAAAACTCACAGGCACGTTCCAGCGACACGGCGACATCGAACAGATAGGTCAGTCCATTGGTGGCCGTCGAAACGAAGCGTTCACCCGCCGCCAGACCGATCAGTGGATCGCCGCTCTGTTCCACGGCAAACGCCCAGAAGCGCCGCGACATCAGCAGCGGCATGCGCGTGAACGGCGTGCGCAGATCGAACAGGCTGCGGCGCAGTTGTGCTTCGATTGCGCCTTGGCTGATGCCGCGCGCGAGCAATTCTTCAATGGCCGGCAGCAGGGTCGGCGCGTAAAAAGCGTTGACGGATTGCGGATGGGGTTTGCTCATGTTGTGCGCGCGTCTCCCGTCGCTCCGTTAGCCGCCAGCAAACGCCGATCGACGCTGAGGATCGCCTCGATCATCGCCCGCGCTGCTGGCGTCAGGGTAAAACCGGCGCGGCTGACGATGCCATAACCCAGTTGCAGCGCCGGCTCGTCATGGGGGACGTCGACAAAGTCGAGCAGCTCGATCAGGCCGCGATCAAGTTGTTCACGCAAGGCCTCAAGCGTGGCCAGCCCCACCGCGTCGGAGCGCAGCACTACGCGCTGGATTGCGTCAAATTGTGCGCACTCGACGCTCGGGTTGAAGTCCTGCTCACCAAGGATATCGGCGAGCACCTTGCGGATCATCGGTGGAATGCGCGTGCCGACGATCGGGTAATCGAGCAGGGCGCGCAATCGCAGGTCTCGTTGCGCGAGGAGCGGATGGCCGGCGCGACAGAAAAACCGTCCCGGCCGCGTGCGCAGCAGGTGCACCTGATACTGCGGATCGCTGACAAAGTGCCGCGCGTCCGCGACGAAAAACTCGATCTGCTGCTCGCGCAACCACAGCGTCAATTGCTGCCAGTCGCCCTGATGAAACCGCGTGCGAATCGCCGGATGCGCATCAATGAAGTCGGCCAGCGCTTCCGGCACCAGCACCTGCGCCGGATACGGACCGCAACCGAATTGCAGTTCGCCGCCGGTGAGGCCGTTGTATTGCGTCAATTCGTTGTGCAGCGCCTGACTGCCAGCGAGCAGGCGCCGCGCATGTTGCAGCACCAGTTCGCCTTGCCCGGTCAGGCGAAATTCGCGGCTGCTGCGCTCGACCAGCGCGCAGTCAAGATCACGCTCCAGAGTCTGGATGCTGCGGCTGAAGGCCGGTTGGCTGAGGTTGATCGCCTCGGCGGCGCGACCGAAGTTGCGGTAATCAGCGAGGGCGACCAAGTGGCGAAGCTGGCGAAGATCCATCATGCGTCTCCTGCATTTCGCGGATAATTTTAATGCATTGGATCGATAGCACGTCCGCTGGCATAAGTACACGCCTGTTCTTCGATGGCACGCCTTCATGTCTCAGTCTCTGTTCGCCTCCAGCGCGTTTACCCGCACGATTCTCGCGCATGCTCGCCAGTCCGGACTGTGCCCGCAACGCTTGATGGCGCGCGTGGGGATCTGCCCGTCAGTGCTCGCCGGGCAGCATCAATTGATCGCCGCACAAGCGGTTGAACAGTTGTGGCGTGAGTGTGAATGGTCAGGGGTAGCGCCGACGTTTGGCTGTGAACTGGCCGACGGAATGGCGACCGATTGCCTGCAAGGACTGAATATCCTGCTCGACTCGTCCGCGACCTTGCGGGCCAGTCTGAAGTGCTTCATCGACTGCTTGCCAAGGGTGATCAGTTACGTTGCGGTGGAACTGGTCGAGGCGGGCGATTTCGCTCATTTGCGCCTGCGTTCGCAGCAGGGGCATTTGCATCATTTCGCTCTGGATGCGGCAGTGATAACGCTGGTGCGCAACATTGCCCGTCGATTGGGCGGGGCGCCTGGAGATTCGTTTGTGAGTGTCAGCCTGCGCCCGACGCAAATGGCCGGTGGCTGGCTGCGTGGAGTGGGTATCGCGGTGGAGCAGGGCGAACATCTGTGCCTGACCTTGCCGCGATATAACCTCGATCAGGTCTTGCTTGGCGCCAACCCGTTTCTGCACCAGAGCATGCTGCGCCACTGGCACGCTGAAACTCGCGCACCTGCGCGTGAGGACAATCTGACAATGGCGCGGCATTGGCTGACGGCGGGTGATCAACCGATCGAACGGATAGCTGAGCGGCTGGGTTATCGCCAGCCGAGCAACTTTATCCGCGCGTTTCGCAAACAGTTCGGGATTACGCCGAAGCAGTTCCGGTTGAATCCGGGGCAGGTTTGTTGAAAGCAGGATTGAGGTGATTGATCGTTATCGAGGGTGCCAGCAAGATTTACCCCCTCACCCCAGCCCTCTCCCCCAAGGGGGCGAGGGGGAAAGGGAGCCGATCTTCATGGCGTTCGGAATCTGAGTTCAACTCGGTATCCCACCTCGGCGTATCTCGTACATCCAACGCGGTCAGCCCCTCCCCCAAGGGGTGAGGGGGAAAGGGAGCCGATCTTCGTGGCGTTCGGAATCTGAGTTCAACTCGGTATCCCACGTCGGCGTATCTCGTACATGCAACTCGGTCGGTCCCCTCTCCCTCCGGGAGAGGGCTAGGGTGAGGGGCTTTTGACTTACGGCGTGACGATATTGAACTGCGGCCCGAAGGTATCCAGGCTGCCCATCAATAATCCGAATTTCTGACCATTGCCCTGCAACTTCACCAGTCCTTTTTGCATCGCCGTCGGGAAATCCAATTGTTTCAGGCTGATCTTCTCCAGCGTATCGCGGCTCAGGCTGACGCTCGCATCCGCCGCCGGATTCATACCGGCACGGTGAGTCAGCACGCCGTTGCGCAAGGTCAGGGTGAAATCCTTTTGCACATCGTCGAACGTCCAGTTCAGCGTCAGGTCATGGGCCACGGCTTTGTCGCTGTCCAGGCGTACCGCGAGGTAATCGAAGAACATTTCCGGACTCATGGCCCGGACCATATCCACCGACACGGTATTGGCTGACTGCGGCGGCACGCCGTTGCGCAGTTCCATCGCACCGGTCAGGTACATGTTGCGCCAGGTGGCGTTCTCGCTTTGATAACCCAACTGCTCCAGCGTCTCGGCTTGAGCCTTGCGTGCATCCGCGTTGTCCGGATCGGCGAACAGCAACTGGTTGCCCAACTGCGCGGCCCAGCGGTAGTCAGCGCTGGCCATCGCACTGCGCATTTTCTCCAGCACCGACGCGGTACCGCCCATGGCCTCGACCGAACGTTTGGCCGCATCGACCGGGGGCAGCGGATTGAGGTTGGCCGGGTTGCCGTCGTAGAAACCCATGTAGCGCTGATACACCGCGCGCGTATTGAAACTCAGCGAGCCGTAATAGCCACGGGTGTACCACTTCTGATCGAGCGAGCCGGGCAGTTTCTTGATTGCTTCGGCAATTTCCAGCGGCGTCAGGCCCTGGTTGAGCAAGTGCAGGGTGCGGTCGTTGATGAACGCGTACATGTCGCGCTGATCGGCGAGCAAAGTACGAATCCGCTCGCCACCCCAGGTCGGCCAGTTGTGCTGAGCGAACAGCACGTCGGCCTTGTCGCCGTAGCGCATGAGGCTGTCGTCGAGGTATTGCGACCAGGCTTTGGCATCACGCACTTGCGCGCCGCGCGGGGTGAGGATGTTGTGCATCATCTGCGTGGCGTTTTCGGCCATGCACAAGGCTTTCAACTCCGGTAGATAAAGGTTCATTTCTGCTGGCGCTTCGGTGCCCGGCGTCAGCTGGAATTCGACTTGCAGACCAGCGATGGTGCGAGTTTCCAACGGCTCGGCAATCAGATCGGTAGGCGCGATCAGTGTGACCGTGCCACCGCTGGGCGCACTCTTGCCGAGGCCGGCATCGACCTGACCTTTTTCACTGCGCGGCAATAGGCTGCCGAACTGGTACTGCGCGCGGCGGCTCATGGCGTTGCCGGCCATGACGTTCTCGCTCATCACGTGTTCCATGAAGCCGACCGGCGCGTAGACCTTGACCTTGCCGGACTTGACATCGGCCTCGTCGATCACCCCGCGCACGCCGCCGAAATGATCGACATGGGTGTGGCTGTAGATCACCGCGACGACCGGTTTGCGCGGGCGATTGGCGTAGTACAGGTCCAGCGCCGTCCTGGCGGTTTCGGCCATGGTCAGCGGATCGATGATGATCAGCCCGTCGTCACCTTCGATGATGGTCATGTTGGCCAGGTCGAGACCGCGTACCTGATAGAGCTTGGGGCTGACCTCGAACAGACCGGCGTGGGCATTGAGCTGGGCCAGCCGCCACAGGCTCGGATTGACCGATTCCGGCGCCTTGTCTTTGGCGAGGAAGTCATAGGCGTTGACGTTCCAGATGACTTTGCCGGCGGCATCCTTGATCTGGCCCTTGAACGGTGCGATCAAGCCTTTGCTGACGGATTCGAAATCGGTGCGGTCGCTGAAAGGCAGGGTTTGCAGCACGGCAGCGTTGCTTGCAGCGGTTTGCACGCTCGGCGCCACCGGACCGTCAGCAGCGAGCAACGGCTGGCTCAGGCAAGTGGTGATCAGGCAGGTCAGCAGGCCACGCGGGCTCAGGATGAAACGGGGCATGGGTGTCTCCGGTTTTTTTATCGTTATGGCCGAACAGCCAGCAGCTTAGGGCGCGTCCCGGAGTTGGCGATGATCATCAGCGGACAAAAACCATTCAGGGCCGCTATCCTAGGCCCAGGTTCACTGATCGGGTTTGCCCATGCTTGAGGTTCGCGACGTTTTCAAAAGCTATGCCACGCCACAGGGATTGTTGCCGGTGCTGCAAGGCGTCGACCTGACGCTGGAGGCCGGTGGCAGCCTGGCACTGATGGGCGAATCGGGCAGTGGCAAAAGCACGCTGCTGCATCTGGTGGCGGGGCTGGACAAGGTCGACAGCGGCAGTATTCGCAGCGGCGAACATCGCCTGGAAGCCATGAGCGAAGCGCAACTGGCCAACTGGCGACGCACGGAAATCGGTCTGGTGTTTCAGCAGTTCAACCTGATCGGCAGTCTGCGCGTGGAAGACAACCTGGCCTTTCAGGCGCGCCTCGCCGGGCGCCATGAGCCGCGCTGGCAAGCGCATCTGGTGCAGCGTCTGGGTCTGGGCGATCTGCTCTCGCGGTATCCCGAGCAACTCTCTGGCGGCCAGCAGCAACGAGTCGCATTGGGCCGCGCATTGGCTTCGCAGCCGAAATTGCTCTTGGCCGATGAACCCACCGGCAGCCTCGATGAAGCGACCAGCGATGAAGTGCTGCGGCTGTTGCTGGAGTTGCTCGATGATACGCCGACGACCCTGCTGATGGTCACCCACAGTCAGCGCGTGGCGGCGCGATTGGCCCAGCGTGTAGTGTTGTCGAACGGACGGGTCGCCTGATGATCTGGCGGCAGACCCTGCGCGCGCTGCTCAGCCACTGGCGGCGCCATCCCGTGCAGTTTTTCAGTGTGCTGACCGGGCTGTGGCTGGCCACCAGTCTGCTCACCGGCGTCGAGGCGCTGAACAGTCAGGCGCGCGACAGCTACGCGCGGGCCAGCCAGATGATCGGCGGTGAACCACAGGCCAGCCTGAGCACGCCAAATGGGGCACTGTTTCCCCAGCGCTGGTTTATCGAATTGCGCCGTCAGGGCTGGCCGGTGTCGCCGGTGTTGCAGGGCCGGCTGACGCTCAAGGGCCACGAAGACCAGCGGATTCAGGTGATGGGCATCGAGCCGGTGTCGCTGCCGACGGATTCGGCAGTGGCCGGGCAGGCGATGCCGATCGAGCGCATCGTCGAATTTTTCAGCCCGCCGGGCGGCACCTGGATTTCCCCGGACACGATGCAAATGCTCGGCTTGCGCGAAGGCGATACAGCGCAAACCGTGAACGGCCAGACCCTGCCGCCGCTGCTCGCGCAGAAGGACATGGCGCCGGGGTTGTTGCTGGTCGACATCGGCGTAGCGCAACGCCTGCTCGAACAACCTGAGCAACTGTCGCGACTGCTGCTGCCCAAGGACTTTCATCAAGAATTACCAGCGAGTTTCACCGATCGCTTGCAGCTCAAAAGCAGCGGCGAAGAAAACAATCTCGCGCGGCTGACCGAGAGCTTTCACCTCAATCTCGATGCCCTTGGATTTTTGTCGTTTCTGGTCGGCCTGTTCATCGTCCACGCTGCCATCGGCCTCGCTCTGGAACAGCGCCGAGGCTTGCTGCGCACGTTGCGTGCCTGTGGCGTCAGTGCACGAATGCTGATCGCGTGTCTGGTGGTTGAACTGGGCGTGCTGGCGCTGATCGGTGGATTGTTCGGTGTGATCAGCGGCTATTGGCTGGCCAGCGTGCTGCTGCCGGACGTCGCCGCCAGCCTGCGCGGTCTGTATGGCGCGGAAGTGGCGGGGCAGTTGCGTTTGAGCCCCTGGTGGTGGTTCAGCGGCATCGGTCTGAGCCTGCTTGGCGCGTTGCTGGCCGGGGCCAATAGTCTGCTGCGGGCGGCGCGCTTGCCGTTGCTGGCGGTGGCCGATCCGCAGGCGTGGCATCAACAGTATTCGCGCTGGTTGCGCCGGCAGGGTTGGTTGGCGACAGCGCTGCTGGCGATTGCGCTGGCGGCGCTGATCTGGGGCGACAGCCTGAGCAGCGGTTTCGTGCTCATGGCCGGGCTGTTGCTCGGTGCCGCGCTGGCCTTGCCGGTGTTGCTCAGCGCGTTGTTGAACCCGTTGCTCGGGCGCAGTCGTTCGGTGCTCGGCCAGTGGTTTCTCGCCGACTGCCGCCAGCAACTGCCAGCCCTGAGTCTGGCGCTGATGGCGCTGCTGCTGGCGCTCGCCGCCAATATCGGCGCCGGCAGCATGACCGCCGGTTTTCGGCAGACCTTCAACGACTGGCTCGAACAACGCCTGAGCGCCGAGTTGTACATCAACCCGGCCAATCCGGCGCAGGCCCGCGAGATGCACAGTTGGCTCAAGCAGCAGCCCAATGTGACCGCTGTGCTGCCCAACTGGCAGGTTTCGGTGACGCTGCAAGGCTGGCCGGCCGATGTCTACGGCATCATCGACCACTCTTACTATCGCCAGCATTGGCCGTTGCTCGACAGCAGTGGCAGCGATCCGTGGGGCAAACTGGCCACGGATGATGCGGTGATGCTCAGCGAACAACTGGCACGACGCCTGAAGTTGCGGCCGGGCGAGCATCTGAACATTCCCACGCCGAACGGCACGTGGTCGCCGCGCATCGTCGGCATCTACGCCGACTACGGCAATCCGAAGGGGCACCTGCTGATCAGCAGTGAGCACCTGCTGCGCGGCTGGCCGCAACTCACGCCCAACCGCTTCAATCTGCGTATCGATCCAGCACAGATTCCGGCGCTGCTCACCGCCTTGCAGGCGCGTTTTGCGCTGGATGACAACCGCATCGTCGATCAGGCGCGGCTCAAGGGCTGGTCGGTGCAGGTCTTCGAACGCACCTTTGCCGCGACGGCGGCGTTGAACAGCCTGACCTTGGCCGTGGCTGGCGTGGCGCTGTTCATCAGTCTGCTGACCCAGAGCCAGAGTCGCCTCAGTCAACTCGCACCGCTGTGGGCGCTGGGCGTGACGCGCAAACAGTTGATGCTGCTTAACCTCGGCCAGACCTGGCTGCTCGCCGTATTGACGTTGCTGTTGGCGCTGCCGTTGGGCATCGCTTTGGCGTGGTGCCTGGATGCGGTGATCAATGTGCAGGCGTTCGGCTGGCGCTTGCCGTTGCGGGTGTTTCCGTTGCAGTTGTTGCAACTGATGGGCCTGGCGTTGCTGGCGACTCTGTTGGCTTCGGCATGGCCGCTGTATTCGCTGTACCGCACGCAACCGGCGGACTTGCTGAGGACGTTTGCCCATGAGGACTAAATGGCTCGTGCTGATGATTGCACTGCTGCTCGGTGGCTGCGATCAGCCTGCACCTGAGGAAAAGGGCTTTGCCGGCATGGGCGATCAGGCGCAATCCTTCACCCCGGTGGTGCCCGGTCGGGTGTTCAGCTTCCCCGCCGATCACGGCGCGCATGATGGTTTTCGCATCGAGTGGTGGTACGTCACCGCCAATCTCAAGGATCAGCAGGGCAATGATTTCGGTGTGCAATGGACGCTGTTTCGCAGCGCCCTGAAACCCGTCGCTGAGCAGGCCGGTTGGGGCAACCAAACGATCTGGCTGGGCCATGCGGCAGTCACTTCGCCCTCGGTGCATCACGCCGCCGAGCGCTACGCCCGGGGCGGAGTAGGCCAGGCCGGCGTGCGCCTGGTGCCGTTCGAAGCGTGGATCGATGACTGGATGTTTGCCAGTCAGGCGCAGGATCCGTTGCGCGATATGCAACTCAGTGCTCGTGACAAGAATTTCGCCTATCAACTGCGCCTCACCTCCAGCCGCCCGCTGGTGCTGCAGGGCGATCAGGGTTTCAGCCAGAAATCCGAAGAAGGCCAGGCGTCGTATTACTACAGCCAGCCATTTTTCCAGGCCAGCGGCACGCTGCAGATCGACGGCCAGACCTATAACGTCAGCGGCCCGGCATGGCTCGATCGCGAGTGGAGCAGTCAGCCACTCACCGCCAATCAGACTGGCTGGGACTGGTTCTCGCTGCATCTGGACAGCGGCGAACACGTGATGCTTTATCGCATGCGGCAGAAGGACGGCGCGCCTTATCTGACCGGCACCTGGATCGCCGCTGACGGGCAGATTCAGACGTTGCACAGCGAGCAGATCAGTCTTGTGCCGCAGGACACTGCCAAGGTGGCTGATCGACCGATGCCGGTGAAATGGTCGATCCGCATTCCAGACAAGAAACTCGATATCAGCGTTGACGCGATCAACCGCAATGCCTGGATGGATTTGCGTATTCCGTACTGGGAAGGGCCGGTGAAAATCAATGGCAGCCATCCTGGCCAGGGCTATCTGGAAATGACCGGGTATTAACGGTAGGTGCAGTTTCCCTGTGGGAGCGAGCTTGCTCGCGAAGGCTTTTTGTCGAGCGATGATTTGTTCTGCTTGACCGGGTACATATCCGTTGCTGCGGTAACGGCTGCTTAGGGTTTCGCCCTTACGGCGACTTACTTTTTTACAAGCGCCAAAAAAAGTAAGCAGAAAACGCTAGCTCCTACGTTCGGCCCTCGCAGGCTCGGGTTCCTTCGCTGCGGGATCGATCCGGGCGCAGCGGCTACGGTTTGCTTCGCTGCACCTCCTTCCGCTGTGTCTGGCTTCGCCAGACGGTCGCTGCGCTCCCACGCCCGGATCAATCCCTCCACTCAGCCTTCCGACGTCGCCGGTGGATCAAGATCAAGAGCAGGCGAGCTGACATTCGGCCTATAGGTGAACGTGGGACTGTAGGAGCTGCCGAAGGCTGCGATCTTTTGCTTTTGCTCTTGCTCTTGCTCTTGTAGGAGCGAGCCTGCTCGCGATGGCTATCTCAAAGACACCGATGATTAACAGCTTAACCCCAATCCCTGTGGGAGCTGGCTTGCCAGCGATGGCGTCAGCAAGGTCGCCACTAATCAAACCGCTCGGAACTCTCCCTTCGCCAATAGGCTCTACCCAGAAACCCGCCATTTTCGGACTCACTCATGAGCGACGACGTGCAACTCCCGGACCTCAACACCTGGCAACGCCTGTTCGACGATCAGACCCTATGGCAGCAATCGCCCGACGCTCACTATTTCGATCTGCAGCGCATCGCCGATGACCTGCTCGGCCAAGGCGCGATTGATCTTGAGCAATGGCAGTTGTTGCGCGCCAAAGCCGATGATCTGCACAAGCAGTCACCCGAGGTCAACGTCGCCCGCGAACTCGACGATCCCGAAGCCTGAGGACTCCTGCCATGAATACCACCAGCAACCATAACGACAATCCCGACGAACCACGCCCGGCCGGCGAAACCGAGCGCGACAACGACGCCCTGCGCCCGACCGATCCCAAGCAGCGGCAGGACAGCGGCAAGGGCACGCCGAGTGGCGAATCCACCGCGCAAGAGACCGCCAAGCCACACACCCGAGGGCCACAAACCCAAGTCAAGCCCTGAACAGCGTCTATGCTCACTGGCACGCCCGCCGCTGAAGTCGTTTCGGTGGCGGGCGTCGCCATTTCATCACAGGGAAAGTAATGCATATGAAGCTCGACGCTCTGGCCAAGGCCATTACCCTCGCAACGCTGCTTTCTGTCACGAGTTTCGGCGCTCTGGCTGCCGACATTCCGTTATCCGCCGTCGTTGAGGCCGATTCCGTTAACACCAAAGTGCTCGCCGTCGACCCGGCCAATCACCAGGTCGTGCTGGAAGGCCCCGAGGGACGTCAGGTCCACGTTCAGCTCAGCGACAAAGCGAAAAACCTCGCCAAACTTAAAGTTGGCGATTCGGTGACGATCGAGGTGCAGCGATCTGTCGCCGCTTATCTCGATACGGATGTGGATAAAGGTCTCCCAGGCACCACCGAACGTACCGGCGAACTGCGCAAGGCTCCGGGCAGCGATAACCCTGGCGGCGAGGCTTATCGTCAGGTTCAGGTGCAGCTGAAAATCAGCAAAATCGATTTGAAGACCAATCAGGTCACTCTCCAGAATCCGTCCGGTCAATCGAAGACGCTCGATGTGAAGAAGCCGGAGATTCAGGCCAAGTTGAAGGATCTGAAAGTAGGGCAGAGCGTTATTGTCACTTATACCGATATCCTGAAAGTGACCAGTCAGCACGATAGTTGAGTATTAGCTCTACAAGTTTATTGCTCTTGTACAACTTTATGTATGAGAGCAATCATATAAAGTTTTTTGTAAGACAATTCCCGGGGAAAATCGGTAAAACACAGTTTTTAACTTTTCAGTTCAAAAATTTCATGTTTCCCCATGACGACATGTCCACTTGTTTGAATTAAAATCCTCGGCGTTCGCCCAGTGTCAGGGCTCTTTACCGGTGCATGGATTGCCAGGCCATTACACTGGGCGAACTCCACTACTTGCAAAAGTTGTATACAGAATCTGCAAACAAAAAGGGCGACTTTGCAGTCGCCCTTTTTTATTGTTTTCGATCAAGTCGAAGCTTGCATGCCGGCTTTGCCGTGCTGCCCCTGCAAGCGTTTGAGGGTCTGCTGGTACATTTTTGTCCGGCGATGATCCTTGCCATACGTGCCCGCAGCCGCGACGGTACCGGCCTGGATGTGATCAAGGTAGCGGAAGATCTTCCGCGGCGAGAGGAATCTGACGCCATAGCCCAACCCGACCATTCGATCCTGAAGCGTGTAACCCGGCACCTCCTCATCCATGCAGAAGTGCAAACCCAGCGACTTCATCAAACGCGCATTCCACAGCGTGCAGAAACTTTTCAGATGCGTTTCTTTATACGGGCGTGGCGGTTTCGAACGCAGGCCGAAATGAACTTTTAGCCGACGAACATGATGTTTGCAGAACCGCGAAGTTAAACGCCAGGTATCACGCAGTAACCCACGATCAAGTTGCTCAACACAACCGACCGCCGCCATGTCCGCACTTTTCGTGCATTCGCGCATCATCATCGCGAACACTTCCATGTCGTAGACAAAGGTGTCGGTGTGCAGCAGAAACAAGTAATCGGTCTCAACTTTCGCCAAGGCCAGATCCAACGCCTTGCCATGGGCAATATGCCCCATTTCCTTGCCCGGCGACGGCCGCTCGATCAGATTGATCCAGTCCAGCGAACGCAAATAATCGAGGCTGGCATCCGCCGAATCGTTGTCCACCACCCACACTGCAATGCCCTGCGCCTGAACATGCTCGCGCAACAGTTCCAGACACATGCGGGTGATGTCCGGGGTTTTGTAATTGACCAGGACGAGGCTGAAGTTGGATTGCGGCTGGGAGGGTAGATCGAAGGCTTTCATGTCGGAGGGACTCATCCACGGCTCAAGACGACAGGTTGATGAGCCGGGATGCTAGCGGGGGAAGCTTAGGTGAAGCTTAATTTGGCAGGGTCGGACACTGGAGAAGTGTGAGGACGTAAAACGGTTGGGATGCGTACCGGATGTAGCCATGCGTTCATCAGGTTGCGAAGTAAAGCTCATCCAGTTGGCGCTTGCGGATTGCCAAGTATTCCTCCCACAAATTGGGAAAATCCTCATCTCTGGTTAGCGGAAAGGTCAGATAGATGTGTTTTCCGACAACACTGATGTACTGGCGCGCACGTTTGAAGGCGGGCTGCTCGTACAGCGCAAGGGTCTCGTCGTAAGCGTCGTGATGGTGGCGAATCGTTACTCGATGAGGAGCAATCATCCCTCGCTCAAAATCGATCACCCAGTCGCCGTCTACGGCCGTATGCAAACAGCCGTAAACACCATCGACCGAGAGCAGGATGCAGGTGTTGGCCTGGTTGCCGTCCTCGTCGTTCGCTAGAACAATCTGGTCTGCGAAGTATTTGATCGTCCGGTTATCCGGACCCTTTAGAAGCAAGCCCCAGCCCTCGACGCCCATGCGAAACTCGCCGATGTTATGAAAGGTTGCGGTCCATCGATTGGCAAGCGTTATCTGACGGGTATTCATTTGGGTCCTCAGTCTCAAATTCCCTGGTTTATTTTTTTCTAGCGATGCTAGCGAGTTCGCTGAGTACAGCGTCGCGAGATTATTGTAGGCCGGGTACTTCACGACCACATGATCTTGCCGGTGTAGCAGATGAGTCCTTGAGGGACACCGACGTGCTTGAGTTGGTAGTAGACGAGCCGGCTTTCCACGGGCCTTCGCCGTCGAGCAGCGCCAACGGGCGGAAGGTGCCCGGTTCGTAAATGTAGCTGCGGTAGCGGTTCTCGGCGCTTTCGGCGATCAGGCGTTCGCCTTGCCAAGGGAACTCGGTGGTGCGGCCGTCGACTGTTTTCTCGATGCGACGGCCGAAAGCGTCATATTTATAAATTTCGATGCTGCCTCCCGGCAGGCTGACGCCGATCAAGCGGTGTTGGCAGTCGTAGCGGTATTCGGTGACGAGCCTTTGGCCGGTGCCGCGACGTTCGCGGATCAGGTTGCCGTAGGCGTGGTAGTCGTAGTGGCGGTCGCCTTGCATCAGCAGGCGATTACCTTATACGTCGGCGAGGTTGGCTGCGGGCAGGTCATTCTGGCCGAGGAGGTTGCCTGCCGGGTCATGGGCGAAGCTCTCCGGCATAGCGCCGCGTACGCTGATCAGCCGATCCAGTGGATCGTAGTGAAAGCTGCGGCTGCCTTTGCGGCTGTCGTTAATACCGGCGAGGTTGCCGTTGGCGTCGTAGTTGTAGCGACGCTGGAACAGGTATTTGTCCCGCTGACTGACGCTGTGAACATGCAGTTGTCCTTGTTCATCGTATTGGCATTGGCTGAGCAGCAAGCCTTGTTGGCGTTGTTGCTCGCGACCGGCGCTGAACTGTTGGCTGGTCAGGCGCGAGCCGTTGAGGTCGCCGCTGCTGAGTTGCCCGCGATAGGCAGTCACCGATCAAAATCCAAAAGCAGTCTAGATTTAATTCAATGCCGCCCATCGATCATTATTAAAGCGGGTATTCGCACCGCCATGGAGGTGTGAATGATTCTGAGTCTATTCCTAGTTTTCCTAGGGTAGTATAGATCTCCTCTTCAGAATTCATTGTGTGTAGGTCGGAAATGTTGATGTCGCGATCGTCAATGCCATCGTTTGTATCGATTATCTCGCTAGGTATAGTGAATATTATTAATGCATATTTTGAATTTTTTGATTTGTGAATAAATTCATAATATTGATGTGGGTCGTTCGAAAATTTGTACTTGTAAATTGCATATATTGAGGCCCATCTTCGTAGCAATGGGTCTTCTGAGGGGAGTTCCTGTGCAATGTTGTCGTAGCTCGCTCCGTCGAGTCCATGCCATACACTCCGAGGAATTTTCTTTTGTTCTGTCATTTTTGACCTGCAAATGAGTTTGGCCAGTAGATTCGAATTACTTTTCCGTCTTTAGGGTGCAGTTGTAAATGTGGCATGGCAGCATGTGGGTCGGTAGGGCTGTGATTGGCCATGTAAACCTTCCGAGTTTCAATATCAGACACTGGAGTGTCATCCCAGTGGTAATAGGATTCTTTTCCTTGAGGTGTTTGGAAGTAATCCTTGGCTGTTACGGAGTTAAATTCTTCAGCATTTCTATATCCCTGCCCTACATATTTTCCTCTAAACAATTCTTCAGCTTCCGCTCGACTGTTTACCGTAACGTCCTTAGCGCCTTGGTCAAGTTGTGCAGAGGCTCTTTTGACGCTAGGACTTGACCAGTCCACATCCGGTGGAAGCGGTTCTTTGGTATCGACCTTTGCATTTCCAGTCGTTGTCGTTGGACTTCCTTTTCCATCTCCATCTGGCGGGCACCCGTTCAGCCCCAACGGATCCACCCACCCCGTAGGGTTCGTCACGTACTGGTAGCTATTCAACCCACCCGCAAGCTTGATCGGATCGGGCGTCAAAAACCGTCCAGTTCCCGGATTGTAGTAGCGGTGACGGTTGTAATGTAAGCCTGTCTCCGCGTCGAAATACTGACCTTGGAAGCGCAGCGGATTATCGATTTCGCTGACATCCAGCGCAGCGAGGTTGCCGTACGCTCGGTACCTCGCGGACCACATGATTTCGCCGCTGTAGTCGGTGAGCTCTTGCGGAGTGCCGAGGTGGTCGAGTTGGTAGTAGAACGGGGCCGCTTTTAGCGGGCCTTCGCCGTCGAGCATTGCCAACGGGCGGAAGGTGCCCGGTTCGTAGATGTAACTGCGGTAGCGGTTCTCGGCGCTTTCAGCGATGAGGCGTTCGCCTTGCCATAGAAATTCAGTGGTATGGCCGTCGACGGTTTTCTCGATGCGGCGGCCAAAGGCGTCGTATTTGTAGCTTGCGGTGCTGCCACCCGGCAGGCTGACGCCGATCAGGCGGTGCTGGCAGTCGTAGCGGTACTCGGTGACGAGCTTTTGGCCGGTGCCACGGCGTTCGCGGATCAGGTTGCCGTAGGCGTCGTAATCGTAATGGCGGTCGCCTTGCATCAGCAGGCGGTTGCCTTTGACGTTTGCGGGGTTCGCAACGGGCAGGTCATTTTGTCCGAGGAGGTTGCCTGCCGGGTCGTGAGCGAAGCTCTCTGGCATGGCGCCGCGCACGCTGATCAGGCGATCCAGCGGGTCGTAGTGATAGCTGCGGTTGCCTTTGCGGCTGTCGTCGATGCCGGCGAGGTTGCCATTGGCGTCGTATTGGTAGCGGCGCTGGAACAGGTGTTTGTCCCGCTGGCTGACGCTTTGCGCTTGCAGTCGGCCCTGTTCATCGTTATTGGTACTGACTGAGCAGCAAGCCTTGCTGCCGCTCTTGCTCGCGACCGGCGTTGAATTGGTGAGACGTGAGGCGTGAACCTTGAGGCCGATGCTAGTCAGGTGACCGCCAGCTGGCGGTTATACAGTTTTCATTTGATCTGCGTGAATGATTTAGTTTGTATCCCTAAATTCGTAGGGGTTGAAGCCTCTCCGAAGCCCAAGATTTTGTAGGTAACAGTGTTGAGGTTGGTTTTGTTTTTGATGAAAAATAGCATGCGTAGTTTATTAATGATTGGCTCGTTGTTTTCAATTTTCGCGCATGTATTGCTCTATTTTCTCAATATATTTTTTTTTGCATGTTGTTCGGAATATTTCCAAGGTTTTGGCAGAGTCGCCGATTGGTTCGCCTTTTCGATCGTATTTAATTGTAAGAAACTCTACCACGAACTCGCCCTTTGGGTCTCCCTCAGGTTCTACTCTAGAATCGAAGCAATAGCCTGTGCTTTGTCTTGCACCACCTAATAAAACAGAACTGCTAAACCAGTGCGCGGTTTCCGGTGTTAGTTCTATTTCGTACAAATTATTTATGGTTATTGTCCAGTCACTAGGCACTCGGAGTGGCTGTAGTTCGAATTCTAGTTTTTTCATTTTGCTTTACCCATGTATTTTTTCACTTGCTGTGGTGATGCCGGAAAGCTGTGGATCACAGGCTTATTTCCTCCATCAGTTAGTTCAATTCTTATCCAGTTTGTAAGTTGTCCCTCGTTGTAGCCCACAGGGTGTTCGGATCTGTAAAACATGAATCGAGTGCCACCGTGGTCGAATACGTTTCCATCTTTTATCGCCCCATATGCAGCTTGTTTTTCGAATCCTTTAACATTGTTTGCGATGTCGGGCAGATAAGAAGCTTCGGGTTGACCACCACGTGATCCATTACCCAAACTCAATTCTCTGGCTTGGTCGGCAGATTTCGCATTCAGATGTTTCGTTTTATGGAAACCTCCTGGCCTCTGCGCGTTATAGACGTCGGATCTTAACTCTTTCCGCGTCTGGTAATCGCTAGTGTCAACGCGCTTGGGAGGGCAGTTATTGCTGCTCAGCCCCAACGGATCCACCCACCCAGTAGGGTTAGGCACGTACTGGTAGCTATTCAACCCGCCCGCAAGCTTGATCGGATCCGGCGTTAAGAACCGGCCAGTCCCGGGATTGTAGTAGCGGTGGCGGTTGTAATGTAACCCTGTCTCGGCGTCGAAATACTGCCCTTGAAAACGCAGCGGATTATCGATTTCGCTCACATCCAGCGCCGCGAGGTTGCCGTAGGCGCGGTATTTTGCCGACCACATGATTTCGCCGCTGTAGTCGGTCAGTTCCTGCGGCGTGCCGAGGTGGTCGAGTTGGTAGTAGAACGGGGCCGCTTTTAGCGGGCCTTCGCCGTCGAGCATTGCCAACGGGCGGAAGGTGCCCGGTTCGTAGATGTAACTGCGGTAGCGGTTCTCGGCGCTTTCAGCGATGAGGCGTTCGCCTTGCCATAGAAATTCAGTGGTATGGCCGTCGACGGTTTTCTCGATGCGGCGGCCAAAGGCGTCGTATTTGTAGCTTGCGGTGCTGCCACCCGGCAGGCTGACGCCGATCAGGCGGTGCTGGCAGTCGTAGCGGTACTCGGTGACGAGCTTTTGGCCGGTGCCACGGCGTTCGCGGATCAGGTTGCCGTAGGCGTCGTAATCGTAATGGCGGTCGCCTTGCATCAGCAGGCGGTTGCCTTTGACGTTTGCGGGGTTCGCAACGGGCAGGTCATTTTGTCCGAGGAGGTTGCCTGCCGGGTCGTGAGCGAAGCTCTCTGGCATGGCGCCGCGCACGCTGATCAGGCGATCCAGCGGGTCGTAGTGATAGCTGCGGTTGCCTTTGCGGCTGTCGTTAATGCCGGCAAGGTTGCCGTTGGCATCGTAGTTGTAGCGACGCTGGAGCAGGTGCTCGTCCCGCTGGCTGACACTGTGTGCTTGAAGTCGGCCCTGTTCGTCGTATTGGTACTGGCTGAGCAGCAAGCCTTGTTGGCGCTGTTGTTCGCGGCCGGCACTGAACTGGTGGCTGGTCAGGCGCGAGCCGTTGAGGTCGATGCTGCTGAGTTGCCCGCCAGGTTGGTGGCGGTAATCGAGTTTGCTGCCATCGGGCAAACGGCAGTGCTTGAGCTGGCCGACGCTGTCGTATTCGTAGCGCAGAGTGCCCCAGCCTTGGTGTTCCTCGATGAGTCGGTCTTGGAGATCGTATTTGTAGGCGAGCGGCCAATGGCCGTCGTCAACGTTAACGAGGCGGCCAAGCGCGTCGTAGCTGTAGTGAATCTCTTCGCCGTCGGGTAGCGTTTTTACAAGCAGACGACCTGCGGCGTCACGCTGATATTCGGTGACCAGTTCGCTGCCGTCATCGCCGAACTCGGCTTTCTTCAGCAGTTGGCCGTTGAGGTCGTACTCGTAGGCGGTCCGACGACCATCGAAGCCTGTTTCCTGTTGGATCAGGCCGTTGGCGTAGTAATCGAGGTGGTAGTGCTCGCCGCGCTCGTTTTCGATTTCAGTGAGCAGCAGGCGCGAGTTGTCGTAGCGATAGCGCAGTTGGCTGCCGTCGGGATTGATGCGGCGGCTGACGAGGTGAAGATTGTTGGCATATTCATAGCGGGTGATACGGCCAAGTTCGTCACGTTCAGCAGTGACATTGCCGTAGGCGTTGTAGCTGAATGCGCGAGTGGCGCCGCCGGGCAGCGTAACTTGGGCAAGGCGATTGGCAGCATCCCATTGGTAATGAGTGATCGCGCCGGACTCTTCCTGGCGAGTGATCTGCCTGCCTAGTGCATCGTAACGGTACTTGCGCTGACCGCCGTCGGGAAGACGTTCTTCAAGCAGTTGACCGAGATTGTTCCAACCGAGTTGATGACGGCTGCCGTCCGGGTGACGGATTTCCAACAGACGACCCTGCGGGTCATAGCTGTAATGGGTGGCATTGCCGTCCGGGTCAATCTGCGCAGTGACATCACCCTGTCGGTTGCGTTGATACTTCCAACTGGCTTTGCCGCGACGAACGTCGCTGACGAAGCCGTTGATATATTCGTAAGTTGTAGCTTCGTCTTCTGGGGGGATGACAGCGGTCATCAGTCCGTTGTCGTCGTAGCGGTATTCGGTAACGGCGCCCAATGGGTCCTTTTCCGCGATCAATTGACCCTTGTCGTTATAGGCTTTTTGATGCTCGGCACCATCGGGATCAATTTTGCTGATCAGTCGCGCCTGATCATCGTGGGTGTAGACCTCTTCGCTACCATCGGCGTTGGTAACGGTAACGCTGCCTTTGTCGTCCCAGGCGTATTGCGCTTCCATCTGGGAAAAGTTGGCCCAGTGACGTGTACACCGAGACAGTTTGCCTTCGTTTTCCCACTCCCAGTAGAACGCCGCGCCGCCTGCCAATTGCCGCTCGAGAATGACGTGCTGGTCGTTGTAGCGATAGCGTTCGGCTTCGTCGGCGGCATTCTTCGCCTCGATCAGGCGATGCTGCGTGTCGTAGCTGTAAGTGACCAGCGTCTGCACTGTGTTCCATGCGGCCTCAAGATTGTCCGCTGGCAGGAACTGTTGATAGTCGACGGCGATGATGTGCTTGCGATCGTAGCGCAGGAGCAGGGCGCGGCCGGCACCGTTGTCGAGACGTTTGATGCGCCCATGGATGTCTCGAGTAACGTGCAAGCGGTTGCCATAGCTATCGCTGATGGCGATCAGGGTCGCGCCTTTGCTGTCGAAGCGGAAGTGATAGAACGATGGTCGCTTGCCAGCCTGCGCGAGAATCAGCTCGGATGGATCGTCACCTAGAAAAATGGCCGCGTGCGATAGGCTGTTGGTGATGGCGGGACGCTGCTCGCTCGGAAGTGGGAGAACGGTGGAGCGGTTTTCCTGATCGGTCCAGATGACTTCATCGCCATTGATCTCGATGCGATGAGCGAGCGCGTGGCTCCAGCCATAGCCGAGACCGCAGTCGATTTCCACAGCACTGGTGCGATAGAGGCGGCTCCATTCAAACGGGAGCAGGCCGTCGAGGTGGCCGTCAGTTAACGTCAGTAATTCTTCGCCAGTGACCATCGAAACAGGGCAGCCGCTAGTGCAAGTCTTTGCAGCAGGCTCTGCGCTCTTTTCGGCGGGATTTGTCGCCTGGGTCGATACATCATCAGCGACTCTGCCTTCAGCAAGTCTGGCGTTTCTCTTGCCATCAAAACGCAACTCGGAAATCCCGTTCCTGACCTTCGCCGTCACCCCTCGGGCCGCCACTGCGGTGTACTTGGCGACATACTCCATAAAGCCGTTGATGATCTTGAACACCGACTTCACGAAGCCGATCACAGCCTTGATGACAAGCTCTCCGTACTTCTTCAGTCGGGCCGCAAGGTAGATGACGCCGGTACCTTCTGCCGCGATGGTCAATACCACGCCGATCACGATGTCGATTGCAATGCCTACGACAATGGCCGTGGTCATCTTCGCTACATCACCCGCCATCTTCATCGGCGGCAAGCCCGCCAGCCAGATTACCGCACTGCGTACCAGCAAAAACAAAGCCGCTTCGTCACTGGCCAGCAACATGGCTTTTTTCATGATGTCAGGCGAGCTTTTGGCGACTTTGATCAGCTCGTCTGCGCCAGCGCCGAGATCTTTCGCAAACTTTCCTGGGTCCTGGAGGATGTCGAGCACGAGACTGATGCCGTCCCACACGCCCTTGATCGCTTCCCAGCCACCTTCAAGAATGCCGTTGCCGATGGCCATGGCTGTGCCGGAGGTCGAAAGATTCGACCATTGCGGTTTGAAGCCGGCCCATTCCTTGCGCAGGAAACCTTCAAGGTCCGCAGTCACGCCGCTGTAAGAACTGAAGAGGGCGTTGATCTGCGCCGGGGTCACTTCGTTATGGACGCGAATTGTGTAGAACTTGCCGGGCATACCGCCGGTCCATGCGGCTTTGCCTTGGGCGTCGAGTTTGACCTTGCTGACAGCACCACCGTCCACGGCCACGATTTCGACTTCGATATCGCCGACGGGAATGTCGTAAACCGATTCGAATTTGCTTTCGATCAGCAACGGACCCTTGAGCGGACATTGAGCTACGTTCGAGGTGAAGTTACCGTCGGTCATGCTCACTGCTTTACTGG